>JAZUCL010000010.1:0-105868 GCA_045639125.1 Eubacteriales bacterium | reverse complement strand
AAAAAAAAGACAGCCGCACGTGAGCGGCTGCCTGTGAGTGTAATGCGGTGTCAAACTTCAGTGGTCCCTTTTAGGGATGAAGCCTGTATTTGCCCCTTATAGGGGCTGTGCAAACCACCAGTTTCACTGGTGGTTTTGATTATAATAGAAATTTTGAAAACTCATTTTCAGAATACAGGTGAAGTCTGTGGAGTGGGCGAGTGCAAGCGATATAGAGAAGTTGCTTATCATAGGACGAGTGGTACTTATCACAACTTGCATCATATACAATTACACCGTCAAATTCAAGACCTTTTGCCATATACACCGGGACAACTAAAACTCCGTCAACTTGATTTTCCGTATGCTCGTCAATTAACGTACAATCAATGTAACCACTTAAATGACGTGCAACGATTTGTGCTTCCTTAGAACTTTTACATATAACAGCAACACTGCCAAGTCCATCGGTACGCATTGCCTGAGCATCTTTTGCAATGGTACGATACATTTCGTTTGTATCTGTACAACGTATCATCTTTGGTACTTCACCATGACGCTCAAATGTCGATGTATCCGCATTGTAAGCAAGAAGGCGTGAGGCAAAGTTTTGGATTTCTATTGTACTGCGATAACTTTTAGACAGTTTTAGCACAATATTTCGCTTGCGACCAAGTATCTCAATAGCCTCGTCATATAAGGAAAGTTTAGCCTCTTTTTCAATAGTTTGGTTTACGTCACCAAGTATAGTAAATCGTGAATGAGTGAATACATTTGCAAAAATTGCAAAGTGGATAGGGTAGTAGTCCTGTGCCTCGTCAATGACAACTTGACGAATATCACGATATTCGTCTATACCTGCCATTTTCGTTGTCAGATAGCAAAGTGCAGTTGCATCTTCAAATGACAGTTTTGTTGAGTCAAGTTCACGAATTGTCAAAGAAATAATATCGTCAATATTATCAGGGAGTTTTAATCCTTGACTGACACGAGCAAACAGCAGTTTATCGGTAAACAGACGGCGGTACAATGCCATATAATCGACACGAGTGTAACTGCGAATGTGTTCTACCAACGTGTTTGCCTCGTGAACGGCGTAGGTATGGACAAGACGTTTCGTTTCGCTGTCAGGGCCTATATCACCGCTTGCTAAGGTTGTCAAATGCTTTGCACGTTCACGGCGAAGTTCACGCATTTGGTCGATAAGACGTTCTTCAAGTCTTAACAGACGTATTGCGATAGGCGTATTGTAGGTGTTATGGAGTAAAAACTCCTTTTGCTCTTGTCTTGTTGCTACACATTTTCCGTTGTAGAACACGTCTGAAAAAGGACACAGACGATGGGCAAATTCGTCAATTAGGCGGTCGAGAATCGTCATAAATGTGCGGCCACTCTTAAACTCAACGCTGTCACGAAGTAATTTACCTAACGGCGTTTCATCAGTTTTAATAAGACGTTCTATAAGGGTATTTCGTGGTAGTGGATTAACAGTTTCTGACGTCGCCTTTACACAAAGGTCCTCAAATAAAACGCTTGCCACGTTATCTTCACCAAGTTCGGGAAGTACGTTTGAAATGTATGTGGAGAACAAATCGTTTGGCGAGATAATTACAATATTGTTGGCCGATAGTTTTTCGTTCATACCTTGATACATGAGATATGCGACTCTGTGGAGTGCGACTGACGTTTTTCCACTACCTGCAACGCCTTGCACTACAAGTACATCATTTCTATCGTCACGGATAATTTCGTCTTGCTGTGCTTGTATCGTTTCAACGATAGTTTTCATTTTAAGAGATGAGTTTTTTGCAAGTGCCTCACCAAGCATTTCGTCTTGAATGTTTAAGTCTGAATCGAAGAAAAACTCCAACTGTCCATTTTTAATAGAGTACTGTCTTTTCCCTAAAAGTTCACCTTCAATTCTGCCGTAAGGGGCATCATAATAAACACGACCACGAGGAAACCGGTAGAAGATACTTGCAACAGGACTACGCCAATCGTATACGACTGAATCAAGAGTCTTTGTATCAAGGAGATTGGCACGTCCTATATATATAGACTCATCACTCATACCGTCCTCACGATAATCTATACGGGCAAAGTATGGTGATTGCCGCATTAAAGTATATCGTTTGACTGCTTTATCCAAGTCACTATAGCGTGCTGTTCGAGCCTCAATAACACTTAATGAATTAAGAGCCTCACCGAGTTTTTCAAGGTCGGAGGAGTGGTGGTTGGTTTCCTCCCACATATAACGACGTTCTTCCTGTAACTCGGCAATGGTATCGGCATGACTTTGCATTGTTTCCGCAAGTTGACGATCAATGAGGTCAAGAGTCTTTTCAAGATACTCAAGTTCCTGTTTGTTTACGTCCATTTTTAACCTCCTTACAGGCATAATATATTTATTATAACACGCTTTGCCACAAATTCAAGTCCTGATTTGTAACGATAGTGTTATGAAAAGAATATCCTTCGACAGTGTTTTTTGTCGGAGGATATTTGACTAATGAAAGTTTCTTAAAGAAACGGCGTAAAATTTTTGTCTTGTTAATAACAAAACATTCTTATGCTATTTTACCGTTAGAAATATGTGATGTCTTCCTCATAAATTGGAAGTTCATACCAAAATGTACTGCCACAGCCACTGGTACTTTCAACGCCATATCGTGCATTGTGGGCTTTGAGAATTGCCTGAACAATGGAAAGACCAAGACCCGTACCCATACTACGATTGTGTTCGGTGCGGTCAAGTTTATAGTATCTGTTCCAGATGTGAGGCAATTCTTCAGGAGAGATACCTACACCATTATCTTTGACCTCGACACGAACAGTTTTATTCTTTATCTTTTGAACTACTGTGATAGTCTTATCGTCGCCGATATGCTGTATCGCATTTTGAATTAAATTATATGTTACTCGTGACAGTTGCTTTTCATCGCCCAATATAGCAACATCTCTGTCAAATTCAAATGTAATATTTAAGTCGTTTGGACGAGTCAGTACGGAAATGCGTTCAACAATATCACGCAGACTTTCAGTAAATGCAAACGGCTTATACTGCATTTCGTATGCACCTGATTGTAGTTTTGAAAGTTCCATAATATCGTTTACAAGAAGTGTAAGACGATTCGCCTCATCTATGATAATTTGGATATTTTCAGGAGTGTTTTCTCCGGGTAAATCACGCATTGCCTGACTATATCCTGTTATAAGGGTCAAAGGAGTGCGTAGGTCATGGGATACGTTGGCAAGAAGATCTCTACGCAAAGACTCAACTGTTGACAGTTCACCTGCCGCATAGTTGAGGGTATCACCAAGTTCACTTATTTCACGATACCCGTGAGCAGTATAATCGGCTGTGTAATCACCTACAGCAAGACTTTTCGCTTTTTCATTTAATGTTACAATGGGCTTTGATATTTTGCGAGAAAGAAGTAAAACAAGCAATACGGACAGTAAAAGTAAAATAATAGTTATACATACAAGTTGGATACGCAAAGTATATACAGTAGCACCAACAGGTGTAATTTGTGTTGACAAGGCGACCATAGCCTCTCTGCCGTCTGACATAGTAAGAACTCTTACGTAAACCATGTTTTCCGTTGAAGATTGTGTCATAAATCCAGGTAGATACAACCCATTGACCTTTGGCTTTACTATCTCAAAGGCGACTCCGTCATTGTTTACTGCATTACGATAGTAAAGATATATATCGCCTATAGACATACGATTTATAATATCGTTTGGTGATGGCTCTGAGGGGACAAGTTCTCTATCGTTGGCACGAAACACACGAACACCCATATCATTTTGTGACGCAATTTGCTCCACAAGTGCTTGCAAGTCATCTGACTCTATATTCTTGCATAACAGTTCTGCACTTGTGCGGATAGTATGACTTTTAATAGTCTTGTAAAATGACTCAAGAAATACCGTCTGAAATGTCCATAACAGCGTCAAAAGTACTGCTACAAATACGGCAAAGTAAGCAAATATTTTCCACTTGATGCCACTTGCTTTACGCTTCAAAACGATATCCCACCCCTCGTAATGTTACAATGAATTTGGCGTAGTCACCAAGACTTTTTCTAAGAAGTTTAATGTGAGTGTCAAGTGTCCTGTCGTCACCAAAAAAGTCCCAACCCCAAACGTCAGAAATTAGTTTTTCACGACTTAAAGCGATACCTCGATTACGTACCATGTAGAAAAGAAGGTCGTATTCTTTAGGAGATAAATCACAGCGTACACCGTCAATAGATACTATACGTGCTGTGAAATCAACACAAAGGCCCTCGAAAGAAATGGAGTCATGTGCATTTTCTAAAGCGTTTGTACGCTTCAAAATAGCACCGATACGCATCATAAGTTCCTTTGGTGAGAAAGGCTTAACAACATAGTCATCAACACCTAACTCAAAACCTCTGATTTTGTCGTATTCTTCACCACGGGCAGACAGCATGAGAATAGGAACGCAACTGTTTTTGCGGATTTCCCGACAAGCAGTATATCCGTCCATTAAAGGCATCATAATATCTAAAATTACAAGGTCGTATTTGTTTTCACGACACTTATTGACAGCCTCAATGCCGTTGACAGCCTCGTCTACCGTATAGTTTTCAAAAACAGCGTACTTTCTTATTATATCTCTAATGCCCGATTCATCATCTGTAATGAGCAGTCTTGCCACAACACTCAACCTTTCCGAGATAAAAAATATTATATCATACTTAATTGGAAATAATATTTTGCAAATTCATTAAAAAAGACGCTCCTGCTTAGGCTTAGGAACGTCTTTTGATGGACTTATTCTGCCGAAGCGTCATCGCACTCACAGGGAGTATCGCACTCACAGGAAGTATCGCACTCACAAGGAGTATCACTTTCACAGGAAGTATCACTTTCACAAGTGGAGTCACACTTGCATGGAACATCAACGGCAACGTCTTTTGCGTCTGTAATGCCGTTTATATAGTCTGTAATTTTTGCCACAAGTTTATTGTCACTGTTTTTACGTGCAAGGTGTACACCTAAAGCAGCGGCTGCACCTGCAGCAGCAATTGTAAAGATCGCAAGAGAAAATGATTTTTTCATAATAATCGTCCTTTCTTCTTTTATACTATTATACACTATAATGACTACGAAGACATTCGATTTCTGCCGCATAGCCGTCAAGTTCGTTTGGCGTTTCAAGGTAGAATGGAAGGTGGGACAATGATGGGTGGTTGATAATTCGTACCATTGCGTCAAGTCCGATTTTTCCCTCGCCGATTTTTGCGTGGCGATCCTTTTTTGCACCTCGTTCATTCATACTGTCGTTTAAGTGGATTGCACAGAGTTTGTCAAGACCGATAATGCGGTCGAACTCATTAAGTACACCATCTAAGTCGTTTATAATATCATATCCTGCATCGTGAATATGGCAAGTATCCATACATATACCGACTTTTTCAGGAAATTTTAGACCGTCTATAATTCGTTTTAGTTCTTCAAATGTACCGCCAACTTCACTTCCTTTTCCGGCCATCGTTTCAAGCAGTACGGTAGTTTTAAGTTCAGGAGTTAATACACGATTTAACAGGTCACATATAAGAGAGATGCCGGCGTCAATGCCCTGTCCTACATGGGAGCCTGGGTGGAAGTTGTACATTTGATAGGGAAGTAAGTTGAGATTTTCCAAATCTTCAGACATAGCACGATATGCAAAGTCTCGTACTTTTTCGTCTATTGAACATGGATTTAAGGTATAAGGTGCATGAACGAGAAGTTTTGCAAATTTATTCTCTTTGCATAACGCTCTTAATGCTGCCACATCTGTTGGGTCTGCTTTCTTTACCGCACCGCCACGAGGATTTCTGCTAAAGAATTGGAATGTATTTGCATTGATAGACAATGCCTCTTTACCCATGTGGGCAAAACCTCGACTTACAGACAGATGACAGCCGATATTGAGCCGTTCAGGCTTTAGAGGCATCTTGTAAATTCGAGTGTCAAGACCATAGCAGTCAACACGTTCCTCAACTTTATCCCAACCGAGAGAAACGTAGTAGCCGTCAGTTTTCTCAGTATGAAGATAAAGTTCGTTAAAACCTAACTTTCGTGCCTCGTTTGCACAGCGGTCTATAAGTAAACGTGCTATTCCAAGATTTCTGTATTCAGGAAGTACAAAGAGGGACGCAAGCCATGGTGTGTATGTGCAATCTTCAATTTTGTCGTCTTTGACAAGAGATACTGTACCAACATATTTGCCGTCATATTCGGCGACAAGAGTCTGTGGATAATTAGTATCAAGTCTTTCACGAAACAGTTTTTCAACATCGGCGTATGACATACTCTCTCGTTGTCCTACAATAAATTCGTCATAAATCCAACGACATACAGTATCAAAGGCATCTTTGCGATCATTTAAGTTGTGAATGGTAAGCACGGCAAATTACCTTCTTTCCAAGTATTACAAGTTTAGTATACCACAAAGAATTAAAAGAACAAGTGATTTTTCTGTGAATTTTTAGATAAAAGAACCGCCACACAGAAATATCTGTATGGCGGCGTTCTAATTTTTGGCTATGCGTACATTTTGTCAAGTCTTAAAGCAATTTCACGAAGGAATGTTTCGCTGTCAACTGTCTTTTTATTTGCAAGTGTAGAAAGTGCATACAAATCTCCTGTCATAACACCATCTTCAATAGTTGCAACAGTTGCCTTTTCAAGACGTTCTGCAAATTCGCAGAGAGCGGGTAAATTGTCAAGTTCGCCTCTCTTGCGGAGAGCACCTGACCATGCGTACAAAGTAGCAACAGAGTTCGTAGAAGTAGGCTCACCCTTTAAGTACTTGTAGTAGTGACGTGTTACAGTACCATGTGCAGCCTCAAATTCGTATGTGCCATCAGGAGAAACGAGTACAGAACTCATCATGCCAAGACTTCCGAAAGCGGTGGCAATCATATCACTCATAACGTCTCCGTCGTAGTTCTTACACGCCCAGATAAATCCGCCTTCACTTCTGATAACACGAGCAATGGCATCATCTATCAAGGTGTAGAAGTAGGTAATGCCACAAGCCTCAAACTTTGCCTTGTAATTATTATCGTAAATCTCTTGGAAAATGTCTTTGAAACGGTGGTCGTATGTTTTGGATATAGTATCTTTTGCACAGAACCACAGGTCTTGCTTTTCATCAAGTGCAAACTTAAAACATGAATGGGCAAAACTTGCGATACTGTCGTCTATGTTGTGCATACCCATCAAAATACCATCAGTTTTGAAATCGTGAATTAAAGCACGAGTTTCCTTGCCATCGCTGTCAGTAACAACAAGTTCAGCCTTGGAATTTGCAGGTGCTTTTAACTCAGTAGCCTTGTATATATCACCATAGGCGTGTCTTGCGATTGTAATGGGAGATTTCCAATTTTTTATGTACGGCTCAATTCCCTTTACAATAATTGGCTTACGGAAACACGTTCCGTCCAAAATCGCACGAATAGTACCGTTGGGGCTTTTCCACATTTGACGCAAGTTATACTCTTTAACACGGGCTGCGTTTGGTGTAATGGTAGCACACTTAACTGCAACGCCGTATTTCTTGGTTGCAAGAGCAGAGTCAATTGTTACTTGATCATTCGTTTCATCACGATATTTAAGACCTAAATCGTAGTATTCGCTTTTTAAGTCTACATAAGGAAGAATTAAGATATCCTTAATCATCTTCCACAAAACACGAGTCATTTCGTCGCCGTCCATCTCAACGAGAGGGGTAGTCATTTTAATTTTTTCCATTCGTAATTCCTCCGAATTTCGTTTCTTTTCCATACAAACCACAGTATATCACAAATGCTATTCATTTTTCAATGGCAAAGTGACAAAATATATAGGCTTAACCGAGCATACGACAAGCGACTTCGTCAAGTTTTCTTAAAAAATCGCAGTCAACTGTATATCTGTCTGTATCGGGCAGATATATTGTGCCGTCAGGGCAATGGTCGGAAAGAAGTGTTAAGACTGTTGTCCACGACACGTCGCCTTCACCTAATGTAACGATTTTGTCAGTTGTCAAATCAATATCTGTGGCGTAAATACCGTATATATGTCCGTCAAGAGCGTAAAACATTTCGTCCTCTGAAGAGTTTGTCAGAAGTTGGGCAGGTGAGAGAAGTACAAAAAGATTATCTCTGTCTGCACGAACCAAAAAGTCAGAGATTGCCTTTCCGCTACGAAGAATACTGTGTCGTGACGGTGAAATTACGACAGTGTTCGATTTGTCGCACAAGTTACATATATTGGATAATGCGTTTTCGTAGAAAAGAACATATTGGTTACTTAAAATATCTGTTCCAAAGTTTGTAAAAAGAGGAATGGTATCATTTGTAAAATCAATATCATTTGGAATATCTTTCGTTAAATCAAAGGAAAATTCTATCAGTTTATTATTATCTTGTAAGGTTGTGCATATTTTTGCAAAGTTCATATAAGCCTCCGTGTAATAGAATGTAATTACAGTATACACGGAAATTATAAAAATCACAAGATATTTTCAAGTTCAAATGCCTCGACATCTTTAAGTTGTTCTATCATCTGCCGTAGCGATGTGAGATGTGTATATGCACTTCGGGTGTCGTTGTAAATAAGAGAAGCCTTTGCAAGGGAAAGTGAAACTTCGACGCTTTCAAATTTTGTATGCTCAAATATTGCCGCTAAATACAGACTTTGACTGTCCCAAGATTTGCGAAACTCGTCAAGGGTTTCAAGGGCTGTCACACTGTCGTCATTTGCACAGGCCGTCATACAACTGTCGGCATACTCTAAAAAGGCGTCACACCGCTTTTGTGCAGAGGATAAATTTGCAACTCCTGCAAAAATAAGGGCAACAAATACTGCCAATGTGATTATTAAGTTAAGGATATTTCTGTCAATTTTCATTTTAACTCTCCGTTTTATAGTTAAGCATCTTTCTCGGTAGGCTTTCTGTCAGGTGCTTTGGGTATTAAAACACTATTACCAACGTCATCAACAATCAGAAGAAATACGTCACGATATGATCGTACTTTCTCTTTTTTTAGTCGTTTTTCAAGCCACTTTTCATCACGCCCACAAGCATATAAGTTTTCCTTGATAAGTTTACCACAGGCAATGACTGTAATATAATTTGTTGCTTTGTTTTCAGTTGGTATATTCATATCACCGACAGTAACATTACGAGCATTGGGCTTTAGAAGTACGCTTAACTGCCCGTTTGTTTCCAAATATCCGCAACTGACTTCTGAAATGTCAAATACGTCTTTTAGACGCAGTTCCTCTAAAAGTTCCGTAACACTTATACGAAGTCGTTTAAGTTCATCTTGATTTATAACACCGTCTAAAATGATAATACTTGGGTGTCCGCAAAGTAGTTTTCGTATCGACATAGATTTTTTGCACAATATACTTAAAATCATCTCTGC
Source organism: Eubacteriales bacterium (assembly GCA_045639125.1). Lineage (GTDB taxonomy): Bacteria > Bacillota > Clostridia > Oscillospirales > QAMX01 > JAZUCL01. The sequence goes on along the minus strand of JAZUCL010000010.1, from coordinate 96,452 downwards.
ACAGTATAGAGTGACAATAGGTACAACACCTGCAATAAGTGGTATACCCGGGTTTTGCATGGGAACGGCGGCAAGGTCGGAAATCATAATTGAAACAACAAGTTCTGATGGTTCAAGTTGACCTAACTGCCTTTTTCCCATAAGACGCATAAATAAAACAATGAGTCCATAGAGAATGAGAGTTCTAACAAGGGAAATAATCATAATGACGGCTCCTTATGATGTAATAATAAAATTTTTCACACAAAGACTTAAAATTTACTGAAACTACTTGTAATATTGAAAAAATAATTGTATAATGTAGTTTGGAGTCTGTAGATGGTTTTATTCTTTGCCGATTTGGCAGAGGAAATACGGCTTACAACACATTTGGAGGTGTATCAATGACAGGATTATTCGGTTCTATGTCGACATTCCCACTGACAGCAGCAAACACCGCCACTCCTCAAGGAGATATGACGGCTCTTATTCCACAAATTCTGCCTATCGTAATTGTTTTCGTTGTTTTCTATTTCTTCCTTATTCGCCCACAGCGTAAAAAAGAGAAACAGGAAAACGATATGCGTAGAGGTCTTGAAGTTGGTGATGATGTAATCACTCGTGGCGGTATAGTTGGTCGTGTCTGCAACATTAAAGACGATCTTATTACCATCGAAAGTGGTGCAAATAAGGTTCGTATTACTGTACAGCGTTGGGCAATCGGCGCAAAGGAAACAAAAATCTCCGACTAAACGTATGCTTTAGGTAATGAATCCACTCTCTCCCGAATAGGATAGAACCATCAATTCATATTCGGGAGTGATGGATTTTGCGTAAAGACCATTCTATCAACACACAGTTGCGGCTGACGCAAGAAATAGCGCTGATTGGTATTTCTGCTGTAATAGGTGTAGTTATTACGTTGGCAATACCGTTTATATGTGCTTTGCTTGTGGTATCTGGCAATATGTCCGAGTCATTAATTGACGGAATGTCAGTCGGTATATGTGCTGTTGGTGCAGTATCAGCAGGCTTTTTCTCCGCACGTGTAATCGGTAGACGTGCATTGTTGACGGGGATTGTAACAGGGTCGTTCCTGTTTATTATCCTTGTGGTACTTGGCGCTCTCTTTTTAGAGGGATTATTTCCACAAAATGGCGTGTTGCCTATACTCATATCCAGTGTTTTAGGTGGTACGCTTGGTAGTGTCGCAGGTGCGATGCTTAAATAAATTAAAAAATATTTGGAGGATATTATTATGACACACGTAAAGACTCTTAATACGACAGTTCTCAAGAATTCCGTTGCAAAGGGCGGCTGTGGCGAATGCCAGGCTTCCTGCCAGTCTGCTTGTAAGACTTCCTGCACAGTAGCAAATCAGAAGTGCGAGAATAAGAAATAATGATACATGCATTTTCTCGCAATGGCGTTAATATCGTATGTGACACCGACAGCGGTGCAGTTCACATCTTAGACGACGTGAGTTATGCGTTGTGCGGTAAACTTTCTACGCCTTTAAGTGAGGAATGTCCCGCAGAGTTTGCTTGCGGTTTTGATGGTTTTGACGGAAAAGATGTAGTTGAAGCATATTCAGAACTTTACAAACTCTATAAGGACGGTGCACTGTTTTCGGACGACAGTTATATTCCAAAGCAGGTACGACAGAGCGCACCGATTAAGGCGCTCTGTTTGCACGTATCCCATGACTGCAATTTGCGGTGTAAATACTGCTTTGCAGCAACAGGTGACTTCCACACGGGTAGAAAAATCATGGATTTTGAAACGGCAAAACGTGCTATTGACTTCGTTATCGAGCGTTCAGGCACACGGCGAAATCTTGAAGTGGATTTTTTTGGCGGCGAGCCTTTGATGGCATGGGAAACTGTTAAAAAGACAGTTGAGTATGCTCGCTCAATCGAGGCAAAACACAACAAAAATTTCCGGTTTACTATTACTACAAACGGTGTGCTTCTTGACGATGAGAAAATTGAGTACATCAACAGAGAAATGTCAAATGCCGTACTGTCCCTTGACGGACGTAAAGATGTAAACGATAATCTCCGTATTCGTGTAGATGGTTCAGGCAGTTACGATACCATTGTGCCAAAGTTTCAGAAACTTGTAGCATCACGAGGCGATAAGGATTACTATGTGCGTGGTACATTTACCCATCATAACTTAGACTTTGACCGTGATGTGCTTCACATGGCAGATCTTGGCTTTGAACAGGTATCTGTTGAGCCTGTTGTAAGTGATCCAAAACTTCCCTGGGCATTACAAGAAAGCGATTTGGAAGAAATTTATTCACGATACGACATTCTTGCAGATGAACTTCTCAAACGCAAGCGTGAGGGAAAAGGCTTTAACTTCTTCCACTTTATGATTGACTTGGAGCAAGGCCCTTGTATCATAAAAAGACTTCGTGGTTGTGGTGCAGGCTATGAGTATACGGCAATTACTCCTGAGGGTGACATATACCCATGCCATCAGTTTGTTGGACAGTCTGATTATAAGTTGGGAAATCTCTATGACAATACATTTAACTTTGAATTGTCAGATCGTTTTGGAGCGTTAAATGTCTATACGAGAGAGGATTGCGGAAACTGTTGGGCAAAGTTCTATTGTAGTGGAGGTTGCAGTGCATCTAACTTTTTCACAAACGGAGATATTGCAAAACCATATTTTGTAGGTTGTGAACTTGAAAGAAAACGTGTAGAATGTGCTATATACATGAAAGCAGTAGAACTTCTTGAAAAAGAAAACAATTAAAATATTCTCACTTAAAAGAGTTCAAATTCTAAAGAAAGGTTTGGTGGAGAAATGTACAAAATCGTAGAAAAAAGAGTTCTCAATCCACAGGTAAAACTGATGAAGATTGAAGCACCTTTCGTTGCAAGAAAGGCACTTGCAGGTCAGTTCATTATCCTGAGAGTCGATGAGAACGGAGAACGTATTCCCCTTACCATTGCAGAAACAGATAGAGAAAAGGGCCTTGTAACTATTATTTATCAGGAAGTCGGCAAGACAACAAAGGCACTTGGTGAACTTAATGTAGGAGACAGTCTGCATGATTTTGCAGGACCTCTTGGTAAGCCTTCTCATCTTGAGGGCATAAAGCGTGCTTGTGTTATCGGTGGCGGCCTCGGCTGTGCTATTGCATACCCACAGGCAAAGGCACTTCACGAAATGGGTGCAAAGGTTGATATTATTGCAGGTTTTAGAAATGAAGAACTTATTATGCTTGAGGACGAAATGCGTGCAGTATGCGATGAACTCATCATCTGTACCGATGACGGCTCCAACGGAAATAAGGGTCTTGTCACCAACTTCCTCAAAGAGAAACTTGACGCAGGTGTACAGTACGATGAAGTAATTGCAATCGGTCCGCTGATTATGATGAAGTTCGTATGTGCTACCACAAAGCCCTACAACGTACCTACAATTGTCAGCATGAACCCCGTTATGATTGATGGTACAGGAATGTGTGGCGGTTGCCGTCTTACAGTAGGTGGAGAAACAAAGTTTGCTTGTGTAGATGGTCCTGAATTTGACGGACATCTTGTTGATTTTGATGAGGCAATGCGTCGAGGTGGAATGTATAAGGAAATGGAAAAGGCATCACTTGATGCACACATCTGCCGTCTAACAGGAGGTAAGGAAAATGGCTAATATGGCACCGAAGAAAAATGCTATGCCGGAGCAGGACGCAAAGGTCAGAGCACGTAACTTTAAGGAAGTTGCCTTGGGCTATACGCCTGAGCAGGCAATTGATGAGGCAAATCGGTGCCTCGGCTGTAAGCATCGTCCCTGTGTTGCAGGTTGTCCTGTAAATGTACCGATTCCCGAATTTATCGCTTTTGTTAAGGAAGGTAAGTTCGAAGAAGCATATCAGAAAATCCGTGAAACAAACGCACTTCCCGCTGTTTGTGGTCGTGTATGCCCACAGGAAACACAGTGTGAGTCAAAGTGTGTTCGTGGTATCAAAGGTGAGCCTGTTGCTATTGGACGTCTTGAGCGTTTTGTTGCTGACTGGCACATGGCAAATGTAGAGGACAAGCCTGAAAAGCCTGTTTCCAATGGTCATAAAGTGGCTATTGTAGGTTCAGGTCCTTCCGGTCTTACTTGTGCAGGTGACCTTGCAAAACTTGGTTATCAGGTTACAATTTTTGAAGCATTCCATACAGCAGGTGGTGTTTTGGTATACGGTATTCCTGAATTCCGTCTGCCTAAGGCTATTGTTGCAAGAGAAATTGAGTCTTTGAAGGCTATGGGTGTTGAAGTCGTTTCAAACTTCGTAGTTGGTAGAACAGAGACTATTGACGAATTGTTTGAGGAAGGCTTTGAGGCTGTATTCGTAGGAAGCGGTGCTGGTCTGCCTAGTTTCATGCGTTTGCCTGGTGAGAACCTCAACGGTGTTTACTCTGCAAACGAGTATCTTACACGTATCAACTTAATGAAGGCATACGTTGAAGGTTCCGATACACCTATCATGAAGTCTAAGAATGTAGCAGTTGTCGGTGGTGGTAACGTAGCAATGGACGCAGCACGTTGTGCAATGCGTATGGGTGCTGAAAACGTATATATCATTTACAGAAGAAGTATGGACGAACTTCCTGCTCGTGCAGAAGAAGTGCACCACGCTATGGAAGAAGGCATTGTATTCAAACTTCTTACAAACCCTGTAGAGATTATCGGTGAAGATGGTTGGGTAAAGGGTATTAAGTGCGTTGAGATGGAACTTGGTGAGCCTGATGCATCAGGCCGCCGCCGTCCTGTCGTTAAGGAAGGCAGCGAGTTTGAACTTGAGATGGACACGGTTATTATTGCTATCGGTACTTCTCCCAACCCCTTGATTCGTACCACTACTCCCGGTCTTGATACGAATAAGCATGGTTGTATCATTGTTGAAAGCGAAGATACAGGCAAGACATCTCGTGAGGGCGTATTCGCCGGTGGTGATGCTGTTACAGGTGCTGCAACAGTTATTCTTGCAATGGGTGCAGGTAAGGGTGCTGCTGCCGCTATTGATGAATACATCAAGGGCAAGAACTAACACATCGAAATAAAAATGGACTAATTTAGGCACAGTATGGTGTAAACTATACTGTGCCTAAACTAAAATATCAGTGCCAAAACAAAAATCTCCGTTTATATAAACGGAGATTTTTACTTCTATAAAATTATATCTGTACGTTTTGGTACGTGGAGAGTGGAATTTTCATCATAATAGTATTTAACGGAATCAATATAGTCTTCACTGACAGACTCCTCACCACGATAACCAAGAGCAAGAAGAGTAGACAGCACATAGCGGTCCGGGTCTATTTTTCCAATCTCAAGTATCTTTTCTCTGTCAATAGAACCCATCCAACAAGCACCAATACCTTCTGCCCATGCGGCAAGTTGAATATTCTGTGCCGCCGCACCGATGTCGTATTCCCAACCATTGTTACGAATTTCTGTATCGGCGAGTAAAAGTATGTACGCAGTAGGTTTCTCACCGTCTTTTGGTGCACCATCGGAAAGATAACCTGCCCAACGAGTGTGTGGAAACACCTTTTCGCAGTCATCGCCTACAATTATTTTGAACTTTACAGGCTGAAGATTTGCACCGCTTGGTGCCACACGACCTGCCTCACATAATTTTACAAGTATATCCATTGGAATTGGAGTTTGCCTAAACTTACGTATTGTGCGGCGAGCAAATATTGCCTCTTGTACTGTCATGTGTAATCCTCCTTGCAAAATACCGACACAGTTATAGTAGGCTGTTAAGCCAAAATATTATCAACTTAAATACGGTTGATAATTTATTATACTATTTTTTTTAGTATGTTGCAACTAAAAGTGTTTTGATGGAGTTTTAGTTATATAAATTTGAAACATACATTGACAATTCCCAAGATAAAAAGGTGGAGTGGGTAGAATATGTAAAACAGCCATTTAGCCCATTTGTTATCGACCCCTTTTTTGTTGTTATATGCAAGAACGAACAATGTTGAAAGGGCAGCGGCTGACGCAGTATACCAGTTGCCATCGAGAAAGCCATATCGAGCCATACACCAACAAAATACCGCTACACCTTGCCATAACTTGTTGTTACGTAAAGCGTAGAGGACGAATATCAATATAATACCACCAAAATACTTGCCGTAGTCTGCCATTCTGCCATAAGTAATTAACACAATACAAATACCGCCTAAAATCCATGCTAACTCCCACAGACGATACTTTTTTTCCATAATCTTCTCATAAGCGAAAAGTAAAGTAAGTGTGGTGGCAAAGGTATAAAGTACATTGAGAGATCCTGCAATTATCCACACATGACCGATTTTCAAACTGATAGTCGGCAAGACTGTTGCAACAAAAACCACAAGGAGAGATTTGTTAATTTTCTTTTGACAGCCAAAGTACCAATATGTAAGTGTGCATACTGCCGCTACAAGAAAGAATTTTACACTAAAGTGAAATTCAAATGGAATACTGTCGGGAAGTATTACAGATTTATTTGTGGAGAAAAATGCAAGAGTAAAAGGAATTTGGGATATAATTGCAAATAGGCAGAGATTTGTAAAATACTTACTGCGATTTTTAGTGTATTTCCAACCATTGACAATGGAAAAGGCAAAAAGAGGAAACGATATTCTGCCAATATAACGAAGATACGCAGAGTTAAAAGGGATAATTTTCCACGCACCCCTACCAAAAACATATCCAATATGATCTATAGCCATTGTAATAAGGGCAATTAGTTTTAATGTAAAGGCTGTCATAATATTTTCCCTTTCAAAAATCTTTATCAGTATTTGTAATTATACCCCAAAGGCAGAGATGCGTCAACAAACCAAAATAATTATATAAATCTTGAAATTTTAGGTAGAGTATGATAAAATAAAAATTCAGATATAAGAATATTTGCTCGGAGGGTATTTTATGGATTATATGAAACTTGCAACGCTATTGTTTCCTGACGTTACCGAAACGCCGGAAGATTTAGAAAAGCGTTTCCCTGCTCGTACACTTCCTGAGGGTGCAGTTGTGTCACGTATGGCACCATCACCTACGGGTTTTATCCATTTAGGAAATCTTGTACAGGGCTTTACGTCAGAACGACTTTGCCACCAGTCAGACGGTGTTTTGTATCTTCGTGTTGAAGATACCGATGCAAAGCGTGAGGTTGAGGGTGCAGTTGAAATCCTTATAGAGTCTCTTAAACACTACGGCATTTTCTTTGATGAGGGTGCTACAGTTGACGGTGACAATGGTATTTACGGACCGTACCGCCAACAGCAACGAGCAAGTATATATCATGTCTTTGCAAAAGTTCTTGTAGAGCAAGGCTATGCGTACCCATGTTTTTGTACTGAAGAGGAACTTTCCGAGATGCGTGCTCGACAGGAAGAGAGAAAGCACAATTTTGGTTACTACGGCGATTATGCGGTATGGCGTGACCGATCCATTGAGGATATTGAAACTGCCATTTCAGAAGGAAAGCCGTGGGTACTTCGTTTCCGTTCAACCGGTTCTATTGAGAATAAAATTAAGTTTACAGATCTTATTAAGGGTAACCTCGAACTGACGGAAAACGACATTGACCATGTACTTCTCAAGTCAGATGGCATACCAACATATCATTTTGCTCATGCAGTTGATGACCACTTAATGCGTACAACCCATGTTGTGCGTGGTGATGAATGGCTTCCTACATTGCCATTTCATGTCCAACTGTTTAGAGCACTTGGATTTAAGCAACCTAAGTACGCACATATCGGGCCTCTTATGAAGATGGACGGAAACTCCAAGCGTAAACTGTCAAAGCGTAAGGACCCTGAACTTGCATTGACATATTATCGTTCACAGGGCTATCCTGTAAAGGCGGTCAGTGAATACGTTATGACTATACTAAACTCAAACTTTGAAGATTGGCGTCGTGCAAATCCCGACGCACCAATGACAGAGTTTAAGTTCTCCTACAAGAAGATGAATCCTGCAGGTTCTTTGTTTGACGTGGACAAACTTCGTGATGTATCTAAAAACGTCATTTCTCGAATGACAGCCGAGGAAGTTTATGACGAGGTACTTGACTGGTCAAAAGAGTTTGACACAGATTTTTCCATAGCACTTGAAAACAATCCTAAACTTGCAAAGGCGGCATTTGCCATTGGTCGTGGCGGCAAGAAACCTCGTAAGGATTTGGCAGTATGGTCAGAGGCAAAGAACTATATGGGCTTTTTCTTTGATGAGTTTTTTACAAGAGAGGACTCTATTGACTCAAAGTTTGATACTGCTGACGTTTCAAAAGCGATTACTGCATTTATGGAAACTTACAATCCTGACGATGAGCAAAACGTGTGGTTTGATAAAATTAAGGCTATTGGTGAGAGCATGGGCTATACGGCAGATATGAAGGCGTATCGTGCTGAACCGGAAAAATTTAAGGGCAGTGTAGCCGATATTAGTATGTTCTTGCGTGTGGCAATTACAGGTAAACTTAACTCTCCCGATATGTATGATGTTATGCGTATTTTAGGAAGAGAGCGGGTACTTGCTCGCTTGAAAGATGCAATATAAGTGCCAGTTTAATTGGTGAAAGGATGTATTATTATGTCTGAAGAAATGAATTCTAATTTTATATATGAGTTAATAGATGAGGATATTGCTGAGGGTAGAGTAAAGAAGATACACACCCGTTTTCCGCCTGAGCCTAACGGCTACCTCCATATCGGACATTGCAAGGCATTGCTCATCGACTTTTTGACCGCCAAGAAGTACGGTGGTGTATGTAATTTGCGTATGGACGATACAAACCCTGCAAAAGAGGACACAGAGTTTGTAGATGCAATTAAAGAGGATATCCATTGGCTTGGCTTTGACTGGGACGACAGATTTTTCTATGGTTCTGACTATTTTGAGGAAACTTACAAGTTTGCAGAACAACTTATTCTCCACGGTGATGCGTATGTATGTGAACTTGCACCTGAGCAGTTTCGTGAATATCGTGGCGACTTGACTCACCCTGCAATTTCTCCCTATCGTGACCGTCCTATTGAAGAATCCCTTGACTTATTCCGCCGTATGCGTGCGGGAGAGTTTCCGGAGGGTAAGTATACTCTCCGTGCAAAAATTGACCTTGCGTCAGGCAACTTCAATATGCGTGACCCGGTATTTTATCGTATCAGATATATTGAACATCATCGTCAGGGAACGAAGTGGTGCATTTTCCCAATGTACGACTACGCACACCCTGTACAGGATATGCTTGAAGGCATCTCCCATTCGATGTGTTCTTTGGAATATGAAAATCACAGACCTCTTTATAACTGGGTTGTTGAGAAAGTCAGTTCCTACTGTGGTATAGATGCACACCCACGTCAGATTGAGTTTGCAAGACTTAACTTGACGCATACTGTAATGTCAAAGCGTTTCTTGCGTAAACTCGTTGAAACAGGACTTGTAAGCGGTTGGGACGATCCTCGTATGCCTACCTTATGTGCGTTACGCCGCCGTGGTTATACTGCCGAGTCTATTATCGACTTTATGGGACGTGTTGGCGTTGCGAAAAGTGAAAATCTCGTTGATATTCGTTTGCTTGAGCATTGTCTCCGTGAGGAACTTAATAAAACGGCTTTACGTCGTATTGCAGTTACAAAACCCATAAAGGTTGTTATTGAAAACTTCCCGGAGGATAAAACAGAATATTTCTCCGTAACGAACAATCCTGAAAACCCTGATGCAGGTGTGCGTGAACTTCCATTTACAAGAGAACTTTGGATTGAGGAGGACGACTTTGCCGAAGTACCGCCACCTAAATTCCAACGAATGACTCCCGGTAAGGAAGTACGTCTTATGGGTTCGTATATTGTTAATTGCCAGCGAGTTGAGAAAAACGCCGACGGATCTATTGCACAGATTATATGTACTGCTGACCTTGTATCAGGTTGTGGTATGCCATCTGACGGCAGAAAAGTAAAGGGCACAATTCATTGGGTTAGTGCTTCCCATGCTATTGATATTAACGTGGATTTGTACGACAAACTCTTTACTCTTGAAAATGTCAATGATATTCCTGAGGATAAGACGTATGACGATTTCCTTAACCCTGACTCTGTTATTCATCTGACAAACTGTAAAGCAGAGCCGGCACTTGCACAGGCAAATGCAGGAGACAGATTCCAGTTTGTACGACTTGGATACTTCTGTAAGGATACGAAGAATGAAAATACATTTAACAGAAGCGTATCTTTGAAGGATAGTTACGCAAAAGGCAAATAATAGTAGCATAGCAATTTGAAATGAGAGGAAGTGTTTTGTGTGCCGTCGGTATGGACAGTTTTGACTATAGTTTTATTCATAGCATTGTGGCTGTGGGTGCAAATTACACTGTCTTTAAGAAAGAATAAATATGTGGGACTTATACTTCCGGCATGTTATTTTATCGGTGATATTGCCTTCGCATCTTTTGCTGCAAATATATGGTCGGCACTTCTTGCATTTACAGTTGGATTTATTCCCTGTGGTGTTATGCTTGCCGTGTACAGACTGTGCCGATTATATATGTCGAAAAAGGGAAGTAAAACATCACAGTCGTGTGATGTATAGATTTAGAAAGCCTCATAGATACCTTTAGTGTCTATGAGGCTTAGTTTTTATGAAATTATAAAATCTTTTTCCTGCCAACCGACACATGGCTCGGTGATATACACTTCTGAATAACTCTTATTTAGACTCTCTTTTGCCTTACGAGCGTTATCCAAGTTATCAAATATACCAAAAACGGTAGGACCGCTTCCACTCATTGCACAACCGATTGCTCCGTTGTCAAGTAACATGGTTTTTATCTCTGCAATTTCACAGTGTTCTTCTGCCGTAACTGTTTCCATTACGTTATAGAGTCTGTGAGCAAGGGCAGACAAGTCACCTGTATCTATTGCATTTATTATACCCTTTGTATCAGGGTGTTCTTTCAATTTTGAGCAGTTGATTTTCGAGAAAACGTATGCTGTTGATACGCCAAAGTGTGGCTTACACAGCACAATATGACAATGTGGTATAGGGGACAGCGGAGTGATTTTTTCACCGATACCCTCAACAAGTGCTGTGCCGCCTGTGAGACAAAAAGGAATGTCTGCACCAAGTTTCTTACCTAAAGTACACAACTCATTTTGGGTAAGATGTGTTTCATATAGCATATCAAGTGCTTTGAATACTGCGGCTGCATCTGTACTTCCACCTGCAAGCCCTGCAGAAACAGGAATACTTTTGCGTAGACAAATTGACGCACCTGCAGAAATTTTTAATTCACTAAAAAACAGTTCTGCTGCACGTTGTGCGAGATTTTTTCCGTTTTTAGGAAGAAAACGCAAGTCACTGTCAAGATGTATTCCACTTTCTGTCTTTTCTACAGTCAGTTTATCATAGAGTGCGACAGACTGCATTATCATACGCATATCATGATAGCCGTCAGGACGCTTTCCAAGTATATCCAAAGTTAGATTTATTTTTGCGTATGCGGGTAATGATACCTTTTGCATAGTTTCACTCCTTATATATCAATAGCACGTGCAGGACAAACTTCGTGACAACAGTAACAACGTATACACTTTTTACGGTCAATTAAAATCCCATCGGTATTAGTAGCGGCATGAACCGGACAAATCTCTACACACTTTCCGCAAGCGATACAACGCTTTTTGTCAATGTGAGGATATGCCCCGCCTCCGCCAAACAGATTGGATAAAGACAATGCTGATAGAGCCATCGAAAGAAGATTTGTTTTTCGTGGTGTCTTGAAAGGTGTCACTAAATCTTTAACTAAAGTGCCGTTACATTCACACTCATTAAGAGATGACGGCATAAGCCCTCTTTTGATGGCACAATGTATAATCGGAACGAGGTCAGGTTTAAGTCCCATTATTTCAATGCCTGCAAGGTCGGCAGTATATGGTGAGTCAGAGGCAATAAGTGCATTTGCAACTTTTGGAGTACCTCCTGTGGGTCCTTTCCCCTCCATTCCAACGATGCCATCTATAATTGAAAAAACAGGAGTTATACTCTGTACACACTCACACAAGTCAACTATCATTTGTGAAAAATCGGTGATACTCATATTCTCTGCGTGTTTTGCCGATTTCATAAGTCCGGGTATTACACCAAACAGATTTTTTACAGCACCTGTCATAACCGCAAAAGAGTGAGTTTTTAGTTTTGCACAGTTTATTATAATATCTGCATCGAAAACAGGTGTCCATATAGGAAATGTGCGTTTATTCTTAGTGTATTGACAAATTGTTTGTTGAGAGTTAAAGTCATAAATAAGTGTGGAATTAGTTCTTTCTGCTGCTTGTGCCATGCCTGTAACACGATATAGTCCGTGCATAGAAGACGTAGTTTGATTTATAGCAGGACAGTCACCAATAAGTACGGTTGCACCTAATTTACTAAACTCTCGTGCAACTGCCTCAATGACGGCAGGGTGAGTGGTTGCCGCCTCGTCAATTCGTGCTGACTTGACAAGATTTGCTTTTATAAGAACAGTTTTGGAGTCTTTGCCTCGTTTACCTTTTTCAAGAATTGTATTTGCACCGCCAAAGGCTTTTAGACAATCGTGTATCTCGGTATCTATAACATCTTGGTTATAAGTTTGGCAACGTGCAGTGTAAATCATGACAATACTCCTTAAAGCGTATTCAAAAATTTCTCCATACGAACAAGGGCTTCTTTCAAGTTTGCCTCGCTGTATGCGTAGCAAATACGAATGTATCCTTCTCCACAGTCACCAAATGAGTTACCTGCAACGACCGCAACTTTACTTTCAAGTAAAAGTCGTTCGCAGAATTCTTCACTTGTCATGCCTGTTGAACGAATAGATGGGAACAGATAGAAAGCACCCTCCGGTTCATAGCAATCAAGACCAATACGGCGAAGCCCGTCTACCATGAGCCTACGACGTCGATCGTAGTCGTCACGCATATACTCAATATGAGAATCACCATTTGCAAATGCCGTAATAGATGCATACTGTGCGGCAGTTGGTGCACTCATAATACCAAACTGGTGAACTTTTGTCATAACGGAAATGATTTCTTTAGGTCCGCAAGCATAACCAAGTCGCCAACCGGTCATAGCGTGTGCCTTACTCATACTGCTTATTACAACAGTGCGTTCCCACATGCCAGGCAAAGATGCAATAGAAACGTGCTTACGTCCAAAAGTCAGTTCTGCGTATACCTCATCAGACAGGACAATAATATCGTCACGTTCACGAAGTACCTTTGCAATTTCCTCTAAATCCTCACGAGTCATAATACCGCCTGTGGGGTTAGTAGGATAGGGGAGAACGAGTATTTTTGTCTTAGGTGTAATCTTTGCACGAAGTGCCTCAGCAGTTAGTTTGAAATGCTCCTCGGCCGTTGTGACGAGTGGTACAGGTACGCCACCCATAAGTTGTGTCAATGGTCCGTAGCATACAAAAGTGGGTTCAGGGATAATAACCTCGTCACCCGGGTTTAACAATGTGCGAAGCATAAGGTCGATTGCTTCACTACCACCGACAGTAACGAGAATTTCAGATACCGGATCGTAACTTAAATCAAATCTGCGTTCAAGATACTTTGAAATCTCAATACGAAGATCAATTATACCTGCATTTGAAGTGTAACTTGTAATACCACGATTTAGAGAGTCAATACCGGCGTCCATAATATGACGTGGTGTTGGGAAGTCAGGCTGTCCAACACCGAGAGTAATTATATCGTCCATGTGGTCGAGAAGGTCAAATAATTTTCTTATGCCTGATGGTTTTATATCATGGATTCCGTTATTAAAAAGTGAAGAATAGTTCATCATATAAAAACGTCCTTTCAATTATATCCGCTGTCTGCCAAGGCATCGAATGGATAAACGTAAGGACGCCGTTTACTTTATGGACGCACAACAAAAGGTTGGCGTTTATCGTAAGATACCGCTACTCCAAGGTCATATTGTGCTGCAAGGTCACAAGCCTCTTTTATGCCAAAACCGACATAATCAGGTGTATGAGCATCACTTCCGACAGTGACAAACTCACCACCGAAAGAACGGTATAATTCAAGTACCCACGGCTCAGGTGACAGACGAGAAAACCAGTTACGTAAGCCGTTGGTATTTATTTCAAGTGCAATTCCCTGATTTGCCATGATACGCACAATTTCAGCGACTGTGTCACGGAAACGTATCATGTTCGATGTGGCAATATAGTCCTTCATAACTCTTATTGGATAGTCCAAGTGCCCAAGGGAATCAAAATCTCCAAATTTGAGCATATCAAAATGGGAATGATAATAGTCCTCAAGCAACTTTTCTGTATCCTCGTTTTTATAGTCAAGTTCATAGTAGTCAAAACCGTGTGAACTGTTATGTATAGAGCCTAACACGAAGTCAAAATCATGGGTAGCAAGAAAATTTCGGGATTCTTCGGCAGTAACGTTTGGTTGACCGAGTTCAATTGCATAAAGTATGTTTAAGCGGCCTTTATAACGCTCTTTAGCATCTATAACGCTTTGTCGTGCTATAGCATGACAGTTATTATAATACTTTTTGCTGTCCTCATAGGGAAGCGAAAAGTTTTCAGGCAGACAATCCCAATGTTCTGTAAAGGCTATGGAATGAAGTCCCATTTTAATGGCTTTTTCACACATCTGGTCGATATCGGCTTTGCTGTCAAAAGAAAACTGCGTATGAGTGTGAAGATCCGAGAAAAACAATACCATAACCTCCTTTTACAAAAATATTTGTGTTAATATTACTTAAAGTATTATACAGAAAGTTTATCCTTATGTCAAGTGTCGATTTGCTGTAATCAACAGTTTTGAGGTGCAAAAAGTAGGAAGATTGTCTAAAAATACCCTTTATGGTTGCTTTTTTGGCAAAAATGAGTAGTACTTGTATTTGCTATGTAATAATGATTAAAAAAACGATACGTTTTTCTTAAAAAACGCATCGCTTTTTAGTGCAACTAAATTATCTTTTCTTATAATTTTACAATAAATCTGCAAGTTCGTAAATTAGACGCTCAGTTTTATCCCAACCAAGACAAGGGTCGGTGATTGATTTTCCGTAAATTCCGTCACCGATTTTCTGTGCACCATCTTCCAAATAACTTTCAACCATCAGACCTTTCACAAGTGTACGGATTTCACTTGCTATACGGCAACTGTGAAGTATTTCTTTTGCTATACGTATTTGTGCTAAGTAGTCCTTGCCTGAATTTGAGTGGTTTGTATCGCAAATGACACAACAGTTGTTGAGATTTCGCTCGGCATACATCTTACGGAGAAGTTCCAAATCTTCATAATGATAGTTAGGATGTGACTGACCATGCTTATTTACGTATCCTCGTAAAATTGCGTGGGTGAGGGGATTGCCGGGAGTTTCTACTTCCCAGCCTCGATATGAAAAAGTATGGGGGTGCTGTGCGGCGGTAATTGAGTTGAGCATAACGCCGTAGTCGCCTGATGTAGGATTTTTCATACCAACAGGAATATTGATGCCGCTTGCTACAAGACGGTGTTGCTGATTTTCAACAGAACGTGCACCGACAGTTACGTATGCCAACAAGTCACTTAAATAACTGTGATTTTCAGGATAAAGCATTTCGTCAGCACATGTGAAACCTGTTTCAGTGAATGCTTTTGTATGAAGTTCACGCACAGACATCATGCCCTTAACCATATCCGCTTGCTCCGTTGGGTCAGGTTGAGTAGCAATTCCCTTGTATCCGTCACCGGTAGTACGTGGCTTATTAGTATAAATACGAGGAATGATGAGAAATTTATCCGACACCTTTTCCTGTACAGGCACAAGTTTGGAAATATATTCAAGTACCGCATCTTCACGGTCTGCAGAGCATGGGCCAATAATTAACAGCATACGGTTGTCATTTCCAGACAAAATTGCCTTTATAGCCTCGTCCCGCTCCTTTTTTACAGTTACAAGTGACTTGGGTAGCGGATATGCTGCCTTAATCATTTCAGGGCTTGGGAGTTGGCGAATTAAATTCATATTCATATCCATAGTTATATCGCCTTTCTTCACGGGTATCCGCAGTAATTATAATACAATACTCTTAAAAATTCAATGGGAAAAACATAAATTGTAATTTTAAGCCACTTGACATTATTTTAGGCTATGGTAAACTATTGTTGACATAATGTTTCGGAGGCAGCGTAAATGAAGAATGTTTTTATTTATTTGGTAGCGATAAATTTTTTATCATTTGTTATGTTTGGTGTGGATAAATCTTATGCCAAGTGTAACAAACGACGTATTCCTGAAAGAACATTATTTACTTTGGCATATTTAGGGGGAGGATTAGGCTGTCTTGCAGGAATGTATTGTTGGCATCACAAGACGAAACACCGCAGTTTCACGTGGGGAATACCTGCCATAGTCATTATTGAAACTGCTCTTATATTTTGGGTACATATTAAATTTTTAATTTAATTGGTTTTGGTAAAATATTCTATAATAAAGAGAATGCTTTTGAAGATAACAAACGGAGATGTGAAGTCACATCTCCGTTTGTCTGTTATAAATTAGAATTTGAAGTTTAACGCTTGATGAGAGTCGGATACGTTGTAGGTATTAGTGTCTGTCGGCTTAATTGAAATGACCAAAGAAGCATCTCCCTTTGACACCTGACGTAGAGTAAGACGAATATAGACGTAATTCTCGTCGGCCTCAAAAACCTCTTTGTCGGTAACTGTCAAGTCATTTGATACACATAAGTCAACACGTACACTCTCTGATAATTCGCTAAAGGCTACATCCTCTTGACATTTTTTAAGAAGGTGAGAAAAAAGATTCTTACCTGAAATGGTAAAGTAGATATAAAAGGGGGAATCGAAAGATATCTCCTTATCACTTTTTTCACATAACGTCAAGAAGATAGGGAAGCGATTTAGGGACTTATAAAATGCCGTAATGACAGCCGCACACTCACCACGAGTCATAATTTTATCAATGGAAAACAGGTTGTCAGTTTGGCAAATTGAGGAAAACACGCCACTTGTCCACGCATAGCATAGACCATCTTTCATCCATGCAGGTACATTTTCTGCGTCATGGTAGCCACAGAATGTATATTTACCGCCGACTATACGACAAAGAATTGTTGCTACCTGACCACGAGTTATATAATCGTTGGGTGAAAATGTCGTATTGGAAGTGCCGTGGATATATCCAATAGACAAAGCCTTTTCAACTTCGATGTGATACCATGCGTCTTCGGGAACATCGGTAAATGGTACTGTAGCACAACCACTTATACCAAGACAACGATTTGTCATAGCGACAAATTCGGCTCTTGTAACCGCATTGTCAGGACGAAATGTTTTGTCGGGATAGCCGTTTAGTAATGAAAGGGAAGCCGCTTGCGTAATATGTGTAGCAAGTGGGTGGTTAGAAATATCAGTAAATGAGAAGTTTTTTGAATTGTTCGTTACATTCACCCCCTACATACTTTTAAGCATATCACGGAATAATGACACATACTCCATAAGGTCTGCCCAGCACATAGTACCCACATAATCGGTGAATGAGAAAAATCCGTCATAGGAGTCTTCAAGAAGTCGTGATGTGAGTATTTTGACCTCACCATTACCTTTTCCCGGCATTGTCGGCTCTTTTTCCAAATATAAGCCGTCATTTACACGAAGAAACATCGTGTTATTTAACTTGTGGGAGAGCGGGTTTTCAGATGCCAGAATATACTCAAAGGGATTGAGTATTGCGGCAATTTGCGGGGTAACAACAGATTCCAAATCGGAAAGAAGAGAGTTGTGCTTATTCTCTGCACAGACACAGATGCCGTATTTTTGTGCCAACGATGCACAACGATTGATGTCTGTACAGAGCAGAGACATATCGTTGTATCCGTCGCAATTAAGTTTGATTGCTTTTGTATGAAGTGTGTGGGCAACACGCAAAAGTTTTTCGAATCTTTCCTCATCGGCAAGGGGAGAAGCGTATGTGATAAGGGAGATTGACTTACCGTAGTCAATTAAAAGATTACGCATATCCTCAACTTCGTCACCGCTCATATCACCGAGAAAACGACCTTTTATATGATCCAAAATCTCTACATAGACACAGCCAAGTCGGTCACACATATTGAGTTTGTTCTCAAAACTCGGAGCAAGATAGTCCGATGGTGCAATACTGAATTTATACATTTCATTATCCTTTCTTAATACGTACCTTCCTAAACACATTTCATATTTTACCACAACACATCCGTTTATACAAGAGTTTTTTCATATAAAAACACAAAATATAGGAAATTGTTTTTCAACAATACTGCATATAGGGTGTTTACTAATTTTTTTGTTTTGTTAGAGTAAAGGTGTATTTTTAGTATAGTTCCTGCATTGAAAGGAATAATAGTAAACAGAATACTATATAAGAAAAATGGATTATGTTCCTTTAACTGCTACGATTTTTTACAAAACAACCAAACAAAAATATTTGCAAATATAT
The DNA here is from genome assembly GCA_045639125.1 of Eubacteriales bacterium. Classification (GTDB taxonomy): domain Bacteria; phylum Bacillota; class Clostridia; order Oscillospirales; family QAMX01; genus JAZUCL01. The sequence goes on along the minus strand of JAZUCL010000010.1, from coordinate 77,960 downwards.
TGACAAATAGAGCGATTAGTGTTATCCTTTTAGTATTATTTGTAGTTGGAGACTCAACTTTTTTGGAAAGTCTGTTAGGGAGAATGTGCCATGGACTGAAAGCACATTTGAGATGAGTAGTAAGTTTGACAACACTCCGATAATCAACAATTAAACAGTTAAAGAGGATACTTTTGAAGTATCAATGCGGGTGGCACCGCGGGCTTATTTTTGTTTGCTCGTCCCGAGAATATGTTTTGTATTCTCGGGATTTTTATATTTTTTGGCATATTTAGGAGGACTTGGTATGTATAGAACTTTATTCTGCAATGACATCCGTGATGAGCATATCGGAAAAACTGTCCAACTTGCAGGTTGGGTTGAAGTTGTTCGTGACCATGGCGGTGTCATATTCATCGACTTGCGTGACTATACAGGTGTAACGCAGGTTGTTGTACACAATGAAGAACTTTTGAAAAATGTAAACCGTGAAACAGTTATATCTGTAAGCGGTGTTGTTGAAAAAAGAGACGAGGAAACTGTAAACACAAAAATTGATACAGGTAATGTTGAACTTGTGGCAACTGAACTTGAAGTGTTGGGTAAGAGCCTCAATATGCTTCCTTTTGATGTGAGAACGTCAAGAGCAAACAAAGACGAACTTCGTCTTAAGTATCGTTATCTTGACCTTAGAAACCCGAAAAACCATAACAATCTTGTAATGCGTTCAAAGATTATCCGTCATCTTCGTAATAAGATGGAGGATAAGAATTTCCTTGAAATGCAAACACCTATTTTGTCTGCATCATCTCCGGAGGGTGCAAGAGATTTCCTTGTACCAAGCCGTAAACATCCGGGAAAATTCTATGCGTTGCCCCAAGCACCTCAGCAGTTTAAGCAACTTCTTATGGTGTCTGGATTTGACAGATATTTCCAAGTTGCACCATGCTTTAGAGATGAAGATGCACGTGCTGACCGTTCACCCGGTGAGTTCTATCAACTTGACTTTGAAATGGCATTTGCAACTCAGGAAGAAGTTCTTGATATATGTGAGGACGTTATTTATGACACATTCAAGACGTTCTCAGATAAGAAGATAACCCCAAAGCCTTTCCGCCGTATCACTTATGCAGATGCGATGATGACATACGGCTCAGATAAGCCTGACCTTAGAAACCCACTTCTCATTTGCGACCTTACTGACTTTTTCTCAGGTGTTGCATTCCCTGCGTTTAAGGGAAAGCCTGTAAGAGGTATCGTTGCTGATTGTACAGGTAAGTCCAAGAAGTTTTTTGAGGACTCTCTCAAGTATGCAACATCTCAGGATGTTGGTCTTGGCGGTCTTGGATACATCACTCTTAAAGAAGGTGTGTTTGCAGGACCTATTGCAAAGTTTTTAACTGATGCTCAAAAGATAGAAATTCAAGAGATTACAGGTGTTAAGGAAGGGGAAACTCTGTTCTTCATCTGCGACGATAAGAAAAACGATACAGAGAAAAAGGCAGGACTTATCCGCACATGGCTTGCAAGGAAAGAACAACTTAACCTAATCACAGATGATGCTTTTGAGTTCTGCTTCGTGGTAGATTTCCCAATGTATGAGATTGACGAGGAGACAGGTGAAACGATTTTCACCCACAACCCATTCTCAATGCCACAAGGCGGTATGGAAGCACTTCTGACAAAGGATCCTACGGAAGTTTTGGCGTACCAGTATGACCTTGTTTGTAATGGTATTGAGTTGGCATCTGGTGCTGTAAGAAACCATAGCATTGATATTATGAAGAAGGCATTTGCTATTGCAGGATATAACGAGGACGAATTAAAGGCTCGATTCAACGCTCTTTATACTGCATTCCAGTTTGGTGCACCGCCTCACGCAGGTATGGCACCTGGTATCGACAGAATGGTAATGCTTCTTACCGATGAGGAAAAAATTCTCGAAATAATCGCATTCCCACTCAACGGTAACGCACAAGACTTGCTTCTTGGTGCACCGAGTGAAGTTACAAACCAACAACTTGAGGACGTCCATCTTCTTGGTAATACGAATGCATTGGCAGGTCGTTCAACTCCAAATGCAACTAAGGCACAGATGAAACGTGCAACATTCTCCAACGACCAACAGTTAAACCAAATCTCTTTAACAGAGAGTGAGGAGACTGTTATGCAGGATATTTTCAAGACTATGAGTGAACACGAGTCTAAACTTAAGAGTATAGATACGGAAAACGTGGAAGAAATGGTACACGTTATGCCTATGACCAACGTACTGCGTGAAGATGAGCGTAAACAGCCTTTCAGCCGTGACAGTCTTCTTGAAGGTGCTCCTGAACGCAGTGAGGACAGTTGGCAGGTTCCAAGACTCGTAAAGTGAGGTGTTTGAAGTGAAATATTATACAGTAAAATTAAATGATAAAGGTAATATTGCAGTAGACGACACTTTACTCGTTAAAGGTGTTACTGCAACTGCAGGTTCACGAATTTTAGAGGGTTATAAACCTCTGTTTAGTGCAGAGGCAGTTGTGCGTCTTGAAAACAGCGGTTACACTATTTCCGGAAAAACAGACGTAGGCGAGTTTGGTCTTGACCTTGTAGGTGAGTTCTCCTACTATAGCGAAAAGGAAAATGACCTTAAAGGTGCGGCTGCCGAGTTAGTATCAAGTGGCGAAGTCGAGGGAGCACTTGGCGTAGATATGAATGGTGCACCAAGACGTGCGGCCGCTATCTCCAATGTAGATTTCTTAAAGCCCACCTATGGTACCGTTTCTCGATACGGAGTTATCTCTTGTGCGGCTTCCGGTGAGCAAGTTGGCGTATATGCAAAAAATGCACAGGAAATAAGTAAGATAATGACAGTAATTGCAGGACATGACGATAAGGATGGCACAAGCCTTAAGGCAGAGTCTTACGATTACTCCATATCTAATGATATTTCCAAAAAGAGAGTTTGTATTGTAAAAGAATTAGTAGAGAAAGCAGACGAAGAAACAAAGAAAAAAATTGCCGCTTATGCTAAGAGTCTTGCAGAAAAAGGCGTAGTAGTGGAAGAAATTTCATGTGATTTCTTTGACAATGCAAATACCGCTTGGCAAATTCTTATGACTGCTGAAACGTGTAACAATATCTCTCGTTATGACGGAGTAAAGTTTGGATATCGTACCGCAAATTACAGAAATATTGACGAACTTTACGTAAATACAAGAACCGAGGGCTTTAACTTCCTGACAAAAGCAGTTATTTTATACGGCTCAGATGTGTTGTCGAAAAATCGTTATAAAGATTGCTATCAGAAATCTCTTAAAGTCCGTCGTGTTATTGCGGAGAACTTTGAAAAACTGATGAGTAAGTACGATGCTGTTTTAATGCCGTGCAGTAGTCATACGAAATACGAGGCATACGACATTCACACAGCATTTAGTAAGGTGTTTGACGAGAGCGTCTTTACGGCAGTTGCAAACCTTATCGGTGTTCCGGCACTCGTAAGTGGTGGAGTACAGTTGTTGGGTAAGCATTTTTCCGAAAGCACACTTCTAAGTCTTGCCGCAAGTTTAGAAAAGTGAGGTTTAGATAAATATGAACTATGAATTAGTTATAGGTCTTGAAACTCATGTTGAGTTAGATACCAAATCGAAAATTTTCTGTTCTTGCGGTGGTCACTCCTCTGCAAATGAACCAAACGATTGTGTTTGTCCTGCTTGTAGCGGTATGCCCGGTATGCTTCCTGTTATGAACAAGCGTGTAGTTGAACTTGCAGTTACGGCAGGTCTTATGCTCAACTGTAACATCAACAAGTATACTACATTTGACAAGAAGAACTACTACTATCCCGACCTTCCTTGTGCGTATCAGATTACACAGTTAAACCACCCTATATGCACAGACGGTTGCGTTTCTCTTAAAACATCTGACGGCCCACGAGATATTCGCATAAAGCAAATTCACATGGAGGAAGACGCTGGTAAACTTGTACACGTTGGAAAACACTCTCTTGTTGACTTCAACCGCACAAGTGTACCTCTGATTGAAATTGTTACACAGCCTGACTTCCGCAGTGCAGAAGAAGTGTTATCATACCTTAACAAACTAAAGAATATGTTCCGCTCAGGCGGTATTTCCGAATGTGAAGAGGGAGCAATGCGTTGTGACGTAAACCTTTCTGTTCGACCACAGGGCAGTAGTGAATATGGTGTTCGTACAGAGATTAAGAACATGAGTTCATTTGAGGCTATTGAACGTGCAATTCGCTACGAGGCACAGCGACACATTGACGCTATTGAGTACGAAACGGAAGAACTTGTTCAAGAAACAAGACGTTTTGACGATGTGAGCGGCAAGACATTCGCTATGCGAAACAAGGAAACAGAGGCAGACTACCGATACTTCCCTGACGCAAACTTAATGCCTATTATAATTGACGATGAATGGCTTGAAGAAATCCGTGCAAATAAACCTGTTGCAGTAGATGAGAAGGCAGAGGAGTATCGAATGGCAGGCATATCCGATAAGGAAATTGATATGCTTATTGCAAACCAAAATATTAGCAAACTCCTTGATGATACAGTATCTCTGGGCTGTAATGCAAAGGATGCTGCCGGCTGGATACTGACCGACTGTGCAGGTATTCTTCGTAAGGACAAAAAGACATTCAACGACCTTAAAATTACAGCACAGGAACTTGCATCTGTCATTAAAATGGTGGATAGCGGAGAAATTAACCGTGGTGCAGGTAAGAAGATTTTAATTGCCGTAGTTGAAAACGGAGTTGACCCAATCGCATATTGTAAGGAGCAGGGCTTTGACAAGAAGGTAGACTTATCTACCATTGAAAATGTCATAGACAAGGTGCTTTTAGACAATGCACAGGCGGTTGAGGACTACAAAAATGGTAAAGTCAAGGCTATACAGGCATTATTTGGTGCTTGCATGAAAGAACTTAAAGGTGTTGGCGAACCATCCGTTATTAAGGAAATCTTGGAAAAAAAAGTTAATTTGTAAACGTATAACTGCCGAAGGAGAACTGCTCTCTTTCGGCAGTAGTCAATAGGAGGACTATATGCGGATATTGTTGATTTTAGTCGGTGGGACTATTTGCTGTAAACTGAATAAAGACGGTACAAAATCAATAGACGAAAATGCAGGCACACTGCTAACGGAAAACTTCTACAACTCAAATTCAGTATACGCCAACAAGGTAGATATAAAGTTGAGTGAAAACCTAAATATATTGAGCGAAAACATGACGATAGAAAATCTAAACGAGATAATTCGAGTGTATCGCAAAGAAGTGGCGAATGAAAATTTTGACGGTATAATTTTTGCCCACGGAACAGATACATTGGCGTATTCTGCTGCACTGTTTTCAATGATTTTGAGCGGCACGAAAATTCCTGTGTTTTTTGTATCTGCCAACGACAGATTACAGTCACAAAAATCAAATGGTGATGCAAATTTCAAATGTGCGGTAGAATGTATTTGCAGAAAAATCCCTGCTAATGTATACGCGGTATACGAAAATGTATCTGATAAGCAGATGTATCTGCATCTTGCATCACGACTTGAACAATGCAAAATCTATTCTGAGGACTTTACAAGTGTCGGAGCAATCAATATTACTGACATTTCAAATAAAAACTACAAGGACATCTTTGCCAAAATAAATATAATGTACCCACCGCAAAAGATTAAAACTGGAATTGATATATTTGCAGATTGGACACTTTCTCAATGCGTGTTAATGATTTTTCCCTATGTGGGTATAAATTACGAGTCATTTAATTACGATAAATATTCAGCCGTCCTCCACGGCACATATCATTCAGGTACTGCTTGCTGTGAAAAAACGAAGGACAACTCACACTATAGCAGTGACTCAATTCTTGCCATGATAGACGCTTGTGCCAAATCGAAAAGAAAGACAGATGCTTTTATTGCACCGGCAATACTAAAGGGTGAGATATACGAAACTTCTGATATAATAGCAAAGCATGAAGCAAACGGGAAAAAGATAAATTTTGTATACGGATACACAATGGAAACCACCTATGCAAAATTGCTTCTTGCATACTCAATATTTGAAAATACAAATGAGCGTATGAATTATATCTATAACGAGCAGAATTTTGAAATAATTCATGCCTGAAACTAAACGAGTTCCCTGTGAGAATAGTTGAACCACAGGGGACTTTTATTTTTTAGAATAACCCAAGAATCTATTGACAATATTCCCAAAATAGTGTAATATAATTAGGTGTATACATGGCGAGAAATTTATATTTTAATTGCCACAAAAGACGTAATATTATAAACAATTTACTTGGCAGAATTTATGTAGTTTGTAAGGTTACAAATACATTTAATTTATAGATATATAAATTCAAAAACCTATATGTTTTTGAATATATATATAAAATCTATGGTAAGGAGAGTTTCGAATGAAAAAAACACTCACTCGCGTACTTGCAATGGTGCTTTGTGTTGCTATGACAATTACAATGCTACCACTCGATGCGTTTTCGTCTTTTGCTCCGCTTACGGCGTATGCAACTGATGTAGAACCATCTGTTACAAACCCCGGTTTTGAGAACGGAACTACGGGTTGGACTAAAGCGGCTAATGGTAAAACCACCGCTGATAATACCTATGTACACAGCGGTGAAAAATCCCTTAAGATGACAGGTAATGCTATAGCGCAGACAGCGATGGATGCAAAAATATCTGTTGTGGCTGGCAAGAAGTATGAATTTTCTGCATACTTCTATACAGACAACCCCGAATCAAAACCTCAAATTGACTACTACCGTTATAAGAGCGATGGAACTTCTGCTGGTGGTGGTACCGTTGTTAAGTTTGAGACTGCACCGACAAGTGGTTGGACAAAACTGTCAGGTTTAATCGAAATTCCTGAAGGTACAGTTGCAGTGAGATTATCTATTCCTTCCAACAACACAGCAAGTGATAAGGCAGTATGGCTTGACTCTGTTTTGGTGGAAGAATACACAGACAGCAACCGTGTATTTAACGGTAATTTCGAGGACGGCACTCTTGGCTGGACTAAAGCGGCTTTAGGTGCAATCTCCGCTGACAGTACCAATGTACACAGCGGTGGAAAAGCCCTTAAAGCGACAGGTAATGCTACAGTTCAGACAGCAAATAATGCAAGAATACCTGTTGAGGCCGGCAAGCAGTATGAAGTTTCTGCTTACTTCTTTACAGACGATCCCGGAGCAGCACCTGAAATTGACTACTACTATTATGATTCCAATGGTAAGCAAACTGGTGGTGTCCTTGTTAAGTTTGATGCTGCACCTACAAGTTGGACAAAATTTTCAGGTGTACTCGAAATTCCTGCAGGTATAGTGGAAATGAGATTCTCTATTCCTACCAACTGCACGGAAAGTGGCAAGGCATTATGGATTGACTCTGTAAGTCTTGTTGCTTTGAATGAAAAGAATCTCGTTGCAAATGGTTCTTTTGAGCCAAAGACAGAGATTAACCCCACAGATTCTGCAAGTGCAATCGGCTGGAATATTGAAAACGGAACAGGCACAGCAGTTACTAATTCTTACCGTAAGGGAATAGCATCCCTTAAAATGACAGCAAGCGGAAATAATGCTGTTATTGCAAAACAGTCAAGAATTACAATTCTTGGCGGTTATGAGTATAATATCAGTGCGTATGTTTGTACTGACAGCACAGATGTACCTTCTGTAAACGTACAGTGGTACAAAGGCGACACATTACTTAGTATTGGCGGAAAGGATACTTTCCAGATCGCAGCAAAATCAGCATCTAATGAATGGCAGAAAATTTCCGGTAAATTATCAGCACCTTCCGATGCAACCGCAATGTCCCTTTCATTTGTAGGTGCAGCAGAATCCGGAAAGTCTACTTGGATTGACGAAGTATCTGTGTCTGGAGCACCACTTGTTCTTGACATTTCCAAAAACCTTACTGTAAACGGTGATTTTGAAGGAGATGTTTCCGGTTGGAGTGGCAACGCTACTATTGACACAACAAAGGCACAAAAAGGCACAAGCAGTGCAAAACTTGCAGGCAATGCATCTATTACACAAAGTGGTATTCCTGTAATCGGCGGCAAAGACTATGAGATAAAGGCATTTGTTCTTTCCTCCGACACAGCACCATATATGCAACTTAGGTGGTACTGTGGTGATACTCCCGTTGGTGATGCTTTTAATGCAAATCTAAAAACATCATCTGAAACAGAATGGACGAGTTTGGCGGTAGTTGAATCTGCCCCTGTAAATGCAACTGCATTAAAAGTAGAATTTGTTGGTAATTCAACAGCGGATAAGGAAATTTGGATCGACTCAATTAGTGTAAAAGAAAAACTTGAAAATATTGTTATGAACTCAAGTTTTGAGTCCAATTCGATCTGGAGAATGTACAGCAACGCTGGAGGAACTGCTACCTACGACACAACCCAAGCACATACAGGCAAACGCAGTGCAAAACTCTCCTTGACATCAAAAGGTAGAGCCTTTGCACAGCAATCAGGCATGCAACTTAATTCTGATGATCAGTCAGTATATCGCTTGAGTGCATGGTATCGTGCAATTCCCGGTGACGCAAAACCACAGATTCGTGTCAACTGGTATGGCGATAATAATGCTAGCCTTGGTGGTACAAGTGTATATATAGAAAAAGATGAGCCTGAGTGGGTTCGTGTAACTTGGGAAGCAATGTCTCCTGTTGGTGCAAAAACCGTACAGGTCTATCCCGACATTGAAGCAACTTCCGGTACATTATGGTTCGATGACATAACTTTTGGAACGGTTACTGTTCCTATGACAATGACCGGCAAGAGTCACCCATTCAACGACATAGATTTTGAAGAAAGTACAAATGCAAGTTCTTATTGGGAACTTGAAACACGTGGTGATGGCAGTGAAGCGTCATTTGATTCAGATGCATACAAGGGCAACAAGTCTCTTAAGTTGACTACGGCATCTGAAACAGATTCTGCAACTGCTACTCAGTTTAATATTAATTCTACTGAGAATAATACAATTAAACTTATAGTTAACTACAAGACAGCAAATATGGTAGGAAATCCATACTTGAAGTTTATGTGGTATGATAAAAATGACAACTTCATTTCTTCTTTCAGCAAGACTTTAGCTCCATCTGATGAATGGACAGAGGGACAAATTGAGACATTATCTCCTAAGGGTACTGCAAAGTGTGCTATTATCCTTGGCGTTGAAAATGGTGCCGGCACAGTATGGTTTGACGATATGACTTTAGGTCAGTATCTTACTGATGCTGATGGTCATAAGCACTACGTAACAAATGTAGTTGATATTACCGAAAGTTTTTACGCTCCGGAAGATGATGATCCCACATACGACGATCCACAAGCGTACTGGGCTATGTTTGTTCCTGCTAAGCCTCTTGCAACTGAAGTCCCCAACATCTGGACAGAACCTTTCTTCCGCACAGCGTTCTTTGGAAATACAGGCGGTCAGGAAAGAGGCTTTGCACTTAATGCTGCTCCATCAGTTATTAAAGATGATGAAACGATGCCTGTAGTTATTGGATCTCTTGGTATGTCATCTACCGGCAAGGCTACAAAAGTTATTGACCCATCAATCGTAGGCAGACCGATAATGTCTCCTCATGGAAGCTATACCGATACGTATGCTCCACGTAGAGAGTTTGACTATATTAGACTCAATTATCTGCCCAATTACGTTATGACCGGTAATGAGTATTTTTCAACGAGAGCAAAAGAACTTCTCACATATTTGGATTACTCACAGTGGAAAGAGGGCGGTAGAAATGCCTTCGTTGAAGACTATTACACGAGCGATCCAAATGCTGCAAACAAATATGTTCCTCGCCTTGAATGGCGTGGTGCGTTCACTATCTTTGACTGGATATGGAAAGACGTGCCGGGATATACGTGGACATACCATGAAGGCGATCACCATACCAACTCTTTGAATGTTACATCCCTTATAAGAGCCTATGAATTGTTCGGTGATGAAAAATACTTTGAAATGGCTCGAGAGTTTGTTTACTACCAGTTCCCACGTTACGGTTTCCATTCAGGTGAATGGAATGGTCAAAAGTACTACTGGACAGAGTATAACCCCACAGGTGATGGCAACCCAACTACTGACGCAATTGACAATGCTATTGCACACTGCGCTTCAGCAGCAACAATGGTAGGCTACTACGAGAAAGATCCTGTACTTCGTGAACAATTACTTGAATTTGGTCGTGGTTGTCTGTGGTACCTTGTTCGTGAGTATTCATTTGACAGAAGATTTTGGTATGACGGCGCTGAGTACGTGGAGCAGAATAAGCGTAAGGCTGTTTCCCATGAAAACAGTTGTTTAGGTGAGGGTGCACTCATGGCGGCATATCTCTACAAAGCAGGTGTTGACATTAGTGCAGCACTTGAGGTATGGGAAGATATTTACAAAGAATATCCTTTCACTTTTGGCAGTATGCAATGTGCAATGTACCTCAGAATGGTTAAGGTTTATGACGGAACACCTGCAGCAGGTGCAGTTCTTCCATTCACTACATTCTTCACACCAACAACTGCAGATTTGACGGCAGTTCGTTTCTCTGACACAATACCTGAGTACGGATTTGAGATTCCCACAGAGTTGAATATTCGTTTCTCTCGTGTTACACCTCCTGACAATACGACAGATGATTGGCACGTAGATCCTGACAAAGATGTTGTCTACACAGTTACTCCTGCCCAACTTGCAGCGGGTGTTGAAATTCCATTTGATGTTAAGTGTGGTGAAATATTCAGGGCAACTTACGAACTGAAGGTAATCGATGATCCTAGTTTCAATCGTGAAGATGTTGAGGATACTAACTCTGAAGTTACCGCATGGAGAATTGATGAGGAAAACAATGCAACATTTGTTAACCTTACATCAGGTAATTCAATTTTGTTGAGTGAAAACGGTGCTACAAAGCCTATTGCTTATGATACGACAATCAATACAAGAAACTGTCTGTCATACGGCTCACAACTTGAGTTTAGATTTGACCGTGAGATGGCATCTGAGTTCGTTGATTCTCCTGCACCTATGGTAAGTGCTTATTTGCCGACAGAATCTTGGAGAGGTATTGAGGCTGAGAAATACATATATCCTGCATATTCTATGGCAGGTAGTATTACAAACGGCGTTACTTATTATCCTGATTATCAGTCCCCATCAGGTGGTGCTTTATTTGTTTCACTTGGTGCTTCGGCTGATTTCGATTTTGAGATACCGTCATCCAATACGGAATATACAGTTGATGTATTATTCAACAAGGCTCGTTCCCGTGGTGTCGTTGATATGTATATTAACGATGTTAAGCAAGGCGAAACCCAAAACTTGTATCGTCCTTCGAGTACTTGGGTAGCAGTATGCGAATGGAAATCTATGGGTACTGTATCCCTTATCCAAGGTATAAATAAGTTATCATTTGCAGTAGTTGGTAAAAATCCTTTAGGCAATACCAATCCTGGTTTTTCTGAAATTGTTTTGACACCTGTTGGCCAAACGACTGATGAAAAGATTGAAACTATAAATGATGATGAGTTTGTAATAGCAGAACACGACAGAGTAATGCGTTCTACAAATACAAAGTTGCGTCTTGACACCTATATTGTTACTGATAATCCATACGTTTATCCAATAACTTGGACAAGTAGCAACCCAAGTGTTGCAACTGTAAATGATTTAGGTGTTGTAACTGCAATTTCAAACGGTAAGACAGTAATTACAGCAACATCTTTCGATGAAAGTTTCAGAGATTCTGTTGAAGTAACAGTACGTCTTAACGAGGAAGAGGATAAACCAAATTTGGCTGATGTAGATGTATTTGCACCTACATTCTATGATGTAGACTCAACCTACCGTTACTTTGACGATGTAGTTTACGTATCATCTACAGGTCTGATGAATGGCACAGGCAACAATATGTTTAGTCCTGACGCAACAATCACACGTGGAATGATAGTAACAATCCTTTATCGTCTTGCAGGTCAACCTACTGTATCACAGGGAATATCCTTTAGCGATGTAGCAAATGACGCATGGTATGCAACCGCTACCAAATGGGCATCTGCAAACGGCATTGTAGAGGGATATACAAACGGCAAGTTTATGCCAAATGAGCCAATTTCTCGTGAGCAGTTGGCGGCAATTATGTACCGCTACGCAATCCATTGCGGACTTGCATCAAAGGCAAATGCAAGCAGTAACCTTTCAGGCTACACCGATGCATCCTCCGTATCTGATTACGCTAAGCCCGCTCTTAACTGGGCACTTGGACAGGGCGTAATGCAGTTAAGCGACTTGGCTTCTGTTGCACCACGTGTAAATGCTTCTCGTGGCGAAGTAGCAAATGTATTCCATAATATCTGTACTCTGCTTGGCAGATAGTATATAATAGCAAACTTCCTTTTTTCTCTCTCATTTTTATTTAGAACTCCTCTGCGGTGTCAGCCGCAGAGGAGTTTCTGCATAATGAAGCCTCCTGTAAAATGTTAGTTCAAAAGAGTCTTTTTGACACTCTACAAAATATCTCCTAATGCAAGGAAAGTCGAGTCAATCACGAGAGTAACGAAGTAGGGGATATAAAAGAATATCAATAAAGTAGGTATAAATAGGTAGTAACAAACACATATAGTTTTAGGGCAAATAACCGGATTAACCAATTGTTTTGAAAAAAATAAAAACACATTGTAATTATCAAAAAACACATTGTAATTATCATTATTTTAAGTTATAATATATTAAGTGAAAGATTAACTTTTTATTTTGTGAGAAGGAAATGATATTACATGATGAAAATTTTCAAAAAGAGAATTACAAAAACGGCACTAATTGTACTAATGTTGGCAGCATTATCACTTGGTATAGTTACAATATCGTCAATGTTCAACTCAACAACACCTGCAAACTCAAGTTTTGAGGGTGTAGGAGATGGTATGCCAGTGGGTTGGATAAAAGTGTCGGGCAATGCGTCTCTTGATGACAGCGTAACTTATTCAGGTACTGCTTCACTTAAATTGGAGGGTGTTTCTTCTGTAGTACGTCAAAGGTATATTCCTGCCATTGGTGGTGAGACATACACCATCCGTGCAAATGTTAAGGTGAGCGATTCATCGGCAAATCCAATGATTTCAGCAACGTCTTATAACGGAGCAACTTGTCTTGATGCAACTATGAGTGCAAGTGCTAACCAGTCGTTTTCAATTAATACTTGGAATGAATTGACGCTCGTATACACTGCCGCACCTACCGCCACATTCATTGAAGTTGCTTTCTCAAGCGGTAATGTTGACGCAACTGTATGGATAGATTCTATTTCTATACAAGGTCCTACATTGGTAGAAGGCAACCATATAAAGAATGGCGAATTTGATTCAGATGCTTCCATGTGGGCACTGAGTTCTAATGGCTATGGTACTGTATCGTACGACTCAACTGTCGGCAATGGTTCAATGAAGATTACAGCCACAAATGGTAATCCAAGCGAGAATAATGTAGGATTTTCCCAAGATGGTATTTTTGTAACGCCTGGCAAGACTTATGAAATTAGTCTTAATTATATGTCGACTTCCGCAAATGCTCGTCCTGTAATTAAGGGCCTTACATATTTAGGTGGCGGCGAAATAGGCACAGAAATTGAGAGCATGACTGCCGAGACAGGAACAGTAGCAAGTCAGTGGAGTGAGTATAAGGTAGAGTATACAGTACCTCAATATGTACCTGCCATGAAGTTATTCATAACCACACTTGCCGACAGAGGCACAAGCGTTTGGTTTGATGACATTTCTGTTTGCGAAAAGACTGATAGTAGTTTTGAAACCGGAATAAATATTGTTAATAACTCAAGTTTTGAGTCCGATGCGAACTGGAGATTGTATGGAGAGGGTGGAGGAAGTGCCACCTACGACACAACCGAAGCACATACTGGTAATCGCAGTGCAAAACTCTCCTTGACATCAAAAGGTAGAGCCTTTGCACAGCAGGCACGTTTGCAACTTAATTCTGAGGATAAGTTAGTATATCGTTTGAGTGCATGGTATCGTGCAGTAGATGTTGACGAATCACCTTACATTCGTGTCAACTGGAATGACGCTGATGGTGCTGGTATTGCAAGTACAAGTGTATATGTCGAAAAAGATGAGCCTAAGTGGGTTCGTTTGACTTATGAGGTAATGCCCCCTGATGGTGCAGAATCTGTAACCATCTATCCTGACATTGAAGCAACTTCCGGTACATTATGGTTCGATGACATAACTTTTGGACCGGTTACTGTTCCTATGACAATGACCGGCAGCGTTCGTACCCCTTACAACTTTGATTTTGAAAACAGTTCCGCATGGACATTTTCCGCTTCAGGTGTTGGAAGTAGTGCTAGATATGATAGGAATGAAAAGTGCGGTGGAAATCAGTCACTTCGTTTGTCCGTATCTGATGACACGCAGAAGGTTACTGCTACTCAATTTAATGTTGCTGCTACTGGGGCAAGAACAGTAGAACTAGCGGTTAACTACAAGACAGCAAATATGGTAGGAAATCCATACTTGAAGTTTATGTGGTATGACAAAAATGACAACTTCATTTCTTCCTTCAGCAAGACTTTAGTTCCATCTACTGAATGGACAAAAGGACAAATGGAGATAGAATCTACTCCTATGGGAGCCGTAAAGTGTGCTATTATCCTTGGCATTGAAAATGGTGCCGGCACAGTATGGTTTGACGATATGACTTTAGGTCAGTATCTTACTGATGCTGATGGTCATAAGCACTACGTAACAAATGTAGTTGATATTACTGAAAGTTTTTACGCTCCGGAAGATGATGATCCCACAAATGACGATCCGCAGGAGTTCTGGAATCTGTTCGTTCCTGCTAAGGAACGTGCAACTGAAGTACCTAACCTTTGGACAGAACCTTTCTTCCGCACAGCGTTCTTTGGAAATACAGGCGGTCAGGAAAGAGGCTTTGCACTTAATGCTGCTCCAACGGTTATTAAAGATGATGAAGCATTGCCTGTAATTGAAGGCTCTCTTGGTATGTCAGCTACCGGCATGCCTGCAAAAGTTATTGACCCATCAATCGTAGGCAGACCGATAATGTCTCCTCACACAGGCTATACCGATACGTATGCTCCACGTAGAGAGTTTGACTATGTTCGACTCAATTATCTACCCAATTACGTTATGACCGGTAATGAGTATTTTTCAACGAGAGCAAAAGAACTTCTCACCTATTTGGATTACTCACAGTGGAAAGAGGGCGGAAGAAATGCCTTCGTTGAAGACTATTACACGAGCGATCCAAATGCTGAAAACAAATATGTTCCTCGCCTTGAATGGCGTGGTGCGTTCACTATCTTTGACTGGATATGGAAAGACGTGCCGGGATATACGTGGACATACCATGAAGGCGATCACCATACCAATTCTTTGAATGTTACATCCCTTGTAAGAGCCTATGAATTGTTCGGTGATGAAAAATACCTTGACATGGCTCGAGAGTTTGTTTACTACCAGTTCCCACGTTACGGTTTCCATACAGGTGAATGGAATGGTCAAAAGTACTACTGGACAGAGTATAGCCCCACAGGTCTATCTGTTGGCAACAATGTAACTGACGCAGTTGACAATGTTGTTGCACACTGTGGTTCAGCAGCAACGATGGTAGGCTACTACGAGAAAGATCCTGTACTTCGTGAACAATTACTTGAATTTGGTCGTGGTTGTCTGTGGTTCCTTGTTCGTGAGTATTCATTTGACAGAAGATTTTGGTATGACAGCGCAGAGTTTGTGGCGGAGAATTGGCGTAAGAATGTTTCCCATGAAGCTAGTTGTATCGGTGAGGGTGCACTCAATGCGGCATATCTCTACAAAGCAGGTGTTGACATTAGTGCAGCACTTGAGGCATGGGAAGATATTTACAGAGAATATCCTTTCACTTTTGGCAATTTCCAAAATACAATGTTCCTCAGAATGGTTAAGGTTTATGACGGAACACCTGCAGCAGGTGCAGTTCTTCCATTCACTACATTCTTTACACCAACAAGTGGAGATTTGACAGCAGTTCGTTTCTCTGACACAATACCTGAGTACGGATTTGAGATTCCGACAGAGTTGAATATTCGTTTCTCTCGTGTTACACCTCCTGACAGTATGACAGATGATTGGCACGTAGACCCTGACAAAGATGTTGTCTACACAGTTACTCCTGCTCAACTTGCAAAGGGTATAGAATTTCCGTTTGATGTTAAGTGTGGCGAAATATACAGAGCAACTTACGAATTGAAGGTAATCGATGATCCTCGTTTCAATCGTGAAGATGTTGAGGATACTAACTCTGAAGTTACCGCATGGAGGATTGACGAGGAAAACAATGCAACATTTGTTAACCTTACAACAGGTAATTCAATTTTGTTGAGTGAAAACGGTGCTACAAAGCCTATTGCTTATGATACGACAATCAATTCAAGAAACTGTCTGTCATACGGCTCACAACTTGAGTTTAGATTTGACCGTGAGATGGCATCTGAGTTCGTTGATTCTCCCGCACCTATGGTAAGTGCTTATTTGCCGACAGAATCTTGGAGAGGTATTGAGGCTGAGAAATACATATATCCTGCATATTCTATGGCAGGTAGTATTACAAACGGCGTTACTTTTTATCCTGATTATCAGTCTCCATCAGGTGGTGCTTTCTTTGTTTCGCTTGATGATTCGGTTGATTTCGATTTTGAGGTACCATTATCCAATACGGAATATACAGTTGATGTATTATTCAACAAGGCTCGTTCCCGTGGTGTCGTTGATATGTTATTTAACGATATTAAGCAAGGTGAAACTCAAAACTTATATCTTCCTTCGAGTACTTGGGTAGCAGTATGCGAATGGAAATCTATGGGTACTGTATCCCTTAATCAAGGTGTAAACAAGTTGTCATTTACAGTAGTTGATAAAAATCCCATAGGTAGTACCAATCCTGCTTTCTCTGAAATTGTTTTGACACCTATTAAGTAGACAAATAAAAACGTGTGAGATTTTGAAAACTCCCCTGTGGTGTTAGCCACAAGGGGAGTTTTCTTGTCTAAAAAGAGGAGTGGAAGTACATTCATAAAAAGAAAATATCTAAATTTGCAACCCTTTGGAAAATCATATAAAATTGAATTTAGATATAAAACTTGAAAAATTTAGGTGAGTATGGTATAATAAAATGATGTATTGGGTTTTGCAGACTTGATACAATGGGATTGAAACCTATCAACAGAAAGAGGTGTACATATTGTACCTCAAGTCAATAGATATACAAGGCTTTAAGTCTTTCCCTGACAAACTCCACTTGGAATTTCACAAGGGTATGACTGCGATTGTAGGACCGAACGGAAGTGGTAAGTCTAATATTGCCGATGCTATCCGTTGGGTGCTTGGAGAGCAGTCAACCAAGGCACTTCGTGGCAGTAAGATGGAAGATGTTATTTTTGCCGGTACACAAAGCCGCAGATCAGTTGGATATGCGGAAGTCTCATTGACTCTCGATAATAGTCAGCACACGTTAAAGACTGATTATACTGAGGTTATGGTAACACGTCGTTACTATCGTAGCGGTGAAAGTGAGTATTTTATAAATAAAAAGACTGTTAGATTAAAGGATATCCATGAGTTATTTATGGATACAGGTCTTGGCCGTGACGGTTACTCTATTATCGGACAGGGTAGAATTGACGAGATTTTGTCGGTTAAAAGCGATGACCGCCGTGAAGTGTTTGATGAGGCGGCGGGTATTACAAAGTTTAGATACCGCCGTGATGAGGCTACAAAACGTCTCAATGCCGCAAATGACAATCTTGTACGTGTCAATGATATAATAGAAACGCTTGAACAACAAATTGAGCCACTTCGTATCAAAGCGGAGAAAGAGCGTAGATACAATACATTGTTTGGTGAACTTAAAGGGCTTGAAATTACCCTTTGGATGAATCGCCTTGACGAGTTGAAAGTTGAATTGGACAGACTTACAGGCAAGCATAACCTTATTGCTTACGCTTGTGAGGAATGTACAACACAAATTGAGTCTGCCCACGCAACGAGAGAGATGCTCAGTGAAAAGATGATTGAACTTGAGCGTACTCATGACGAGTTGCGTAGCAACATTCGTGATACAGAGTCACAAAGCGGTGAAGTATCAGCGGAGATTGGTCTTAAAAACGCTGAAATTGCAAGAAACTGCGAAGATATGGAACGCTTAAGAGGCGAATCCCGTGACTACGAACAGCGTAAAACTGCAATTGTTGAAACAATCGCTGAACGTGAAGCGGAAATAGAACAGTTGACACAAGAAATAGAAAATCTTAGAAAAGAGATCGAGACAAGTATCAATACAGGTGCTACATTTGCATCGCAAATTTCACAAATTGACGGCAGACTTTATTCAGAACGTGAGTCGATGCTCAAATGCCGTGAACGTATCGCACAGTGTCGTATTGCAATGTCGTCCGTATTGGCATCTGTTGATGCACTTAATTCACAACTTATAGATGTGGGCAGTCAGGAAGAAGAAAACAAAAAGACTTTAAGTGAAGCACAAGAAAAGGTCGAGCAAGTATCTGCCCTTCTTGATGAAAAGAAAGGTATGTGCGACCGCCTTGACAATGTAATGTCAGGTTATCGACTGAAACTTGACTCTCGCCGTAAGAAGTTTGATGAGGTAAACACCCGTGTTCAAAATATCACTCGTCAGATTGATGAGCAGACGAGCCGTTTGAAGATATTGTCCGACCTTGAACGTGACTATGAGGGATTTAATCGTAGTGTCAAGATGGTTATGCGTGATGCGTCAGCCCATGCCCTTAACGGTATACACGGGCCTGTATCTAAACTCATGAAAGTTGATGACCGCTATGTTGTAGCGGCAGAAACCGCTTTAGGTGCAGGTATGCAGAATATAGTTGTAGATAGAGAAGAGGACGCTAAGGCGGCGATTGAGATGCTTAAGCGTCGAGATGCCGGCCGTGCTACATTTTTGCCTATTGCAGCGATAAAGGGAACTGAACTTGAAGGGCAGCAGTTGCGTAATGAACGTGGCTTTGTTGGAATTTTATCTCAACTCGTTTCTTACGACACTATGTATTCAGGAATATTTAGAAACCTTTTAGGTCGTACTGCAGTATGTGACAGCATTGATTCAGCAATTGCACTTGCTCGTAAAAACAGTTATAAATTCCGCATTGTTACACTTGACGGACAAGTTATCAATGCAGGCGGTGCAATGACAGGTGGTAGTCAGAATAAGAGTTACGGCATATTGAGCCGTACAAATGAAATTGAAAGATTGACTGCAACACTTGCAGAAAATCGTGACCTTGCACTTAAAGAAGAAACAGCACTTCGTCAATTGGAGCAAGAACTGACTGCCGCACAGTATAGTCTGTCTACGGCAGAAAATGAACGTCGTACACTTGATACGGAAGTAGCGGCACTTGAGGCTCAGTTGACTCAACGACGTGAGCATTTGTCACTTATGGAGCAGAGTTTTCGCAATGCTGATGCACTTTGTACTGACCTTCGCAATCGCATTGATACATTGACGGCACAACTTGAAGTACACAAGAAAACAGAGGCGGAACTTGTAAGTGAAGAGCAGACATTTGTTGATAGTATTGAAAAACTTAATGCTGAACTTGAAACATTGTCGGCACAGTCAAGAGATAGTCAGTTGGAAATAGACAAACGCCGTGCAGTACAACAGGAAACCGAACTTAAACGCAGTGGTGCTCGTTCTGCGGTGACAGAATTAAAACTTCATTTGGAGTCTGTCAGTGTTGATAAGGAAACACGAAATGCGTCTGCTGATGCGTTTGAATTGAGAAACGCCACACTTCGTACTGAAGTTGAGGAACTTACTGCTCGTCTTAAAACAGTTGATGACCTTCTAATAGAACTTGAGGAGAAATCACGCACGTTGACAGAGCAGAAACTTCAGACAGAGGCCGAACGAAATAAGAACGAGAGACTTATTCAAGATTTGAATGACAAATCAAAGAACTTGGCAACTGAACAACTTCGCTTTGAAAATTCAATTGCAACAGTTACTCGTGACCAAGACAATCTGACGGGAAAACTGTGGGATACTTATGAGTTGACTCGTTCTACGGCACGTGAGTTGTGCATTGAACTTGAAAACAGTAAAGAGGCAACGAAACGGGCAGACGAACTTCGCAGAAGTATTAAAGCCCTCGGCAACATCTCGCCGGGTGCTATTGAGGAATACGCACAAGTATCGGAGAAGTATGGGTTCCTTACTGCACAAAGAGAGGATATTATAGTATCTCAAAAGTCACTTAATGCTATCATTGATGAGTTGACAGGTGAGATGAAAACTCTATTCTCGGCACAGTTTAAGGTTATCAATGAAATATTTAGTGAAACATTCACAGAACTGTTTGGCGGTGGTCGTGCTCATTTAGAGTTGAGCGATCCTGATGACGTGCTTGGTAGCGGTATTGAAATAAAAGTACAACCTCCCGGAAAGGCACTTAAAGTATTGAGCCTTCTTTCAGGTGGTGAAAAGGCATTTGTTGCTATCGCTCTTTACTTTGCTATTTTGAAAGTTCGTCCTACTCCGTTTTGCGTATTGGACGAGATTGAAGCAGCACTTGACGATGTCAACGTATTGCGTTACGCACGTTATCTCAAACGATTTACCGATACGCAGTTTATCGTAATTACACACAGACGAGGAACGATGGAGGAGGCAGATGTGCTTTATGGTGTTGCCATGCCTGTTCAGGGTATCTCCAAGGTGCTTAGCCTTGATATTGGCTCTGTTGAGAAAGAACTCAATTTGAAGTTATAGCGAAAGGAATTGTGTAATGGGATTTTTTGATAAAATCAAAAAAGGTCTTGAAAAGACAAAGACGTCATTTTCAGAGAAAATAGAGAGTGTAGTAAAGAGTTTTCGTATAGTCGATGAGGACTTGCTTGAAGAACTTGAGGAAGCACTTATTATGTCTGATTTAGGGGCAGAAACTGCTGTTGAGGTAGTCGATCGCCTTCGTGATGAGGTTAAGGAAGGAAAACTTAAAGAGGCAGAGCAAGTTAAAGAGGCACTGCGTAAAATTCTTGCGGAAATGGTCGGTGTCAACAGAAACAACAACTCAATTATGGGACTGAACTTGAATACAAAACCTGCTGTAATTTTAGTTATTGGAGTCAACGGAGTTGGTAAAACTACATCTATCGGAAAACTTGCCCATCTGCTTAAAAGCCAAGGAAAGAAAGTAATTCTTGCGGCAGGTGATACATTCCGTGCAGCAGCGGCAGAACAACTTGAAATTTGGGCAAATCGTGCCGAAGTTGATATTGTACGTCAAAATGAAGGCAGTGACCCTGCTGCCGTCATATTTGATGCTATTCGTGCCGCAAAAGCAAGAAATGCCGATGTTATTATCTGTGATACGGCAGGTAGACTTCACAACAAGGTAAATCTGATGAAAGAACTTGAAAAGATAAGTAAAGTAATTGATCGTGAATTGCCTGATGCAGACAGAGAAACAATTCTTGTTGTAGATGCTACAACAGGTCAAAATGCAATGAATCAGGCAAAAGCCTTTAAGGAAACGGCATCAATTACAGGTATTGCATTGACGAAGTTAGACGGTACTGCAAAGGGTGGTATAGTTGTGTCTATTACACGTACTCTTGGTGTACCTGTAAAATTTGTCGGTGTAGGTGAGGGAATTGATGATTTACTTCCTTTCTATCCTGAAGAGTTTGTGAGGGCACTGTTTTAACTGAATTCTAGGAAGGTGTAATAATATGAGTAGAGTAGATATGAGAGCGTGTGACGAACTTCGTCCTTTGGATATTATCCCTAATTACACTAAGTATGCAGATGGTAGTGTTCTTATCAAACAGGGTGATACATGGGTAATATGTACGGCAAGTTTTGAGGAAGGCGTACCACGGCACCTTAAAGGTACAGGTACAGGCTGGGTTACAGCAGAGTACAATATGCTTCCAAGTGCTAACAAAAATCGTTCTCCTCGTGACATATCCAAGTTGAAACTTTCAGGAAGAAGTGCAGAAATTCAACGTCTTATCGGTCGTTCTCTGCGAAGTGTTATTGACTTGTCAAAACTTGGAGAGAATACTATCACAATTGACTGCGATGTAATTCAGGCTGATGGAGGTACACGTTGTGCATCAATTACAGGCGGTTATGTTGCTATGGCAATTGCTTGTAAACGACTGTATGACAGAGGAGTTCTTACAAACGATCCAATCTTTGACACTATTGCTGCCCTTAGTACAGGAATAGTTCGTCAAAAGGGTATCGACAGTATCTGTGTTGATATGAATTACATTGAGGACAGCAGTGCAGAGGTTGACTTTAATGTAGTCATGACAGGTTCAGGTGCATTTGCAGAACTTCAAGGTACAGGTGAGGGACGTGCTTACACACAAGATGAACTTAGTGGTATTCTTGCATTGACAGTTCCAAAACTATTTGAAGTTATCGAACTACAAAAACGTATTATTGAGGAGTCTGTATGAAACTGATTGCGGCAACAAACAATGCACATAAATTGACGGAACTTCGTGCAATTCTTTCAGGTAGCGGAGTAACACTCCTGTCAATGAAAGATGCAGGGTTATCTATGGAAATAGAGGAAAATGGAACTACATTTGAAGAAAACGCCATGATAAAGGCTCGTACAGTATACGAAGCAACCGGTATTGCTGCAATGGCAGATGACTCAGGACTTGAAATAGATGCACTAAATGGTGCACCGGGCGTATACTCTGCAAGATATGCAGGTGATAATGCCACTGACCTTGACCGTATCGAAAAGGTATGGCGTGAAATGGAACGTAGCGATGACAAAAGTCGTGGTGCACAATTTGTATGTGCAATTGCCTGCGTACTTGATGACAATACGGCATTTACTGTACGAGGTGTTTGCCGTGGCGAGATAATCAATGAATGTCGTGGAGATGGTGGATTTGGCTATGACCCATGTTTCCTTGTACCACATCTCAATAAGACATACTCAGAGATTACGGCAGAGGAGAAGAACAGGATCTCCCACAGAGGCAACGCACTTACTCTTTTTGTGGAGGAATTAAAACATAGAAAAGGTGAATTAGATGCTAACGAGTAAACAGAGAGCAACTTTGAGAGCAATCGCTTCAAATATTGATACTATATTACAAGTGGGAAAAGGCGGTATTTCTGAAAACCTTATTGAACAGGTAAATGATGCGTTAAAAGCAAGAGAAATCGTAAAAATTAAGGTGCTTGAAACTGCATTTATGACTGCAGCAGAGGCTGCTATAGAATTGAGTGAGGCAACAAACAGCGAAGTAGCACAGGTAATCGGTGCAAAACTTGTACTGTATCGTGAAAATCGTAATATTCCAAAAGAAAAAAGAATTAAACTTTAATTAAAGGGTGGGATTTTGTGGCACAAATCGGTATTTTTGGAGGTACATTCAACCCGCCACATGTGGGGCATCTCCATGCTGCAAGTGAGGCACAGAAATCTCTGTCTCTTGATAAAGTAATATTTATTCCTGCAAAAGACCCACCACACAAGAACCTTCCTGAAAACAGTGCGACACCCAATCAAAGATTTGAAATGATTTCACTTGCCGTTTCGTCTTATTCTTGGGCAGAGGTTTCGTCTGTTGAACTGTACAGTGAGGGAAAGAGTTATACAGTTAAAACTCTTAAAAAACTAAAGGAAAAGTATCCAAAGGATACTTTATGGCTCATTATGGGTACTGATATGTTTGAAACTCTTGACAGTTGGTATCAGCCACAGGAGATAATGAGTATTGCATCTGTTGCCGTTGTCGCTCGTGGCCATGACGACAGGCAGAAGATACTTGAAGTGAAAAACCGTCTGCATGACGAATACAGTGCGACAATCCATGTTGTAGACTGTGATGCACTTCCTGTATCAAGTACACAACTTAGAAACATACTTGACGATGGCGAAGGTGCGTTGTATGTGCCTGACAATGTCTATGAGTACATTCATAAAAACGGACTTTATAATTGTATATAGGATGATAACAATGAATTACGAGGCGATATACAAATACGTTGATGATACACTGAGCGAAAAGCGAATGAAACACACAAGAGGCTGTATTCAAGCAGCAGAGGAGTTGGCAATTCGATTTGGTGCTGATGTGGAAAAGGTACGAATTGCAGCACTACTTCATGATGTAACAAAAGAATATAGTAAGGAAAAACAGTTGAAAACCATTGAAGATTGGGATATAATAGTCGATGATACCACATTAGATGAGCCGGCACTACTTCATGCAGTCACAGGAGCAGAACTTGCACGCCGACAATTTGGTGCAGACGATGAAATTGTAAATGCTATACGCTATCATTCCACCGGCAGTGAGTATATGACACTATTTGATAAAATTGTCTGTCTTGCAGATTGTATTGAGCCAAATAGAACGCACCCCGGCGTAGAGGAAATACGCCAGTTGGCACAGTCATCTATTGACTATGCTTTGATTGCGGCATTTCGATATACAATCTTCCATACACTTGAAAAAAACGGAGTGCTTCACCCAGATACAGTCCTTGCACGTAATACGTTAATAAAAGAAGTTATGCACAATAGAAAGGTTGAGCAAGAATGAAGTTATACGGAGGAAAGAAGCAGGGGAATAACCCTGATGTAACGCCTAACAAGAAAAAAATGTCCGTATCTATGAAGTTACTTATTGCAATTATTGCACTGATTTTGGCAATTGCGGCACTTATTTCTGCCTATTTTGTGCTATATATTCAACAACCGTCACAACGTCCGCAACGCCCTAACACTGACCCTGTTCCATTGCCATCAAAGACGACAGCCGCCGTTGTAAATTCTGCGGAAGACGTGTTTGCACAGGGTGAGGAGATTGACGTATCAGACGCTAATCGTAAAGACGGTTTTTTGACAATGGTAATTGCCGGTACTGACAAAGGTGGAACCCGTACCGATACAATTATTGTTGCGACTTTTGATACGAAGAATAAGACCGTTTCCATGCTTAACGTACCACGAGATACAATGTCAAAGACAAAGAGAGGCGGTTCAGGTAAAATCAATGCCGCATTTAACTATGGTATTGAACGTACAAAAGTTGAACTGAAAAACCTTTTAGGTTTTGAAATTGACCGCTACGCAATCCTAAGTTTCAATGCATTTGAAGAAATTATTGACGCTTTAGGTGGCGTAAAGTTCAATGTCCCAAGACGTATGTATTATCGTGACCCTGACCAAGACCTTCTCATTGACTTACAACCGGGTGAACAAACACTTACAGGTGAGCAGGCTCTTGGTTATATGAGATTTCGTAAAGGCTACTCCAATGCGGACTTAGACAGAATTTCCGCACAGCAGGAGTTTTATAAGACTGTTATCAAACAGGTGGCTACACCGTCAACTCTTTTGAAAATACCTGCACTTGCCGAAGTCGTTGTCAACAACATTGAAACAGACTTGACATTAGGCGAAATAATTTGGCTTGGTGCCACGTATATCACCATGGATACTGAGAGTATTTTGACAGAAACACTTCCAAGCACCGCACGATATATAAACGGCGTTTCCTTTGTAATTCCAAGTAAAAGTGGAATTTTGAAACTTGTAAACGAAAGTTTCAACCCTTATGTTGAGGAAATTACTAAATTAAATCTTGCTTCAGCACCTGCTGGTACAACAAAGGCAACATCGCCAACAGTGTCGGTAGTAGATCCTGACGAACCGATAGATCCAAACGTGCCAGTGGATCCAAACGAACCGGTAGATCCAAACGAACCGATAGATCCAAACGTGCCAGTAGATCCAAACGAACCGGTAGATCCAAACGTGCCAGTAGATCCCAATGTACCGGTAGATGTTCCCGAAACACCGCCTCAAACATCAACCGACAATGTAAATTCCGAAATGCCGGATTGGCTTCGCCCTGTACCAAATAATGAACTGACAGGTGGTGTCAACGGCTAAAGCATGAGATATGTAAAATATCGTGATTTGAAAGGCTTTGCAAGTCATGGTCCATTATTGACATTACTGACTTTTTTATCATTGTGTGCTGTGTGTATATGTATCTATACATTGGCGACTATGTCACCAAATGCACTTTCTAAAATCGAATTGTCAAAGTCAGACACTGTTGCTGAACTTGTAATGCCCGGAATCCCGAATGGAGAAAGTCCGTTGACAACAGCGGAAAATCGTAAGGACAATTTTTATACTTGCCTTGTGGCAGGCATGGATATTGATATGACTCGTACAGATACTATTGTACTTGTATCTCTTGATTTGGAAAGTGGCGAAATATCACTTCTCAATATCCCACGAGACACTCGCTCATACATGGCAAACGGGAAAACGCATAAAATCAACGCTGCCCACAATAAAGGCATGGATCGTATGCTTGAGGAAATACAAAATACTGTTGGTTTTTATCCAGACAATTATGTTGTATTAAATTATAGTGTATTTGAACGCCTTATTGATGTAATAGGTGGTGTTGAGGTGGAAGTAGATAGAGATATGTACTATTTTGACCCTGACCAAGACCTTGTTATCGACATAAAAGCGGGCGTTCAGACACTTGACGGTGAAAATGCACTAAAATATATGCGTTTTCGTGACGGTTATGCTGACGAGGATTTAGGAAGGATTCGTGCACAGCAGAAACTGTATAAGGCTGTGGCACAGAAACTTATGACACCCTCTGCAGTCGCACTTATTCCGCAACTTATAAATGTTGTTACGTCAGATGTTGAAACTGATATCGGCTTTTCACAGATGCTATGGCTTGGTATGAAAGCCGTATCCCTTGATTTTGAAAATGTAACAACTTATACATTGCCCGGCAGAGGCGTGGGGGCAGACTTTGTTGCAAATAAGAGCGAAGTACTGAGTCTTATAAATGAGCATTTTAATCCGTATATTGAAGAAATAACCGAACTTAATATTGCAAAATAACTGCAATTTGAAAGGTGAATAATATGGACAAAAAGAATTTAACAGAACAGGAAATCGAAACTATAGTTGCTGACGTGACACGTATTTTGGAGGAGAAACGTGCACTTGATATTGAAACAATGCACGTGCGTGATTTGACATCTATCGCTGACTACTTCATCGTCTGCACAGGTACGTCAAATACCCACTTAAAGACGTTGTCAGAGGAAGTGGAGCGTCTTATGGAAGAAAAGTACGGACTTAGACCTCATCACATTGAGGGATATGAGTCTGCTACTTGGATTTTAGTTGATTACGGCTTTATGGTCGTTCACGCATTCCATCGTGATTCAAGACAGTTCTATTCTCTTGAACGTCTATGGTCTGATGCACCGAAAAAAACAATTACTGAGGGAAAATAATCATAAAAAGGATTGATATAGTATGAAACACGATTTCAAAGCGATTGAACCTAAATGGCAGGCACGTTGGGATAATGAACAGGTGTTCAAGGCAACTGAAGACCGTTCAAAGAAGAAGTTCTACGGACTTGTAGAATTCCCATATCCAAGTGGTGCAGGTATGCACGTAGGTCATATCAAGGCGTACTCCGGAATGGAAGTTATCGGCCGTAAACGCCGTATGGAAGGCTATAACGTATTGTTCCCCATAGGTTTTGATGCTTATGGTCTGCCTACTGAGAACTATGCCGTTAAGACAGGTATCCATCCCCGTAAAGTTACCGATATGAATATCGAAAAATTCACTTCCCAGCTTAAACGTGTAGGCTACTCTTTCGATTGGGACCGTGTTATTGATACCACGGAAGAAGGCTACTACAAGTGGACACAGTGGATTTTCCGCAAGATGTTCGATGAGGGTCTTGTATTCCGTGCAACTACCCTTGTAAACTATTGCCCCCACTGTAAAGTTGTTCTTTCCAACGAGGACTCTCAGGGTGGTAAGTGCGATATCTGCCACAATGATATCGTACAGAAAACAAAAGACGTATGGTATCTTCGTATCACTGCGTATGCAGATAAACTTCTTAACGGTCTTGCTGACGTAGACTACCTGCCCAGCGTTAAGATGCAGCAGGAGAACTGGATCGGCAGAAGCGAAGGTGCATTTGTAAACTTTAAGATTGCAGGCACTGACGATAGCCTTCGTATCTATACTACACGTCCCGATACGATGTTCGGCGTAACATTTATGGTTATCGCACCTGAGCATCCTATCATCGAAAAGTATAGCGACCGCATCACCAATATGGATGCACTTGAGGCATATAAAGAAGAATGTGCAAAGAAGACTGAGTTTGAACGTACCCAACTTGTCAAGGATAAGACAGGTGTTTGTATCAACGGTCTTACTGCAATCAATCCTGCAAACGGCAAGGAAATTCCAATTTACATTTCCGACTATGTTATGATGGGTTACGGCACAGGTGCAATCATGGCTGTTCCTGCACATGACGACCGTGACTATGAATTTGCTAAAAAGTTCGGTATCGACATTATCGAGGTCATCAAAGGCGGCGATATTAACAAAACTGCTTATACAGGCGACGGCGAAATGGTCAACTCCGACTTCTTAAACGGCATTGCCACAAAGAAAGAGGCAATTGCCAAGATGCTTACTTACTTAGAGGAAAAGGGCGTAGGCGAGAAGGGCGTACAGTACAAGATGAAAGACTGGGCGTTCAACCGTCAGAGATATTGGGGCGAGCCAATTCCGATTATCCATTGTCCCACCTGCGGTATGGTCGGTGTACCTTATGAGGAACTTCCCTTGAGATTGCCCGACGTTGAGAATTTCGTACCCGGTGAGGGTGGCGAGTCGCCTCTTGCAAAGATTGATTCTTTCGTAAACTGCACTTGTCCAAAATGTGGTGGTGCGGCGAAACGTGAGACCGATACTATGCCTCAGTGGGCAGGTTCTTCTTGGTACTTCCTGCGTTACTGTGACCCGAAGAATGAAAACGCTCTTGCTTCCAAGGAAGCACTTGAGTACTGGATGCCTGTTGACTGGTACAACGGAGGTATGGAACACGTTACTCGTCACATGATTTATTCTCGTTTCTGGCATCATTTCCTCTACGATATTGGCGTTGTCAATACTGCAGAGCCGTATGCAAAGCGTACCGCACAGGGCCTTATTCTCGGTCCTGACGGCGATAAGATGTCCAAGTCCAAGGGTAATGTTATCGACCCCAACGACGTAATCGACGTATACGGTGCAGACGTACTTCGTGTTTATATTCTCTTTATGGGTGACTACGCTTCCGCTGCTCCCTGGAACGACAGTTCAGTTAAGGGTTGTAAGAGATTCTTGGAGCGTGTGGCAGGTCTTGGTGATATGGTATCCGGCGATGGCATAACTGCAAAACTTGAGTCCGCATTCCATAAGACAATTAAGAAAGTATCAGAAGATATAGAGGAAATGAAGTTCAATACGGCAATTGCGGCACTTATGACTCTTATCAACTCTATCTACGACGAAGGTTCACTGACTCGTGACGAACTTAGCATATTCGTTCGCCTCCTTTGCCCGTTTGCACCCCACCTTTGCGAAGAACTGTGGGAGTCTATAGGCAATACAGACCTCTGTGCAGTTGCACAGTGGCCTGTATACGATGAAGCAAAGACAGTTGACGCATCTGTTGAGGTTGCTGTTCAGGTCAACGGTAAACTTAAAGGTGTTATCGTAGTTCCTGCCGATGCAGACGAGGCAGAAGTTATCGCAACTGCTACCGCAGACGCAAAAGTCAGCGAGGCAATTGAGGGTAAAACAATCGTAAAAACGATTGTTATCAAGAATAAGATAGTAAATATTGTTATAAAGTAATATTTTACTTGACAAATCGAAATTGTTTTAATATAATATATTGTAGCGTATTTGTTATATCCATATTGTGTGCTTTAAGTACAAAATATGATTTGATTCACAAGCAGCAGCGATAGTCGCTGCGCGGGGGGAGGGAAAATTATGTCAGAAGTCCGCGTAAAAGAAGGCGAGTCCTTGGACAATGCGCTTAGAAGATTTAAGCGTTCCTGCGCAAAAGCGGGCGTGCTTTCCGAGCTCCGCAAGAGAGAGCACTACGAGAGCCCCAGCGTTAAGCGTCGTAAAAAGTCTGAAGCAGCACGTGCAAAGAGCAAGAAGTTCAAGTATTAAGAACTACTGCCTTAACGTGAGTTAAGACGATGCAAAACAAGATATGTATAGGATGAGGTATGGCCAAAGGCTATACCTCTTTCTTCGTTATTGGGTATTTATTTTTGGAGAGTTTTATGGTAAAATGTAGTTGAGTTAGAAAAATGAGGATTGAGTGAAGGGGATTACCAGTGAAAAAAGTATACATTGTTATAATAATCGCCTTGTTTGTTATTGCAGTTCCAAGTGCATATTTGGTTTTTGACCGTTTATTTCCCAAAGCAGATCAGATTATCTGTCCCGATTTGGAAACCGTTACCTCTATTTTACTTAATGATAATGACAATTTTTCCGCTACGGTTGAATCGGCTGATTTCAGCGAATTTTTGGTGAAAATCGAGAACACTCAACCAACGAGAACGATGAGTGTAAATGATTATCCTGCAGTAAGACCGTACTATTCTGTGGTGGTTGAGACTCCGGATCGTGCTTATCAGTATTTTATTTATGCTGAAAACGCTCAAACATATATTGAAATTCCATATGAGGGTGTTTATAAAGCAAATGAGCAGATTCTTACTTTAATTTCAAAGTATTTTAATAATTGACAGTATCTGAAATATGTGAGATTTCCGATTAAGATAATTTGAAAGGAGATTTTCAATGAAAAAAGTATATTTGATAGTTTCTGTTATTGCCATAATTGCTTTTTTGACAGGCATACCCTATATTGTTGAGGGGATTGCCCAAAGAGGTGTGGGCGGTGTGAATTACGGCCGCATTATATTTCCACTTTTGTTTAGCGTAATCTTCTTTGTGCTGTATAAAAAGAAGTAAGGGGAGTGTAATTAAGTGGTAACTGCTATATATTCATTATCGAATGTACACGGTGCTGAAATCTGGCTTTTGTTCTGGGTTATCTGTGTTGCTGCGTATTTGGGCATTGGTTTTTTAATCAAACAAAATCGCACAAAGCAGGGCAAAAAGACAATGCTTATCGGCTTACTGATTGCAGAAGTTGTAATTGACTTTGCATGGGCACTTTTCTATTACGATAACGGTGCGTATATCAATTACGGTGTAGGTGCAACTTACGGTCTGTTTTGGTGGATTCCAGTATTGATTATTACTTTGGTTATTGTAACTGTGAAGAACGGAAAGATTGAGAGATAAGTTAACCCCGCCTCGGTATGTAACCGAGGCGGGGTTAATGTATCTTATGTGTTGTGATCACTTACGTGGAATGTTTTGAGGTTTCCTATCTTTGCACTACGCTTTGTAAGTTCCTCTTCAACGTCCTCTAATTTGACACCCTCATTTACCATTAAAACGGTTAGATGGTATAACAGGTCGCAGATTTCCATTGTTAGTTCCTGATTATCCTTATTCTTTGCGGCAATGATCGTTTCGCTTGCTTCCTCACCGATCTTCTTTAATATTTTGTCAATGCCTTTCTCAAATAGATAGCAAGTGTAAGAGTCTTTTTGTGGATTTACTTTACGGTCAGAAACTACCTCATATAACTCAGTCATAGGATTTGCCATTTTTATCCATCCTTTCAATATTAGAGTATTTGATTAAAGAAACAACTTGTTTTGCCCGTGTGACAAGTCGGACCGACAGGGTTTGCTATGTATAAAATAGTGTCATCATCGCAGTCACCATAGACAGAAACTATATGGAGAAAATTGCCTGAACTTTCACCCTTATTCCAAAGTTTCTGACGGCTTCGTGAGAAGAACCACGCTGTTTTTGTTTCAAGCGTTAAACGAAGTGCCTCCTCATTTACATAACCAAGCATTAAAACCTGCTTTGTTTCAGCGTCTTGTACGATGGCAGGAATTAAGGGGGATTTTTTGAAAAATATGGAAGTGTCCATGTTATCAATCCTTACTAAAATGTTATTTTCTGACATCAATACCACGTGTAGCGAGATAGTCTTTGACTTGTGGTACCGTCAATTCACCGTAATGGAACAGCGTTGCAGCAAGAGCCGCATCACCTCCGCCATAAGTAAATCCGTCGTAGAAATGCTCCAAAGAACCACAACCGCCTGACATGATTACAGGCACGTTGACCTCTTTTACAATGGCCTGAGTTAGTTCGATATCAAAGCCTGATTTTGTACCGTCAGCATCCATAGAAGTAAGCAGAATTTCACCGGCACCAAGACGTGCACCCTCTACTGCCCATTCAACTGCATCAAGACCTGTAAATACTCGACCGCCATTGATTACGACCTCAAATCGTCCTTGTGCATTGCGTTTAGCATCGATGGCAAGAACTACGCACTGACTGCCAAAACGCTCCGCACCACGTAAAATAAGGTACTTATCACGAACAGCGGCTGAGTTTACCGATATTTTGTCAGCACCTGCACGAAGTATCTCCTTAAAATCATCAACAGTACGAATACCGCCACCTACTGTAAGGGGAACAAATACATTTTCTGCGGTACGGGAGATAACGTCAACCATAGTTGAACGAGCCTCATGAGTCGCTGTGATATCAAGAAATACGATTTCATCTGCACCTTGCTGACTGTAAAACTTTGCAAGTTCAACAGGGTCACCTGCATCACGGAGATTGACGAAATTTACGCCTTTAACGACACGTCCCATGTGAACATCGAGGCAGGGGATAATACGTTTCGCAAGCACTATTTCCCACCTCCGATTAAAACTGCTTTTTTTAAGTCGAGAGTGCCTGCATAAACTGCTTTGCCTGCAATTGCATATTCAATGCCCATATCACGAAGTCTTTCAATGTCTGAAAGAGTGGTGACACCGCCGCTTGCCACAATAGCACAATCTACCTCGTTACGCAGACGTTTAAGAGCGTCAAATGACGGACCTTCTTGTAATCCGTCCTTGTCGATGTCGGTGAAGATGATAGTTTTAACACCAAAAGATGCCATCAACTTAGAAAATTCAATGTAGTCAAGACCTGAATTTTCAATCCAACCCTCTGTACGAACACTACCGCCTAAAGCATCAATACCAACGGCAATTTGATCACCGTACTTATTAACTGCTTCTTTAACTAATTGGGGATTCTTAACGGCGGCAGAGCCGATAATTACTCGGCTGACTCCTAATTCGATTGCTCGGTCAATGTCTGACATGGTACGCATACCGCCACCAAGTTCAACTTTTACACCAACCTCATCAATGACAGAACGGACAACCTCTAAGTTCTTGCCGTCACCAGTTTTTGCACCGTCTAAATCTACCATGTGTATCATTTCTGCACCACATGAAACGAAATAACGTGCCGTATCTACAGCACTGTCTGCAACAGTATGTACAGTATCAAAATCGCCCTTATAAAGACGTACACACTTGCCGTCCTTTAAGTCGATTGCAGGTAAGATAATCATTTGTATTCTCCTTTAAGGAAAGTTACACTAAAGATACGAAGTTTTTAAGAATATGAAGCCCTACATCGCCACTTTTTTCCGGGTGGAACTGACAACCGAACAAGTTGTCTTTTGCTGTAATTGCGGTGATTTCAGCGTTATAATCGCATACAGCACACAAGTCGTCACGATTATCAACGACAGCACGATAACTGTGAACAAAATACACGTATTCGCCACCTGAAAGACCTTTAGTTAAAGGACAGGGTTTTATAATATTCAAGGAATTCCAACCAATTTGCGGTAATTTAAGATCCGTATTGATTTTTTCGACACGACCGCTAAGAAGATTAAGACCAGCAGTTTCAGTTCCTTCATAGCCCTTGGAAAACAGTACTTGCATACCAAGACAGATGCCAAGAAATGGCTTTGACGTGGCTTCTTCACAAATTATTGATATAAGATTTGAATTGTTAAGAGCATTCATTGCATCAGGGAATGCACCGACACCCGGCAGTATTAAAGCGTCAGCACGGCGAATCTCGTCAGTAGATGATGTAATATTACACTTAGCACCGATAAACTGTAAAGCGTTTGATACACTTTGCAGATTGCCTGCACCATAATCGATAATTGCTATATTTGCCATAGTTTTACCTTTCTTACAGCACGCCCTTAGAGGACAGGACACTGTCACCCTCGCACTTTACAGCAGATTTTAATGCACGTGCAAATGCCTTATAAAGACTTTCTGTGATATGGTGGTCGTTTTTACCATATTCACAACGAAGATGCAGAGTAATTCCTGCGTTTACCGCAACTGCACGGAAAAACTCCTCACTCATTTGTGTATCATAAGCACCCACCATAGGAGATGTAAAGTTGGCATCAAAGACGAGATAAGGACGATTTGACAAGTCTAATGCACAAAAACCAAGTGCCTCGTCCATAGGTACATAACTTGTGCCAAAACGAGCAATACCCGACTTCGTACCAAGTGCCTTACAAATTGCCTGTCCAAGAACAATACCTGTATCCTCAATAGTGTGGTGGCAATCAACGTCCAAATCACCATTTACCGTTACAGACAATCCAAAACCGCCGTGTACGGCAAATGCTGTAAGCATGTGGTCGAAAAAACCAACGCCTGTATTAACGCAAATGTCACCGCCGTCAAGGCAAATAGATAAGGCAATATCTGTTTCTTTCGTTGTTCGTGTAATTGATGCACTTCTCATAATCTTTGTTCCTTTCGGATTAAAATCGTTTGTACGAATATAGTTTAACGTGTAGAAAGAACGGCGTCAAGTGCTTTCGCTACTATTTCGTTTTCTTCCTTTGTTCCTGCTGTAATACGCAGATATTTGTTTTGTATCAGTCTTACACAGATACTTGCACTTTTAAGTTCGTTAAAGTACGTTTTGGCATCATCGCAAGATAAAAGAGCAAAGTTTGTTACCGTTTCAATTAGTTTGATACGTTCAGGATATTTTGCCGTAACGTTACGAAGAAGTGATTCCAATTCAATTCGTGACAACACAAGATTTGCACTTGCAGAAGTTAAGCCATCTACATCTTCAAGTAGTGCCGTTGCCACTTGCTGAGTTAATGTACTTATATTAAAGGGAGATCTTGCACGATTTAGATAACTTGCCAATTGGGTAGAGGAGATGGCAAATCCAAGGCGGATACCTGCAAGGGCAAATGCCTTAGAACAGGTTTTTAATACAATTACATTGTCAAGAGTAGATACGGTATCAAGGATTGACTCAGTCCAAAAATCCATGTATGCTTCGTCAACTACCACAAGGCAGTCAAGTGATTTCGCAATTTTTAACACATCTTCTCTCTTTATACCTTGACCTGTTGGATTACATGGATTGGAGAAGATAACCATATCCACATTATCACGCTTTGCAGTAGCAATTAAATCGTCAGCGGAAAAGTTTAGTTCATCATTTTTAGGTAATGTAACGACTTCACACTCTGCAATGTGTGCGTAAAATCCATACATGGAGAAATCAGGTGAAGTGACGAGGATTTTACTGTCACGTTCCAAAAAAGAGTTTACAATGACACTTATAAGTTCATCTGAACCATTTCCACACACAATTTGGTCGGCAGACACACCATATAGACGAGCCGCCGAATTGCGAAGTTCGACACAAGATGGGTCAGGATAGCGATTGAGTCTTGTGCTTAATATATTCTCAAATATCTTGGTCAGTTTATCGCTGTCAGGAGCGTATGGACTTTCGTTTGCATCAAGTTTTACCGCATAGGAATCAATAGTAGGGTCGTAGGGAGAAAGACTTTTTAACTTCTGAGCAATTTTCATGGTATATAAATCCTTTATCTTGATTTATTCTGTCGTACAAGAATAGAATTTGCGTGTGCGGTAAGTTGCTCGTTGTTTGCAACTGTAACAATTTGGTCGGCAGTAGCCATAAGTGCATCACGAGTGTATTCTATAACAGACATTTTCTTTACAAAACTGTCAACTGACAGAGGGGAGAAAAATCTTGCACTTCCTGAAGTGGGCAAAACATGGCTTGGACCTGCCATATAGTCACCAAGAGGTTCAGGCGTGTAAGCACCAAGGAAAACTGCACCTGCATTCTTAATTGACGGTAGCAGTTGACGAGGGTTCTTAGTTAGAATTTCAAGATGTTCAGGAGCAATTTCGTTTGCGAGTCTAATACAAGTATCCATGTCAGGACAAATGATAGAAGCACCAAAATCGTCAATGGAAGAACGCATAATATCACGGCGTGAAAGGTATGCCATCTGCCGTTCAATTTCCGCTGTAACGTGATATGCAAGATCCTCATGTGTAGTTACCATTATGGCACTTGCAAGACGGTCATGCTCCGCTTGACTTAGAAGGTCTGCGGCAATATTTGAAGCGTCAGCAGTTTCGTCTGCGATAATCAAAACCTCAGACGGCCCTGCAACCATGTCAATATCAACCAATCCGAAAACTTGACGTTTTGCGGCTGCAACGTACGCATTTCCGGGTCCGACAATTTTATCAACACGAGGAATAAAGCCTGCACCATAGGTAAGTGCGGCAATCGCTTGAACACCGCCAACTGCAATAACTCTATCAACGCCTGCGATTTTTGCGGCTGCAAGTACAGAATCATTTAGGAATGCACCGGGGGGTGTAACCATAATAATCTCTTCAACGCCTGCAACTTTCGCAGGAATGGCGTTCATAAGAACACTTGACGGATATGCCGCAGTACCACCCGGTACATAGATACCGACACGGGCAAGTCCACGTATCTTTTGCCCTACAATTCTGCCGTCACCCTTATCCCACTCCCAAGAGGATTGCACCATCTTTTCGTGGTATGCACGGATATTTTCTGCAGCATTTATAAGAGAATCACGAAGTGATACGTCAATGGAGTTGTATGCTCTGTTTAGTTCATTGAGCGATACCTCAAACGCCTCACGTCCGTCAAATTTTACTGAATACTTTTGTACGGCATCAAGTCCATTTTCACGTACATCTGCAAGAATTGAAGCGGCGGCAGCATCTATTTCACTGCCCGTTTCAGTTGCACGTTTACGCATGGAGTCTATAAGACGTACTTCGTCAATGCCGTTTGCATAGACAAAATTTATCATTTCGCACCGTCTTTCTCTGCAATACAATCTTTTAACCCATCAAGTAAGGTTAAAATCTCTTTTTTCTTCATTTTCATGCTTGCAAGGTTTACGATAAGTCTTGCACTTACAGGTGCAACTTCCTCAATAACCTCCAAGCCGTTTTCTTTAAGTGTCGTACCTGTTTCCACTATGTCAACGATACCATCGGCAAGACCGAGCAGGGGAGCAAGTTCAACACTACCCTCAATTTTTACAATATCTACATCCATACCTTTTTTTGCAAAGTATGAGCGGGTGACTTCAGGGTACTTTGTACCGATTACTCGGTTGCGGTATCCGTCAGCGTAAAAGTCCATACCTTTTTTTGTGGCAAGAGCGAAACGGCACTTACCAAAACCAAGGTCAAGAACTTCATAAAATGAACGGCCAAGTTCCATTATAGTATCCTTGCCGACAATACCCAAATCGCATACACCACGTTCAACGTATGTGATAACATCAGGGGCTTTTGCCAAAAATGCTTCGATTTCTACATCACCTGAACGAATAGTCAAAAGCAGTCGTCTGCCAGGTTCACGAAGTTCGGTACAATCAAAGCCCATCTGTTCAAAAAGTTCAGTTGACTTTTTTTCAAGACGACCTTTTGTAAGGGCAATTTTTAGTGTTTTCATACTTGTACCTCCGTAACAGTAGCACCTGATGCACCAATAACGACAACGTAACGAATACCCTGCTCACGTGCTAAAGAGATAGTATCATCTATCGTTTCAAATGGGGAGAGAACGCATTGCCCAGGACGATGACGATCCATATAGTCCATTGCTTTGCGAAGATATCCACGCTCTGTATGGAGCAGGTAGTCTTTTGTAACAGGGATTTCCCTTTCAGCAGTACGACACAGTTCGTCAACACCGATAGCAAAACCTGTTGCAGGCATTGCTTTTCCAAAAAGACCTGTCAACGCATCGTATCGACCACCGTCAAGTACACTGGCGCCAATTCCGTCAGCATAGCCCCTAAATACGATACCTGTGTAATAGTGAATGTGCTGAACAAGACCAAGGTCAATCATAACATTGTCACCAAATCCTGCGGCACAAAGTTCCTTAAATATAGTACGAAGATATTCAATCTCCTCTGCACCTACACTACCTCTTGCAAGTTGGAGAGCCTCGTCTAATACTTCCTCACCACCAAACAACTGGGGAAGTCTGCGTAATGCTTCATAAGCAGGAAGATGGGAATAAGGTGCAAGTAAATCATTGAGGGCGGCAAAGTTCTTTCCCTCAACAAGAGTACGAAGTTCTTCGTTAAAGACATCATCAGTACCTAACGAACGTACAAGTGCCTTAAAAAACTCTGCATGACCAATTTCAACACTGTATTTACCTGATACACGGCTAAGTCCCTCAATTGCCAGGGCAATAACCTCAGTATCGGCACGAACACCGACAGCACCTAAAAGTTCAACACCTGCCTGAGTAAACTCGTTACCCTTTGCAGTACTTCCACCTGTACGGAAAACATCTTGTATGTAGTAAAGTCTTTGGGGAAAAGATGCACCGGCAAGACGAGTTGCCGCAACACGTGCAATTGGTGTTGTCATATCAGGACGAAGTACCAAAAGTCTGCCTGTATTATCTACAAGTTTATATACGTCCTCTTGAGTGATTGTACCAGACTCTAAAAATACGTCATAATACTCAAGAGAAGGAGTGATTATTTCATCATAGCCTCTTGCGGAAAATAATTCCGACAACCTACGCTCAACGGCACGTTTCGTCCTGCACTCATCAAAGAGTATGTCCTTAGTACCTTTAGGTGTGCTGATTGCATATTGCTTCATTATTTATGCTCCTTATCTGACAGGAAATTTATTGCTTTAGCGTGCTAATACGATAACATGATAATATAGTACCACACTTCCAATGAAATGTCAAACATTTATTCATATAATAATTAACTTTTATTTTTCAAAACGAATGGTGTAGCGGTGTATACTGTGTAGAGCGTGGCGGAGTTTTTATCAGTCTTTGGCTCATAAGAGCGTATGCGTATGCGATGCACGACACCCATTTTAGTTAGGGTGTCGTGTACTTTCGTAAATTTTTCAGAATTCGAGGTCACAAGATGCTCGTACCAATTTGCCAAAATTGTCAATCCTTTCCGATATTTTATAGGTCAAACATACTGACCTGATCACTTTTTGGTATGCCTGACAGGGCACCGTTTTTTTCTAAAATATCGATAACTGCACGGGATACCTTACTGCAACGTGTACTGATTTCATCGATTGAGGAGAAGACTCCATTTTTTCGTTCTTCTACGATGTTTTGGGCAGCGGCAAGTCCGAGTCCTGGTAGGGAAGTGAGTGGTGGAATTAAAGTATTACCATCAATAATATATTTTTCCGAATCGGAACGATATAAATCTACCCCTTGAAAAGAAAAACCTCGTTTGTAGAACTCATACACAACTTCAAGAGTGATTACAGTATCCTTTTCGTTTGCCGTTGCATCAGGTTTTGAGTCAAGTTCATGATACAGTTTTCGTACAGGCTCAATACCTTTTGTCATGGTATTTGCGTCAAAACCAACGGCCCGAATAGAAAAGTATGCACTATAAAAGGGGAGCGGGTGGTGTACCTTATACCACGCAATACGGAATGCCATCATAACGTATGCGACGGCGTGTGCTTTTGGATATAGGTACTTAATTTTCTGACAGGAATCGATGTACCATTGAGGTACACCTTTTTCCTGCATGATTTCTACAGTTTCAGGAACAATTCCCTTACCTTTACGGATTGCCTCGCTTGTCTTGAATGACAAAGAAGCATCCATTCCTTTACCGATAAGAAACATTGTAATATCGTCACGGGCACTTATTACCTCTTCAAGAGTTGCAACTTTGTCTTTAATTAAATCGGCGGCGTTACCCATCCATACGTCAGTACCATGAGAAAGACCTGAAATACGAACAAGGCCGTCAAAGTTCTTAGGCTGTGTATCAAGCAACATTCCTCTTGCAAATCGAGTACCAAATTCAGGAACTGCTGCGACACCTGTTTCACCAAGAAGTTCATCAGGCTCCATAGGAGTTCCGTCAGTATCGTAAAGATTTCTAATGTCGGTAAAAATGCCGATAGTACGAGGATCGTCCAACGGGATTGTAGTTGCACTAACACCTGTCATATCTTCAAGGTGTTTGATAATGGTCGGGTTATCGTGACCGAGCATATCGAGTTTCAACAAATTATCATGGATAGAATGGAAGTCAAAATGAGTTGTAATAATAGTAGAGTTTGGATCGTCAGCGGGATGCTGAACGGGGCAAAACTCATATATTGTGCGATCTCTTGGTACGATAATCAAACCGCCCGGATGCTGACCAGTTGTACGCTTAACACCTGTACAGCCGATAGTTAGTCTATTCATCTCGGCTTTCGACAAGTTAAGACCACGTTCTTCACAGTATTTTCGCACGTAACCGTATGCGGTTTTATCTGCAATAGTACCTATTGTACCGGCCTTGAATACTTGTCCATCACCAAATAGTTCAACACAATCTTTATGTGCCTGAGTCTGATACTCGCCTGAGAAGTTTAAGTCAATATCAGGCTCCTTCTCAGCCTTAAAGCCGAGGAATGTAAAGAAGGGGATATTAAATCCGTCTTTTTGCATTTTACTATGGCAGTGAGGACACTCACGGTCAGGCATATCGGCACCACAGCCGTATATAAGACTGTCACCGAATTCTATATGGTGACATGTTTCACAATGGTAGTGGGGAGGTAGGGGATTTACCTCTGAAATGCCACAGAAGTATGCTACAACAGACGAGCCGACACTACCTCTTGAACCGACTAAGTATCCTGCATCGTTTGACTTCTTTATAAGTTTTTGTGCCGACATATACATAACGTCAAAGCCGTTATTGATAATTGGCTGAAGTTCCGCTTCAATACGGTCAGCAATTTCTTTACACAGAGGTTCACCGTAAAGGCGGTGTGCACCTTCATAGCAGATGCGCTGTAAGTCCTCAGCGGAGCCTTCAATGCTTGGGGGATATGTGCCTGATGGTATGGGACGAATATTTTCAACCATATCTGCAATTTTGTTGGGGTTTTCTACAACGACCTCATAGGCACGTTTTTGTCCCAAGTAAGAAAACTCGTCAAGCATCTCATCGGTAGTCTTAAAGTACAGCGGTGCTTGATTATCGGCGTCGGCAAAGCCTTGACCTGCCATGAGTATACGGCGGTATACTTCGTCTTCCGGATTTAAGAAATGTACGTCACCTGTTGCACAGACCAACTTACCTGTTGCTTGTCCAAGACGCATGACAGTTTCGTTGAAATTACGCAGTTCGTCCTCGTCTTTTGCAAGACCCTTTTCAAGCATGAAACGGTTATTGCCAAGGGGCTGTATTTCCAAGTAATCGTAAAACTCTGCCATACGCCTAAGTTCAGCCCACGGGCGATTTCTGACGATTGCTTCAAAAAGTTCGCCTGACTCACATGCAGAACCGACAATAAGACCTTCACGATATATTTCCAACTGATCTCTTAGGATAATCGGACGTTTTTTGTAGTATTTAAGATGTGCGTCACTAATAAGACGATAGAGATTTTTAAGACCTGTCAGATTTTTAACTAACAGTATTAAATGATGGTATGCCCTCTTTTTAGTGGTGTCAAATGATGCTTTCACTTTCCAAAGCGTTTCATTGACTTCGCTAAGTTGTTCAATACGATACCCCTGTGTAAGACGAATGATGAAATTTGAAAATATCTCACCAAGTACAGCCGCATCATCACAAGCACGATGGTGATTAAATTCTTTTGCTCCTATTGCTTTTGCCACAATATCTAATTTGTGTTTTTTAAGTTCAGGCAAAAGAATACGTGCCATTTCCAACGTATCAACGTATGTAAATGACTTGGATATACCAATACGCTTACAAGCATTTGAAATAAATGTTACGTCAAAGTTTGCGTTATGTGCCACAAGAACACGCTCACCGACAAACTCAAGGAATTTAGGAAGCACCTCGTTAATAGTCGGTGCATCTTTTACCATATCGTCTGTGATACCTGTCAATTCAACAATATTTGCAGGGATTGGCATACCTGGATTTACGAACGAAGAAAATGTTTCGCAGGCAACACCATCACGAAGAATTACGGCACCAATCTCGGTTATGCGGTCATTGTCAAAGGAAAGACCTGTAGTTTCAATATCAAAAACGACAAACTCGCTTGTCAAAGGAACATCTTGTTCGCCTGCGACAATTAAGGTTTCACTTCTGTTGTTAACGTAGTATGCCTCAACACCATAGATTACCTTAATCCCTGTATCTTTTGCTGCTTTCATAGCCTCAGGGAATGCTTGTACAACACCATGGTCAGTAACTGCAACCGCTTTATGTCCCCATTTTGACGCTTGCTTTATAAGGTCCTTTACATCGCTGACACCGTCCATGGAGGACATATTTGTGTGAAGATGAAGTTCTACACGTTTTTCCGTAGCAGTATCAGTACGTACTGTCCTTTCAGTACGTAAAATATTCTTTGGAGTCATAGTCATCTCATGCTCATAGTTATTGTATATGAGTTGACCTTGTACATATAAACTGTCACCAATTTTTATTGACTTTACAAGATTTCTTGCTTCTTCAGTATCCATAGCACGGGATATACGCAAAGAACCTGACTTGTCAGTAATATCAAAATTGATGATTGTAAGATTACGGCTTTCAATTTCTCTGTGATTTATGGCAAAGACTTCACCCTCAACAGTTACACTACCTAAATCAATATGTAAAGTGTCCATTTTCAGAACATCATCAACATAGGGCTTACCTAACAATATATCATCATTATTTTTAGGTGAAATTGACTTACGTGAAGGACGGCGAAAATCACCTTTTTTATCTGCACGTTTAGGCTTTTCCTGTGTTTTTACTGTAGTGGTATCGAAATCTTGAACTTTTGATTGCTGTGCCATGGCAACTGCTTGAGCGTCACGGCGAATTTCCTCCGCATGACGTTGTGCTTCATCAAATGTTACGTCAGTAGTTCCACCAAAACTAACGAGAGTATGGAGTCCAAACTCTTTTTGAATAATTCGTTCTATTTCACGATTACAGCCTGCATTACTCAAAAAGTCTGCACCGCCATGGGCAAGAATTATTGTCAATTTATGTTTATCCTCTGAAAAAGAATAGGTAGCACCGTCAAGAAATCCGTTAGATGACGGGTACATTTTCTTAATACGTTGGAAGATATCTAAAAAATATTTGTCGTTAAGAAATGAAAGTGGATATACGACTCGCAGAGAGAAACTTGACACACCAAAATATGCACAACACGTTTTCTCTAAATCGGAGAGTTCCCCTTTGTCAACTATGTGTTCACATTCTACTTCTAAACTGATAGAACCTTTAGTTCTGTCGCCTGCAATCTTTTTGACGAAAAGTGAGTCACATAGAGTATCAAGATGTTTTGGGAGCGTATGTCCACGCAGAAGATTACGCAGGGGAGTTGTCATGATACACGTCCTTTTTCCTTTGCTATGTTTTCTGCAAGTTCCACAAATGTATCTACAAGTTCTGCTTCTGGAACTTTTTTAAGTATTTCACCATGGGAGAAAATAAGTCCCACACCGTCACCGCCGGCAAGTCCAATATCTGCATCACGTGCTTCACCGGGCCCGTTTACTGCACAACCCATAACTGCAACTTTCATAGGTGTACGAATGTGAGCAAGACGTCTTTCAACTTCGGCGGCGATACGAATAATGTCTAT
This sequence comes from Eubacteriales bacterium, assembly GCA_045639125.1. GTDB lineage: Bacteria > Bacillota > Clostridia > Oscillospirales > QAMX01 > JAZUCL01. Next base: position 34,023 of record JAZUCL010000010.1, on the reverse strand, counting down.
TTTTGTTCTGCCACAAGTTGGGCAAGATACGAATTGTACGCAATCGGTATACGCACCAACTGCTTTAAGTATGTCGTAAGCGGCTTGAACTTCATATATGGGGTCATCAGTCAATGATACACGAACAGTATCACCAATACCCATGGCAAGTAGCCCTCCGATACCGGCGGCTGATTTGATAATGCCAAGTTTCTTTGTACCGGTTTCCGTTATTCCTACATGAAGTGGGTAGTCTACCGTTTCACTCATAAGTCGGTATGCGGCTATTGTGTTTGGTACGTCAGATGCTTTAAGTGATATACAGATGTTGTCAAAGTCAACGTCCTCTAAAAGACGTATATGCCCTAAAGCACTTTCCACCATTGCCTGCGGTGTTGGTGAGCCGTATTTTTCAATTAAGTTACGTTCAAGTGAACCGCCATTTACACCGATACGAATAGGTATGCCACGTCTACGGCAGGCATCTGCAACTTGCTTTACTCTGTCAAGTGAGCCTATGTTACCCGGATTTATACGTACCTTGTCAATACCTGATTCAATACAAGTAAGGGCAAGACGATAATCAAAGTGAATATCTGCAACGAGAGGAATGGAGATTTGTGATTTAATGCTCTTAATTGCCTCAGCAGATTGAGCATCAGGTACTGCAACACGGATAATTTGACAGCCTGCCTCAGTCAAAGCATGGATTTGACGTACCGTTGCTGAAACATCACGAGTATCGGTATTAGCCATGCTCTGTACGCTGACAGATGCACCACCACCAATTTTTACATCTCCTACTAATATTTGTTTTGTGTGCTTTCTCATAGTAAATACACTCCGTTAGTTGAAAATAAGACGGATAATGTCATTGAATGTAACAAACGCCATAAGACCAAGCAGTAAAATTAGTCCTGCAACGCTGACGAAAGTTTCAAATTTTTGATTTACACGGCGGCGAGTTATCATTTCGTAGAGAACGAATACAACTCTACCACCATCAAGGGCGGGGAATGGCAAAAGATTCATAACAGATAAGTTGATAGCGATAAGTGCGGAAAGATACCAAAAGTCAAGCATTGATTGCTTTGCAGTATCAATCATAACGGCAGATATACCGACAACACCTGACAAAGATGTGATTTTAACAGTGCCTGTAAATAAATCACCAAGGCTTATAAATACAAGTCGAACCATATTCACACTTGAATACCACGACAGTTTTAGTTTTTCTATGAAGTTTAATTTCTTTGTCTGAAAGTTTAGACCATAGCGGACAATTTCGCTTCCATTCTCTATATAGGTTTTGGGACTTATTTCAACGTCATTTAATACAATACGCTCACCGTCACGAGATACTTTAATATCGTAATAAGGGGCATTTTCTCCACGAGCCAAAGCGGTGGATATGTCGGAACTTAAATAGATATTGTAATCGTCAATCTCTAAGATTTTATCACCAACTTGCAAGCCATTTTCACCGCCACCGGTAAATTGATCCATAAAGGCAGCAATTTCAGGCACAGAGTATGATTGGGCAGGGAAGAACAGACATACAAAGATGATGTATCCTGTAATAAAGTTCATAAATGCACCTGCACAGAGGATAATTAACTTCTTCCATGACTTTGCATTTGAAAAGGAACGAGGGTGATTGTTTTCAGTGCCGTCAGCATCGTCCTCACCACGCATGACACATTGACCGCCAAAAGGTAACAGTCGTATAGCGTAGGTAGTTTCACCGATTTTCTTTTTATAGATTGCAGGGCCAAGACCTAAGGCAAATTCAAGTACGTCAACACCTGACAACTTTGCAGCAACCATGTGTCCTAACTCATGGAGAAAAATGAGCAGGGCAAAAATGAGAATGGCAAGTAGAATAGTGATAAAAATCCCTCTTTTCTAAAACCGATTACTATAATTTATTTTGCCACAAGAGATGTAACAATCTCACGTGCAAGTCTGTCAGCCTCAAGAACATCATCAAGAGAAGTGAGAATTTTGTATTTAACATCACTTAATGCACGTTCTACAAGTTCTGATATCTGTCCAAATACAATCTTTTCACGTAAAAATTCTGCAACTGCAATTTCGTTTGCACCATTACATACAGCGCCACGATTTCCACCGTCATTGGCACAATCTAAGGCAAGTTTCAGACAGGGGAATGCAGTCATATCAGGTGGAAAGAAAGTCAATGCCGACAACGTGGTGAAATCAAGTTGAGGGGCAGGGCAACTTACTCTATCCGGGTATGTGATTGCGTACTGGATAGGAATACGCATATCAGGAGTACCTAACTGGGCAAGAACGGCATTATCGGCAAACTCAACCATAGAGTGAATAACGCTTTCCCTGTGTACCACAATTTCAATTTGATTAGGAGTCAAGTCGTAAAGCCACATCGCCTCTAAAAATTCAAAGCCCTTGTTCATAAGTGTAGCAGAGTCTATAGTTATTTTTTGTCCCATAGACCAATTGGGGTGCTTTAATGCGTCCTTAGGTGAAAAATTGTACGTTTCCTCACGGCTCTTTCCAAAGAAAGGACCACCGGAAGCGGTTAAAATAACACGCTTAACTTGTTTGCGGTCGCTTTTTTCAATACATTGAAAAATAGCAGAGTGTTCTGAGTCAACAGGAAGTAGCCTTACACCTTTTTCACGTACTCGTTTTGTAACAATACTACCTGCACACACAAGTGTTTCCTTTGTAGCAAGGGCAATATCTTTACCGGCATCAATGGCAGAAAGAGTAGGCAAAAGACCTGCCATACCTAAGATTGCCATAACAGTAAGGTCGGCATCAGGGTATGCCGCTGCCTCACATACTGCTTCTTGACCGCCACGGACAACAATATCAGTATCAGAAAGTCTTGTCTTTAAGTCACAAGCCATTCTTTCGTCACTAACAGCGACAAGAGCAGGCGAAAATTCACGTGCTTGTTGTTCTAACAGTTTAATATTCTTGCCTGATGCACTTAACGTGCAGGCACGAAGTCCAAGTTTTTTAATAACGTCAAGAGTCTGTACACCGATTGAACCGGTAGAACCCATAACGGCAATGCTTTTGTACATAGAAAACAAACCCTTTCAATAGATTGAAAACGGCACGTTGCCGTGCCGAGGATTTTAATATATAGGTTGCTTACAGTATACTAAAAGAGTGAAGTATTGTAAGCATAACCTCAACAGCAGGTGCGGCAAACAGTACCGAGTCAAAACGGTCAAGAACACCACCATGCCCCGGGAAAATGTTGCCATAGTCTTTTATGCCAAACTCTCTTTTGATGTATGAAAAGCATAAGTCACCAAACTGAGATATTCCTCCACCAATTAAGCCGACAATAGCAAGAGGGAAAATTGATGGTGAATAGTCAAACCATGTGCGACATACTAAAACAAAAATAACTGTGCCTAAAACAGCACCGATAAGGCCACCGATAGAACCTTCAATAGTTTTCTTGGGGCTTATGGTAGGTGCAAGTTTGTGTTTGCCGAAAAATTTACCTGCAAAGTAGGCAAACGTGTCGGAAACCCATGAGCAGATAAAAGGAAGTAATACGAGATATACACCGTATTCCCATTTCATGATACGCAGTATGCAGGAAAGGGCAAGTGGAATAAATATACCTGAAAAGAACGTGCCGGCAAGTTCACCAAATGTAATGCTTTTGTGATTCCAAAGAGCCACTGAAAACAGTACAAAAATATACAAAAACAGCACGGGATATGCAAATTCATAGGGAATATTAAAATATACCCAAGGGCTTACAAGTGCGGAAAATATGAGAGTGGGGATAAGCAAGAGTTTGTTTTTAACAAAACTTGTAGCCACAAGCATCTCATATACGCCTATTATACTAATGACGGATATCGCAAACGGCAATGCCCATGATGGAAAAACATAGAGAGTCAAAAACAGTAGGGGTAATCCTATTGCTCCGACAATAATTCTTACTGCCATTTTATGCTTGCACTCCTTTCCTTATACACTCTGTTTAACGCCGCCAAAGCGTCGTGAACGGGATTGATAACTGACAATGGCACGGTCAAGTTCCGCTTCGTCAAAGTCAGGCCATAAAACATCAGTGAAATAGTATTCTGAATAGGCACTTTGCCAAAGTAAAAAGTTTGATGTGCGAATTTCGCCACTTGGACGAATAATCAAATCGGGGTCGGGGGTAGGTGCGGTATACAGCATATCGGAAATCATACTTTCAGTAATGCTGTCAGGGGAGAGTGTCCCATCTGCAACACGCTGTGCAACAAGCCGTGTTGCGTGGACAATTTCATCACGTCCGCCATAGTTGATACAGACGTTTACTTTAAGCCCTGTCGTTTTGAGAGATAGGGCATCAGTTTCTGTGATAAGGTCTCTGAGTTCAGGAGATAGACGTGAAGTATCACCGACAATTTTTAGAGAAATGTTGTCGGCGACCATCTTTTCACACGCTTCAAGGAGATACTGCTTTAACAGGCCCATAATAGTATCTACTTCTTCCTTGGGGCGTTTCCAGTTTTCCGTTGAAAAAGCGTATACTGTTAAGTGACGGATACCAATGTTATTACAGTAGGTGGCAATTTTGCGGAATGTTTCACTTCCAACACGATGTCCTGCAGTACGAGGCAAGCCTTTTGACGTTGCCCAACGACCATTACCGTCCATTATGATTGCAATATGTTCAGGCAACCGATTCATATCGACACCTGACTGCTTTTTCACCTTTTTTAAGAAACGAAACGCATTCACAACTGCATCCTCCTGCATTAAAGATAGCATACTATATACCACTGTTGCTAAAATAATAGCAACAGTGGTATAAAAACTTAAACATTAGACAGAGGTAAGTTCGTCTTCTTTCTTGCCTGTGGCAATCTCAACTTCCTTAACGTACTTGTCGGTCATTGTCTGAATGTCCTTCTCAATTTCCTTGAGATCGTCCTCAGTAATTTCAGCCTTCTTCTTGGCAGCCTTAAATGCGTCCATAGCGTCACGGCGGACGTTACGAACAGCAACCTTTGCATCTTCACCAAGTTTGTGAACTTGTTTTGCAAGGTCACGTCTGCGTTCCTCAGTCAGAGGTGGAAATACAAGACGGATAACCTTGCCGTCATTTTGAGGGTTGATACCCAAGTCAGATGCATTGATAGCCTTCTCAATAGCCTTTGTAGCAGAAGCATCCCAAGGCTGAATAACGAGAGTGCGAGCCTCCGGAGAGGAAATAGATGCAACCTGTGCAATAGGTGTCTGAGTACCGTAATACTCAATAGTAAGTCTGTCGAGCACTGCCGGATTTGCACGTCCTACACGAATAGATGCAAATTCAGAATTAAGTACCTCAAGTGTCTTTGTCATTTTTTGTTCGTAAACTGTGTAATCGCCTTTCATAATTAAAACTCCTTTCGTACAATCGTACCGATTTTTTCGCCCATCAGTGCACGATAGATATTTTCAGGCTGTTTAACTTCAAACAGCAATGTGGGCATATTGTTGTCACGTGCCATGCTTGCAGCCGTACTGTCCATTACAGCAAGGTTCTTAGTCAAAACCTCTGAGTAGGTAAGTGCATCGAACTTCTTTGCGTCAGGATATTTTGCAGGGTCTTTGTCGTAAACACCATCAACATTCTTTGCAAACAGCATTACGTCACAATTCGTTTCCAATGCACGTAGTACGGCAGTAGTATCAGTTGACATATAAGGACAACCGGTACCGCAACCAAATACGACAACACGACCTTTTTCTAAATGGCGTATCGCTTCATCACGTACATACGGTTCAGCAAATGCACGCATCTCAACGGCAGTTTGAACTCTTGCGTCAACACCGTGTTGAGAAAGGACATCTGCAAGTGCCAAAGCATTGATTGTCGTGCCCAGCATACCCATATGGTCGGAACGGGTTCTGTCAATTTTGCCTGTACCGTTTTTGATACCACGCCAAATATTGCCCGCACCTACAACAATTGCAATTTCCATGCCGGCACTAACGCATTTCTTTATTACGCAAGCAACCTCATTGAGAATATCAAAATCAAGTCCTGTACCTTTTTCGCCTGCCAGTGCCTCACCGCTGACTTTAATCAGTGCACGTTTATATTCGGGTTTATCCATCGCTCGTTATCATGCGAAAACGCATGAACCTCCCTTCGGATTATTTCGTCAGAGCCTGCAAAACTTATCTGTGCAGGCAGTCTGCAAATCTTCACCTTATATTTTAATATATTTAATCGGTTTTGCATAGAGGAAAAGGCAAAGTTTTGCAAAATTTTTTGTAAAAATTTTGATTTTTCTTTTCCCATTGCAATCTGAAAGGAGAAAGAGTATAATATGAGTATAGAAATCTTTGGGAATTTTATGACACTGTAGAGAATCTTTATGAAAGGAAATGTGTTATGAATGAGATGACTATTGGAAATAGCATCTTTGGACGTATCATTTTAGGCACGTCGAATTTCCGTACATAAGCAGTAAGGCAAAGACTCGATTTGACTCCGCTCAAAATCGTGAAAGGTTAAATCGTGTACGTATTTTGTCTGAGGAACAGGGCATAACTGCTGCTTTATGTGCAATTTCATATATCACATCAAATTCATTAAATGCTGCTGCCCTTATAGGGATAAGTAGTGTATCTCAACTTAAAGAGAATATGAAAAGTGTGTCGTTTGACAGAAAAAAACTTGATTATTTGACATACGGAAAATAAAATTACTAAAAATAGGAGACTAACATGAAGATTATAGTATTTGGGTGCGGAAAAATCGGCACTACTATCATTGAACGTCTCAGCGGTGAGGGACATGACCTTGTCGCTATTGATAAAAATCCGGAAGTGTTGGAACACGTTTGTAACCGCTATGATATAATCGGATTTTGCAGTGGTGGAGTTGATTCAGAGGCTATGATTGAAGCAGGTGTGCCAAAATCACAGTTGTTTGTTGCGGCTACTGAGTCAGATGATTTGAATATGTTAAGTTGTTTCCTTGCTCGTAAGATGGGAGCAGAACATACTATTGCACGTGTTCGTAATCCGGAGTATAACGATGAAAGTCTTGGCTTTATGAAACAACATCTTGACTTGTCGGCAACTCTCAACCCTGAACTTTTAACCGCCCATGAGATATATAATATCCTTCGTTTACCAACTGCGTTGAAAGTAGAAACATTTTCAAATAGAAACATAGAAATTGTTGAATTGCCGGTAGGAGAAAACTCACCATTTATAGGCTTGACACTGTCAGATCTTCGCCGTCAAAATCATGAGAAGTTTCTTGTGTGTAACGTAGTACGTGGTGACGAGGTGTTTATCCCTGACGGTAACTTTACGCTTATGGCAGGGGATAAAGTAGGTCTTACCGCATCACGAATGGAAATTATTAAACTGTTAAAGAAGTTTGGTATGCTTCAAAAACAGCCTAAAAGTGTTATAATTATGGGAGCAGGACGCATAACATACTACCTTGCAAAACTTCTTATTCATGTTGGTGTTACAGTTAAAATTATTGAGAAAGACAAAGATGTATGCTTAAAAACTGCCGCTGCACTTCCTGAGGCAATTTTAATTTGTGGCGATGGTATGCAACAGGACGTGCTTTTAGAGGAGGGTATGGATGTAGTTGACGGTTTTGTATCTTTGACAGGTACAGATGAAGAAAATATTCTAAGTGCATTCTATGCTGCCGATTTGAAAGTGTCGTCTATTATCACAAAGATAAATCGTCCTGAACTTTTGTCCACTGCTAAACGGCTTGGACTTGCCTGTATCGTATCTCCGCAAAAAACAGTTGCCGATGTAATGTCAAGATACGCAAGAGCCCTTGAAAACTCACTTGGCAGTAGTGTTGAAACACTTCATAAATTAAGTGACGGACAGACAGAAGTATTGGAATTTAAGGTTAGACCGGAGTTCCCATACAGTAGAATTTTACTGCGTGATATGAAACTGAAAAAGAATATTCTTATTGCAGGAATTATAAGAGGTCGCAAGCCGATTATCCCCACCGGTGACGATATGATTTTACCAAATGACCGTGTTATCGTTGTAGCCGCAGGACATCAATTTAATGAGTTGTCGGATATTGTTCGCCGAGAGGAGAGATAACTTTTGAACTATAAACAGGTGTTTGGTGTCATTGGCAGACTTTTGATGACTTTGTCGGCATTGCTTCTTTTGCCTATGTTCGTCTCAATCTACTATGGTGAAAACGGTTACATTGCGTTTTTATTAACTGCCGTGTTGTCGCTCCTTTTAGGTTTATTGCTAATACGTGTATTTAATACTAAAAATGATGTTTTATATGCAAGAGAGGGTTTTATTATCGTTGCAGTTGCATGGCTGTCAACAGCATTTATCGGTGCATTGCCTTTTTACATCAGCGGTGAAATACCATCATATATTGATGCATTATTTGAAACAGTCAGTGGACTTACTACAACAGGCTCGTCAATTTTAACCGATATAGAATCAATGAGTAAAGGTATGCTGTTTTGGCGTAGTTTTACTATATGGATTGGCGGTATGGGTGTTTTGGTATTCCTTATTGCATTTGTATCTAATATATCTGACAGAGCAATCCACATTATCCGTGCGGAGATGCCGGGTCCTATTGTGGGAAAACTGACACCTCGTACAAAAGACACTTCAAGGGCACTTTACCTTATCTATATTTCTATGACTGTATTATTGGTAGTTTTATTATACCTTGGTAAAATGCCTCTATTTGAAAGTCTGCTTCATGCTTTTAGTACTGCCGGTACAGGTGGATTTGGTACTAAAGCAAACAGTATAGCAGGATATTCACCATATATACAATGGGTAATCACTATATTTATGATAATTTTTGGTGTCAATTTCAATATATACTTTCTTATATGCATAAGACGGTTTAGGCAAGTAGGAAAGAACCAAGAATTATGGACGTATATTGCAATCGTTTGCACAGCAAGTATCTTGATTTTCGCAAATCTTGGAAAAATGTATGAAACAAATTCGGAAACTATCCGCCACTCGTTTTTCCAGGTTGCATCTATTATGTCTACCACAGGTTTTTCAACTACTGATTTTAACTTGTGGCCGACATTATCAAAAAGCATATTATTTGTCTTGATGATTGTAGGTGCATGTGCAGGTTCAACGGCAGGTGGTTTGAAAATGTCACGAGTTATCATGCTTTTTAAGATGATTGGAACGGAACTTAGGCGTATGCTTCACCCACGTGCTGTCACATCAGTAAAGTTTGAGGGTCAACAAGTAGATGACCATATACAACGTAGTGTTTTGACGTACTTTGCCGTGTACAGTATCTGCTTTTTTATAATTCTTATGTTGACGGCTGTTGATGGATTTGACTTTGAAACAACGATAAGTGCTACTGCTGCGTGCTTTAACAATGTTGGTCCCGGATTTGCAGTTGTCGGACCGACTGGTTCATTTGCAGTATTCTCTCCATTTGTAAAACTTGTGCTGACAGTAGCAATGCTCTTAGGCAGACTTGAAATTTTCCCACTTCTTGTTGTACTTGCTCCGTCGGCATGGAAGATACGAAAAGTAAAAGATAAAAAATAAACACTAACGCCTCTGTTTGTAAAAACAGAGGCGTTAACTTTATTGAAATTATTAATGGTTTTGTACTTTCAATTTACTCTTCAGATATTCGTCCTTATCGGAGATTTCGCCAGCCTTGTTAAGTGCCCATTTTGTCATTGCAGGACCAACAAGTTCGTAGATCATAACACCAAACAAAACGATGTTGCGTATTAACGCACCCTCACCGCCAAGTTCAGGAGATGTGGCAACAATTGCCGACATACCCAAGGCAACACCCGCTTGTGGGAAGAGGGTAATTCCAAGGTACTTAACGACTTTCTCCTCACACTTTGACCACTTTGAACTCCATTTAGCACCGTAGTACTTGCCAATACATCTTGAAAGAATATACACAATACCAATGATGACGATAAACCAATCCAAAAAGACTGAGAGTTGAAGTTCAGCACCGCTGATTACAAAGAATAAAATAAATAGGGGAGTTGTCCACTTGTCTGTTTTTTCCATAAGTTCAGCAGAAGTATCGCAAGTATTGCAAAATACTGTACCGAGCATCATACACACGAGAAGAGAAGAAAATCCAATGTGGACACCGCCAACTAAGAGTTTAATTTTAGACAAAGCGACTGCCAAAAAAATTGCTGTAACGGCAACTGCTTGACGTTTTGAATTGGATTTGAAGTAACGCTGTGCAATGGAGAAAAGATAACCTATAATTGCACCAAGTACCAATGAGAAAATAATCTCTGCAAGAGGCTCTACAACAATACCAATAAGGTTTGTTGCACCGCTTTTCAATGCTTTTGCAGTACCAAGTGAAATGGCGAAGATAATTAAGCCGACAGCGTCATCAAGTGCAACAATAGGAAGAAGAAGGCTTGTAAGTCTACCTTTTGCTTTATATTGCTTTATAACCATCAAAGTAGCGGCAGGTGCAGTTGCTGATGCGATTGCACCGAGAATTATTGCCGTTGTAAGAGGAAGTATCTCCTCGCCAAGTACAAAATGAAGGCCTATAAGTGCGGCATCAACGATAAGTGTTGTGGCTACTGCTTGGAATATACCGATTATTGTGGCTTGTTTACCGGTTGCTTTAAGTTGTGACAGTCTAAACTCATCACCGATAGCAAAGGCAATAAATCCGAGGGCAGCATCACTGATAATGCCAAATGAGTGGACGTATGCCTCGGAGGTGAATCCAAGTCCCTCAATACCGATGAAGTTGCCTAAAAAGCCAAGGCAGTACGGGCCTACCAAAATACCGGCGATGAGGTAGCCGGTAACGGCCGGAAGATTGAGTACCTTGACTACTCTTGACATTGCCAGACCAACAGCCAAAGCAATCGCTACACTAAGTAATGTGTTCATAATTATAATCCTTTCATGCTATACTTCAATCCACAGAAACTGAGGCTGTGAAATTGTGAATATAATGTTTTGCATGGAAATTATAAGACTGAAAATCGTTTTTGTCAATGGATTTCGACAAAAAGTTGGAGAATTTTTCAAAAATGCTGTCAAGGAGATAAGACTGTGTCATAGTGAACTATTTTTTCTTTCGTTTCTTAAAGAGAAACGAAAGTGGCATTGCATATACCTGCGATAGTGTGTGTTCAGAATCCTTTTGAACACTGTTATAATCTTGCCTTGCTCTCAATTGTGAATAGACAAGGAGGATAGGCTTTTGCCTATCCTCCGATTTTAGACTCATTTACTTAATTTCGCAAACCATTTGTTTACATTTACATTTCAGTGATTTAGTTGTGTTGGAAACAGTTCATGACAGTGTAGCCTATCTCTCACTGATTGGCACATATTTCTTCTCTATTGACACACTTTTGTATGCCGGTCTTATAATTTTACCTGCATTAACAAGTTCTTCCATACGGTGTGCACTCCAACCTGATATTCTTGCTGTTGCAAAAAGTGGTGTGTATAGTTCCAACGGGATATTTAACATACTGTATGCAAGGCCACTGTAGAAGTCAATGTTTGCTGATACGCCTTTATAAATTTTTCTTTTCTTTGCAATAATTTCAGGTGCATATTTTTCAACCTTTTCGTAGAAAGCAAATTCTTTATCCATACCTTTTTCTTCTGCAAGTTTTGCAACTGATTTACGGAATATTATCGCTCTTGGGTCCGACAAACTATATACCGCATGCCCCATTCCATAAATGAGACCTGCATTATCGAACGCTTTTCCATCAAGAAGTGCTTCAAGGTACTGGATAATCTCTGCATCATTTTCTGTGTTGATGGATGCTTTCATATCCTCAAACATCTTAACAACTTTAATGTTTGCACCACCGTGTTTTGGCCCTTTAAGAGAACCTAACGCTGCTGCAATGGTAGCATAGGTGTCCGTGCCCGATGAAGTTACCACGTGGGTTGTAAATGATGAGTTATTACCGCCACCGTGTTCTGCGTGAAGAACAAGTGCCATATCAAGTACCTTTGCTTCAAGTTCTGTGAAGACACTATCAGGTCTTAACATGTGAAGGAAATTTTGTGCTGTTGAATATTTCGGGTTTGGTCGGTGAATCATAAGAGAATCACTGTTGTTATAAAAACTATTTGCAGCATAACTATATACTGAAAATACCGGGATTACTGCAATTAACTGTAAACACTGACGCATTACATTATCTAATGATGTGTCGTTTGGATTTGAGTCATACGGAAACAGTGACAATACACTTCTTGTAAGCGTGTTCATTATATCAGTTGACGGAGCCTTCATAATCACATCACGCACAAAGTTTTTCGGTAATTTATAAAATGATGCGAGTAATGCACGAAAATCGTTTAATTCATCAATAGTGGGAAACTTGCCTGTAAGAAGTAAATATGTTGTCTCCTCAAACCCATATCTTCCTTCACTCATAAAGCCGTTTATTAAATCGTCGATTTTTATTCCTCTGTAATAGAGTTCACCATCCATTTGAACTTCCTGACCATCAACAATTTTGGTTGTTCTAATCTCTGATATGTCAGTAAGCCCTGCAAGAACACCTTTTCCGTTTAGATCTCTTAGTCCACGTTTTACATCAAACTTCTTATATAATTCTTTGTCAATTACGCAAGATTCTTTACAGAGATTTGTTAATTCAGATATTTGTGCTGTCATTATTTCTTGGTTTTGCATGTGTACTTCCTCCTTTATTTGTTTTTTACCTTTGTTGTCTTATTTTAATACACCTTATTAAACTCTCATCATTCTATATCCGACTTCGATGTGAGTTTGAATATATTGTGGTGAGTTTTCTGTTTTTTCGAGTTTTTTACCCACTAACTTTTATGGATTTATTATACCATATACCAACACTAAAGTAAATATAATTGCCTATTGCTAAATAGTATAGAATTTACTGCCTTGTACATTTCACTTTCATGGTCAAGGATTTAACCTATGGAAACCATTCAGTCAATGGCCTCATCGCTGACAACCTTACTGTAAGCCTCCTCAAATAAACTGTCAATCGTATCTTGCTTTACAGTTCCTATTGCCATACATTCATCGCTGATTTTTTGTATACTTTCAATTAAATACTCTCTATAGTTAGTAATGTCCACACCCAACGCATTGGCAACCGAGGATAACATACCACGCTCAACTCTTGCAAGATATTCTCTTGCCTTCGTTGTAAGTACATTACGCATAGGTACAGTTTGGGAACTATCGTCATTTGAGAAAGAAAACTGATTGTCAGAAAATTTGCTATTGACATTTAACGCATCTTCTGCTACACTACCGTTAACAATCTTGATTTTTGCTTTAAGCGTTCCTGAATTAAAAAGGAACTCCCTGAGGTTTGAATCAAGATTGTATTTTTTTATATATATAGTTGCATCTTCTCCAAGTTTTTCTGCCACAGACATTGGGGAGTTTCTTGTGTGAATCGTTGTCGCTTTATGAACCTTGTCGTTATCAAATGTTGCATTTTTTTCAAAGGCTGCAACAACATACCCTCCAACATCCTTTAAGCCAGTCAAAAAAACAAGTGAATTTCTCGAAGGATTATCAACAACAACAGGGGCATTTAAGATTGCTTCTTGTAAATTATATATACTATCTAAAGATAATGAATGGTTTGCGTCTTTCCCGGACTGAGCCTTTGTCAAAACTCTTAGCGGTATTGCTAAAGGTAATTGCTTAATTCCATCGTCTGTAAGGAAATCGTAAAGTTCTTTTGCGACCACCAATGTATCGCTATGTCTAAATTGCCTGAGTTGTTCTTCCCACGGCAAGTTTTGCATCCTTGCGATGCTGTACTGCCTATCTCCATATTGACGCTCGAACTTCAACGCTTCTTTTGCAACTTCGTTCAAGCCTCCGTCATACTCGTAGTTCTCCCAGTTAAGATTGAGATATTCTTCAACACTCATATTCTGGTCATGGGCAGTACGCACAAGTCTTTGTGCCTCTGTCTGTGCATAGGTTGGCAAGTTAAGAGGTTTTCCAAATCCCGATTCATCCAATCCGTCAATATATTCACGAATTGCCTTGTTGCTCATCTCACCATTTACATACTTTCGTAAGTTCGCAAGAACTTCCTGTTTCTGCTCTCCACTCTTTTGCACAGGTTTTTCAAAACTAAACTGCTTGACATTCTGTTTAGGTTCTGTTATACTACCAGTAGAGGAATCTTCCTGTATATCGCTGACGGCTTTCATGTCGAAGGCGGTGGTGGAGGATTCCTCTTTTGTTTTGAAGTATGTAGGCTTCATATCCACCACATCATAAAAAACATATTCTCCGCCTTTTGTAATTCCTACCACGGTGTCGGCTTCGTATTGGTTTTGACCAGCCTGAATCAGCACCTTTCCATGTGCGAAATCTACAAATGAATCGTTACGCAGATGTGTCAAAACACCGTCATTTGACCATGATGTTGTCGCTGTGATAATATCATTGGCATTGGCAGCCATACGCATTTTGTCTGCAAAGATTTCAGGAGTTTGCCGATACGTTTTCTCCGTATCGTTAGAACGAGTATACTCTCGTTTGGAAGTGCGATTCACCTTGTAGGTGATTCCATTGACCTTTACGCCATCTCGAAATGCATCCAACGCCAACTTTGCGGCACGCTTTGCCTGTTCCTTTGTCGTTTTATTCCAGTTTGCAGTGTCAATATTTTTCAGAATGTCACTGTCTAACACAGCAACAGCACGACCGTCCTCCGTTTCACTGAAACTAAACTGACTTTCGCTGCCGCCTGAATAATATTCATCAAACAATCTGTCAAACGTCTCTTCGGAAATTTCGCCTCTTGCATACGCCTCTTTAATAGCATCAATATACTCATCATCTTCTATGCTGTCGGTGTATGTCACTTGTTCGTCCATAGACTCAGACGAAATATTTTCTGCTGTACTGTCGGTGTATTCCGTTTGTTCGTCAACAGACTTAGGCAAAATATCTTCTTTAGTCGGCACTTGACTTTCAGTATACTCATTTACATTCTGTGAAACTCCTGTCTGTGTCGGCGTATTTCTGCTTTCCTTTAATGCAGAAACATATAAATCTCTTGCTGTTGTCAAGAATACACGTTCTTGTGCCTGCTTATTGCCAAGACGTGCAAGCAAAGAAGATATTTTATTTAAGAACCATTCGCCTGCTTTTGGTTCGTGACGTACAAAATCACGAATACTTGCTTCATTTGTGAGTAAATTCTTTTCCACAAACTCCGCAACTATTTCATAATCCACCGCCGTTTTATCTTTAAGTGGTTCGCCTTTTTCAGTATATAACTGTATTTTATTTTCTCTCTGTACATCAAGGTCGTTTGTCGTGTTGCGGATGCGGTCAAAAATATGTGTCTGCAAACGGATATATCCGTCTGTACCCTCTAAGGTATGCGTCAGTTCATGGGCAATAATCTGTGCCACAGGGTTTTGACTTTTAGCATTGACATATATGGTGTTTGTCCTTTTACTTCTATATCCGTTTTCTCCCGCTCTGTCACTTGAATAAAATTCTATCTTGCGGTCGATAATTTCAGCAATCCTTTTAACCCTCTTAATTGTCTCAGGGTCAACTCCATACATTCTGCCGGTTCGCTCTATTGTAGCCTGTACACTTGTAGGTAAAAACACATTCAAACGATGATTTTCAATAGATTCAGAATCTACACCTTCAATGTCACTTTCTGTCGAGTTGCCTTCATTGACAATATTACCCGATTGTGGTATAGTATCTGTAGGGGCATTATTCCAGACGTCTTGGACGTACATCCGGGGAAGATTTGACTTATCTGGAGCGGTTGAAATGCCCCATTTTTTGTCGATAGCATCATAAAGTCCCTCAATTTTTGGAATTGTTCCCGTTGACGTTTTTATCATTTGCTTGTTCTGAAGCAAATTACCGTTTCTTATCTGTTCCAAATAGTAGGTTGTACCATTGTGTTGCTTAACGTAGACAATGCCCGACTTCCCGTCTTTTCTCGGCACATATAACACATCGTCATACGTTTCAACAATTTGCGGTATGCCGCTTTCGTTTGTTGTTAAGACCTCATGCAGTTTGTACCGCTGTATGTGGTCTTTTATAACGAGTGCACCTACGTATACGGTTTCCTCTCCAATTGTTACAGGTGCCGAAATAATAAACGAGTCGTAATTGTGTCCTTCATACGGAGCATTATGTGCAATTATTTTTCCCTGTTTCAAGACAGATGGTAATGCAGCAAAAGTAGCCGCCTTTAACCTCGTATATCCCGGATAAATATGCCATGGAACGCCTCGGCCACGCAACAAACAGCGTCTTGAAAAATGTATATCAACACACTCAGTCTTCTGAGAAAATGCAAATTGCTGAAAAAATTAACCGCTATTTTCTTGAACTGACGAAGGAAGCATAGATACACACCTATCATCTTCCCGTCAGTTTTTCGTGTCACGTTTCGTGTCACATCAATGCTAAAAAACTGTGACACATGGTAATTTTACTTGTCATTTTCCTATATTTCAAAATTTAATAAAACTGAATATTAAAACAATATACACCGTATAAATGAGAAAAGTACGGATTTAACCGCAATTTATGCAATAAATAAGAAAATACCACAGTACAATGTACTGTGGTATTTTTGGTGGAGGCGAGGGGAGTCGAACCCCTGTCCGAAAACACCGCCTCACAGACTTCTCCGGGCGCAGTCGATCTATTCCGATCTGTAGTATCACCCACCGATCCTTTCCCTATGCGGTTCGCCGCTCGACAGGCTTACCGCTTCGGTAGCTTCATTATGCATGACGCAGGCAAAGCTTACTGCGTTCACGTGCACTACTAAGTCACGCCCAAATTCGAGCCGTAGTCCTCCCGAACAGGACGGCTGCGTTTAATTACGCAGCGAGAGCAGTTGCTCTGTAAGAATTATTGTTCTTTAATTTATAAGTGCGATTTATAAAGCGATTCGCAACGCTGCCCGCTATCCATGTCTTAGCATCCCCGTCGAAACCGGTACGCCCCCATGTTTATTTTGCGATTAAAGAACCTACTCTCCGACATATTTGTTCTAAGAATAATTTACAGCCTTGATTTCATGGCACGATCCATTTCACGACCTGCATCACGTTTTGCCATGCTGTCACGTTTATCGTGGAGTTTCTTTCCTTTACAAAGTCCAATCTCCACCTTAACACGGCTACCCTTAAAGTAAACGGAAAGAGGAATTACTGTGTATCCGTCCTTTTTTATTGACTGAAACAGTCTATTTATCTCTCTCTTATGCATTAGAAGTTTCCTTGGGCGAAGAGGGTCTTTATTAAAAATATTTCCCTTTTCGTATGGACTTATGTGCATACTTCGAACAAAAATTTCACCGTCTTTAACTGTACAGTAGGAGTCTTTTAGATTGAGTGCACCTTGACGAATAGACTTGACCTCAGTGCCTGCCAATTCAATGCCACATTCAAAACTTTCTTCTACAAAATAATCATGATATGCTTTGCGATTTGCTGAAACAGTTTTAACGCCTTCCGCCATGTACACACCTCCTTGCCTATATTATTATACCTAATTTGTGCCTATATCGTCAAGTAGTTTTACATTACTGTTTTATTTCACTTTCATAAATAATCTATGTATGATTTTCCTTGTCACAGACGACAAGGTATAGTATAATAACATTATGAACTCCAAAAGGAAAGGAAAATTATATCCATGAATATTCTAATTACAAACGGACGAATTATTGATGTTAAAAATGGAATTGACATGACAGGTGACGTATATATACGTGACGGACATATAGTAGAATTTGGTGAACAAGTTACACCATACGAAGCCCCTGATGAGTTGATAGATGCAAAAGGCATGGTGGTTATGCCGGGCATGGTTGATATCCACGTCCATCTTCGTGAGCCTGGATTTACTCATAAGGAAGATATACAATCAGGTACAGCATCTGCGGCAATGGGCGGTTTCACATCTGTTGCGTGTATGCCAAACACTAACCCTGTAACTGACAGTCCCGAAGTACTTTCATATATTATTGACAGAGCAAAAGAAGTGGGATATGCCAACGTATATCCTATTGCCGCTATTACCAAAGGGCAAAAAGGGGAGGAAATGACTGACCTTGAACAACTTCATAAAGCAGGTGCAGTGGCGTTTTCCGATGATGGTCGTCCTGTACTGAAAGCGTCACACATGGCTGACGCTATGTTACGTGCTGCAAAACTCAACGTGCCTGTCATTTCCCACTGTGAAGAACTTGACATGGCAAAAGGTGTTATGAATGAGGGAGAAGTCAGTCGAAGACTTGAAGTAGATGGTATACCAAATCTTGCAGAGGACTTGATGATTGCCCGTGAGGTCACCCTTGCAGAAGAACTTGATGTGCCTGTTCACATTGCCCACGTATCAACAGCATCTGGCGTGGAGATTATACGCAACGCCAAAATTCGTGGAGTCAAGGTAACGTGTGAAACTTGCCCTCACTACTTTTCACTTACAGACGAGGAGGTGGAGCACCTTGGCACAAATGCTAAGGTTAATCCGCCACTTCGTACAAATGAGGACGTTGAACGTATTTTAGATGCAGTAGCAGACGGCACAATTGACGTTATTGCAACAGATCATGCACCACACCATGCAGACGAGAAGGCAAAAGGACTTAAAGACGCACCCAGCGGCCTTGTTGGACTTGAAACCGCACTTGCAGTTTCACTGACCTATCTCCACCGTGTTGGTAAGATGCCGCTAAAAGACATCATATACAAACTTACCGCCGCACCTGCAGATATACTCGGTATAGATGCCGGTACACTTAGACTTGGTGCACCTGCCGACATCGCAATCGTTGACTTAAACGAGAAGTGGACGGTTGACGCATCTTGCTTTGCGTCCAAGGGAAGAAATACCCCCTACGAGGGAATGACACTCTACGGTAAAGTTAAGTATACCATTTGCGGTGGTCGAATTGTGGTGAAAAACGGAGCACTTTTAGATTGATTATTCAAAGAACAAAATTTTTGTGCAGTTGACCAAATACTCTATATTCTTTATTGCATTTTATACAATACTCTGCAAATTTTGTTATTGAAAAACATACGAGAGTGTGTTATGCTTAAATCGTAAACAAAATATATGCTCACGCAAATTGAGTTGAGCAAATACACAAACGGAGGAAATAATTATGGCACGTTTTACTCTCCCACGCGATTTGTACCACGGCAAGGGTTCTCTTGAAATCCTCAAGACATTAAACGGCAAGCGCGCAATGATTTGCGTTGGTGGTGGTGCAATGAAGAAGTTCGGTTTCCTTGATAAGGTAGTAGCATACCTTAAGGAAGCAAGAATGGAAGTTGAACTTTTTGAGGGTATTGAGCCGGATCCCTCTGTTGATACCGTTATGCGCGGTGCAGAGGCAATGAGTAAGTTTGAGCCTGACTGGATTATAGCAATGGGTGGTGGTTCTCCCATTGATGCTGCTAAGGCTATGTGGATTAAATATGAGTATCCGGAGACAACCTTTGAGGATATGTGCAAGGTATTCGGACTTCCAAAACTTCGCACAAAGGCACACTTTGTAGCAATCCCATCAACATCCGGTACTGCTACTGAGGTTACTGCATTTTCCGTTATTACCGACTACGAGAAGGGCATCAAGTATCCTCTTGCAGACTTTGAAATCACTCCAGATATTGCAATTGTAGACCCGGACCTTGCAGAGACAATGCCTCAAAAACTCGTTGCACATACAGGTATGGATGCTATCACTCATGCAATTGAGGCGTATGTATCAACTTGCAACTGTGACTATACTGATCCTCTTGCACTTCACGCAATCAAGATGATTCAGTCCGATCTTGTTGACTCCTATAACGGCGATATGGACAAGCGTGCATCTATGCATAATGCTCAGTGCTTGGCAGGTATGGCATTCTCCAACGCTTTGCTTGGTATCGTACACTCAATGGCACATAAGACCGGTGCAATTTTTGAGGATCACGGTGCACACATTATCCACGGTGCTGCAAATGCTATGTATCTGCCTAAGGTTATCGCATTCAATGCCAAGGACGCTACTGCAAAGAAACGTTACGGTCAGATTGCTGATTATATGGGACTTGGCGGCAATACCGATTGTGAGAAGGTTGCAAACCTTATCGCATTTCTTCGTGGCATGAACGATAAACTCAATATTCCTCAGTGCATCAAAAACTACGGTGCTGACAGTTATCCCTGTGAGCAAGGTTTTGTTCCTGAGAATGTTTTCCTTGAGAGACTTCCTGAAATCGCAAAGAATGCAGTTGCAGATGCTTGCACAGGCTCCAATCCCCGTTCAATTAACCCCGCTGAGATGGAAAAACTTCTTAAGTGTTGCTACTATGACCTTGAGGTTGATTTCTAATTAAAGTACAAATCGCAACAAGCCGACTCACAAGGGTCGGCTTGTTTTTATGTAAAGAGCATTATTGTATAATATTGAAATTGTAATTTATTGCAAAGAGACGGCGTTTGTGATACAATGATTTCATTGATGATGAAATCGTCGATATAAATCTCTTGCGAGATTTTCGATACGTTCCGTTGGAACCCGATATTGTACACTTGAATTGTTGCCTTGCGGCAACGAGATTTATAACAGATATGGTCAATTTGTGTATAGAGTTAAAGAAAGTAAAAATGGTAATGTACTTGTTGATCAACTGTTAAGAAGAAATCATACAATAAATCCAATAATAAAATAACGAGGAAGTAACTTAAATGAAAATAGTTCACAACGTGTTAAAAATTGTTCCAGGAATAGCAGTATCTTTTGCAATTGCTTTGGTTGCACAATTTATAGAAAGCATTTTGCCGATACATATTATTGGAGCATCAGTTATTGCTTTATTTTTGGGAATGATAATAAATAGTTTTTGGGAACCCTGCTGGATTGCTGATGGAATAAGATTTACTTCGAAAAAAATCTTAAAATTTGCGATTATTCTTTTAGGTTCCTCCTTAAGTATAGGTGTAATTTTTTCAGTGGGTAAATTGTCATTGATGGTAATGTGCTTTACTTTATTGACTTGTTTTGGTGGAGGGTATTTTATTGGTAAGTGGCTAAAACTTGATTGGAAACTTTCAAATCTAATTTCTGCAGGTACAGGAATTTGCGGAGGGTCTGCCATTGCCGCCATTGCACCTGTAATAGACGCTGATGATGCAGATATTGCTTATGCTATGTCAGCAACGTTTTTATTTGATATGGCCATGATAATTCTGTTCCCGATTATGGGCAGGGCGATTGGACTTAGTGATATCGCTTACGGACTATGGGCAGGAACGGCGGTAAACGACACATCAAGCGTCGTTGCTGCAGGATATGCCTTTAGCGAAGCAGCCGGGGATTTTGCCACAATGGTAAAGTTGACAAGAACTTTATCTATAATTCCCACCGTACTTATTTTCTCACTTATCAATATGCGAATCAAGAGTAAAGAAAAACTTGAAATTAAGAAAAAAAGGGTGAACATATCAGGCATTTTCCCTTGGTTTATATTGGGATTTGTTGCTATGGCGGCAATGAACAGTCTCGGATTTATTCCAAGCGAAGTTTCTGGTATAGCAAAAGATTTAAGCAAGTTTTTGATGGTTTCTTCACTTGCTGCAATAGGACTTAATACAAAACTTAAAGATATGAAAAGGGCAGGTATAAACCCAATGATTCACGGATTTATAATTTCTGCTTTAGTTGTTATTGTTGCGATTGCGGTAGAATACTTTATGGGCATGGTATAACAAAAAGTTTGCATCTAAAATGTTGAGTTTGTCAAAGCAGATAAAATACGAAAGACGAGGACGTATTATGTGTATATCAATAAAGGACAATTTTAAGAAAACAGAAAATAAGACGGCAATATTCGATTTAGACGGAACACTTCTTGCAACTCTTGATGACCTTGCAGACAGCGTAAATATTGCGTTGACAAAACACGGCTATCCGACCCATGAAACCTCTAAATACTGCTATTTTGTGGGAAATGGTGCTCGTGCATTGATAGAACGTGCATTACCGGAAGAAATACAGAGTAACGAAGAAATAGTATCTAAAGTTCTTGCAACCTACAAGGAAGTCTATGAGGTGCATTATATTGACAAAACAAAGCCTTATGACGGAATACATACACTTTTAAGCACGTTAAATAACATGGGAATTAAATTGGCAGTTCTTTCAAATAAGCCTGACGACAAGACGAAAGAACTTACAGAGCACTTTTTCCCAGATATTCCATTTGCAGCCGTATGCGGAGGTCGTGTCGGTGTTCCGCTAAAGCCTGACCCAAAGGCTGTATATGAGGTGCTGTCAATATGTGGTGGAACGCCAAGCAAGACATTTTATATGGGTGACAGTGGAGTTGATATGATAACTGCAAAAAATGCAGGAATTTATGCTTGCGGAGCAACTTGGGGATTTAGGACGGCTGATGAACTTGAAAAGGCGGGAGCAGATGTGCTGTGTGATACCCCTTCCAACGCACTTGAGAGAGCAATACAGTTCTTTAATACTATAAAATAAGTAAAACGATAAAAATGACTATTGGTATTGCCAATAGTCATTTTTTGTCCTATATTGGAATTATCCTTTACGCATTTGCCGTAAAAACAGCCATACAGCAAGTATAAGTGCAACTATGGTGTAACCAAGAACCCAAATGAAATGGGGGAAAATAGCGGAAAAATCTCCCATAAATACTGCTTTCTCCAACTCAACAGCATGATAAAATGGCAAAATTTCAGCAATTTTTTTGAATATACCACCTACAAGATCTAAATCAAACCAGATACCTGAAAACCAAGCAGTTAGATTTGTAAGCAATGCACCACACAGACTACCAACTTGTTTTTGATTCATTACACTTCCAAACAGTAGACCAAGTCCGATAAATAGTAGGGAAATGGGGATTATAAACAAAAGGGAGTATATGATGTTTATAGAGATGTCAAGCCCTAAGAGGATACCGAGAATAAAACAGATACCACTTTGCACAAGTGAAATTGGTATAATAGGGAGCGTATATCCCAAGATAAAATCAATTGCTGTCATTGGTGTTGCGTAAAGTCGTGATAAAAACGCACTTTCTCTGTCACGAGATATGAGTTGTGCGGAAAAAAGAGTCATAAACGACAGCCCAAATACAGTCATTCCGGGTGCAAGAGCATTGATATGAAATATACTTACAGGAATATTTGACTGTATTGCAGTTAAAAGTAGAATTAAAATGGCAGGGAAGCCAAGTCCAAATATTAAAGTGAGAGGGTCACGGATAACTTCTTTTGTTGTACGTTTCGCAAAGGCTATGACTCTCATTACTCTGCCTCCTTTACAAGTGCTATAAATGCATCTTCAAATTTGTCTGTACCTGCCAATGTTTTTAGTTCTTCTCCTGTGCCAAGAGCAATAAGTTTGCCGTTTTTCATAATTCCGATACGGTCGGATAACGCTTCTGCCTCCTCCATATAGTGAGTTGTCAAAATTACTGTGACGCTTCCCTTTAGACTGCGTATCGTGTCCCACAACTCGCTTCGAGCAATAACGTCAAGCCCGAGTGTAGGCTCGTCTAAAAACAGTATTTTCGGCTCACCGATAAGTGCCATAGCAATACTGAGTCTCCGTTGCCAACCACCCGACAGTTGTCCTGCTCTTTTTGTAAGGACTTCGGTAAGGGAAAAAGCGTTGACGAGTTCATCAATTTTTTGTGTAGTTTTTTCCTTTGAAAAGCCGTGTACACCGCACATTAAAGTTAGGTTTTCATATACTGTCAATTTTGGTGCGACAGCCGTTTCTTGTGGTGATATACCGATAACTTCCTTGACAGACTTGACATCATCGACAATGCTGTTACCCATGATGTATGCATCACCGCTTGTAGGTTTTACAAGACAGGACAACATCTTAATAGTCGTGGTCTTTCCTGCACCGTTGACACCTAAAAGAGAAAACAACTCGCCTTTGACAACCGTAAGACACAAATTATCAACGGCTGTCTTTGTACCATAGTTTTTAGTGAGATTCTTTACTTGTATAGCGTCCATTTTCTACTCCTTTAATCTTCGTCTGTTTCGTCTGAATTAAATAGTTTGGAAGTAAGACTTATAATCATTGATTTTAGAGGTATTGCAAGCCCCCTCTTTTCATCACCAAGTATAAGTATAGAATCGCCCGGATTTAAGTCAAACAACTCACGAGCCTGTTTTGGTATAACAATCTGCCCCTTTTCACCGATTGTTGCTGTCCACGCATATTTACCCTTTGGGTTTTTCATAACACAACCTCCAGTAAGTTAAGTATGATTTGTATAACTAATTATACCAAACTTATTTAAGTTAGTCAATAAATTTTGAAACTACTTGAAAAATAATAAGAGGAACTGTAGCAAAGGACCAATCTTTGGTAGACCTTTACTACAATTCCTCTTATTTGAATTGTTCATCAATACATTGCCTTATCATATTTATGGTATCCAAATCATTGCTTAGTTCACCTGAATCAATCATAAGAGTTGCACCATATATCAATGATCGAATCACATAGACCCTGCGTTTTTCTTCATTTGGGTCTAATCCATAGTTTACACAACAACGATGAATGAGATCATTGGTACTGTCGGTAATTTTAGTCATGATGTTTATTCGTTCATCGCCAAATGTGTCAGTTTTAAGCATGAGGACAGCCCTAAAATTTGGATTGGCTATCCAAAACTTTACGTATGCAATACAAATCTCTGTAAGTTGTTTCTTTGCGTCGTTGACAAAGACTTGCAAAACATGCTCTTGGAGCATAAGCCATTTGTTGTGTATATATAGCACAATTTCTGCTATAAAATCTTCCTTGCTTTTGAAGTGCTTGTAGGGAGCCGCACATGACACGTTGCATACAGATGCCACACGTCTCAGTGAAAAGTCACTTATGCCATGTTCTTCTATTTCAGAAATACCCGCTATTATTAACTTTTGCTTAACTGTTTCAAAGGTTTCATAATATTCCATTTGTAAAGCCTCAAATAAAAGAATTACATATATATTATCATATTCTATTGCAATAATCAATATTAACCTATTGACAAAATTTGTATAAGTGTTATAATAGCACTTAACAAGGTTAACAATGTTAACTAAATTTAGAGGTGCTACATGGATAAACTGCAAACAGCAAGAAAAATGATAAATTCAATAGATAAAGAAATGGCGGAGTTATTTTGCAAGAGAATGGAAGCGGTAAAACTTGTTGCCGAATACAAACAGGAGCATGGAATACCTGTTTTTGATAAAGACAGAGAAGAGGAAGTTATCAGAAACAATTCTATGCTTGTAGATGATATTGAACTTCGTGCTTATTACATAAATTATGTAAAATCGATGATGGATATATCCAAAACCTATCAACACCGAATTTTAGAGGGAGCACATATTGCCTATAGTGGAGTTGAAGGAGCATTTGCATATATTGCTGCTAAACATATTTTTCCTGATGGCATCATGCAGTCTTACGCAAGTTTTGAAGACGCTTATGATTCCGTGGTGAGAGGCAAATGTGACAGTGTGGTACTACCTATAGAAAACAGTAGTGCAGGCGAGGTAGCACAGGTTACAGATTTAATGTTTGAGGGTTCGTTGTATGTAAACGGAATTTACAGTTTGCATATTACTCATAATCTCTTAGGTACTCCTGATGCGAATCTTTCCGATGTAACTACTGTCATTAGTCATCCTCAGGCACTTAACCAGTGTAGTGAATATATTAAAGAGAAAAAATTTACTTCAATTCAGGCATCAAACACTGCTATGGCGGCACAGCGTGTGGCTGCTGAAGGGGACAAAACTGTGGCAGCAATAGCAAGCATTGAAACTGCCAAACTGTATAATCTTAAAGTCCTTGATCGTCACATTAATTCAAGTAATACAAATACTACCCGATTTGCAGTATTTTCTCGTGTGGAAAATAAAAACATAAAGGCGTCTGAAAGTAATTTTATCCTTTTATTTACCGTTAACAACGAAGCCGGTGCACTTGCAAAGGCAATCAGCATAATAGGTCGTCACGGATTCAATATGAAAGCACTACGAAGCCGTCCGATTAAACAAGTCAACTGGCAATATTATTTCTATGTTGAAGCCGAGGGAGATGTTTCCAGTGAAAGTGGCGAAAAAATGCTTTCAGAGTTGTCCGACTACTGTGATAAGGTGAAGATTGTCGGCAGATATTCAAACGAGAGCATAATCACCAATAGGGAGGAGTAATCAATGAACATACACATGAACTTAGGCGACAACAGTTATGATATAATTGTGGAGCGTGGTGTGCTGAAAAGAGCAGAAAACCACCTTAATCTCAAAAGAAAAGTTTTTGTTATTACTGATACAGGCGTACCGGCAGAATATGCACAAACTGTTGCTGCCCAATGCAGTTATGCCCATATAGTTACAGTTGAGCAAGGCGAGATGAGCAAAAGTATAGAAGTGTATGAGAAACTTCTAAAAACTATGCTTTCTATTGGCTTTGGACGTGGCGACTGTGTTGTGGCAGTTGGAGGCGGTGTTGTAGGAGACCTTTCGGGATTTGTGGCAGCATCATACATGAGAGGAATAGATTTTTATAACATTCCAACTACGGTTCTTTCTCAGATAGATTCATCTATAGGGGGAAAGGTTGCAGTAAATCTTGACGGTATAAAAAATGTTGTAGGTGCATTTTACCAGCCCAAAAAAGTTCTCGTAGATCCAGATGTTTTGGCTACGCTTCCTACCAGACAGATTTCAAACGGTCTTGCAGAAGCGGTTAAAATGTCGCTGACCTCAGATGAAAAACTTTTCCAATTATTTGAAACTGAGGATATATCATCTGTCATAGATCAAATTATTATAAACTCTCTGAACATAAAGAAAAACGTAGTAGAGCAAGATGAAAAAGAATCGGGCCTGCGTAAAGTTCTTAATTTTGGACACTCAATCGGACACGGAATAGAAAGTGAAGCACAACTTTCTTCCTTATATCATGGGGAGTGTGTGGCACTTGGTATGATACCTATGTGTTCAACAGAGGTTAGACAAAGACTTTTGCCGGTACTCAAAAAACTTTCACTTCCTACTGTTGCTAATTTTGATATAGATAGTGTCATCAACGCTATGAGTCACGACAAAAAGGTCAAAGACGGTAAACTTACGGCAGTTTATGTACAACACGTTGGTAGTTTTGAGATGAAAGATATCACTTGCGAAAGTCTTAAATCAGACCTTGCCATTATCTCTGAAAGGAGACAGTAATATGAAAAATTCATTTGGTGCCGGTGTTACAGTCACTTTATTTGGTGAGAGTCATGGTTCTCAAATAGGTGTCGTTATAGACGGTCTTGCACCCGGTATTGAAATTGACAATAATTTTATATCATCACAACTTTCACTAAGAAGACCTAAAGGACGTATTTCTACCACACGGTGTGAAACTGATGAGTACAGTATAGTCAGTGGTGTGTTCGAAGGGAAAACTACCGGAACTCCGGTATGCATTCTCATACCCAATGAGAATACAAAAAGCAAAGACTATTCATCTACAAGAAATCTTGCCCGTCCCGGACATGCTGACTACACGGCAAATTGTAAATATCATGGTTTTGAAGATTACCGTGGAGGTGGGCATTTCAGCGGACGTATTACTGCACCTTTGGTTGCTGCAGGGGCTATAGCAATTATGGCACTTGCGAAGAAAGGTATTCACATTGGCACTCACATTAAAAACTGTGCCGGTATATGTGACCGTAATTTTGACGATATAGAAAATGATATTAAAAGACTCTCAACAATGGAATTTGCAGTGCTTGATCCTGAGGCGGCTGTGTTAATGAACAATGCAATTGTTTTAGCGGCAGAAGATGGTGATAGTGTAGGCGGTATTCTTGAAACGGCAATTATCGGTATGGATGCCGGAATTGGTGAGCCATGGTTTGACTCGGTAGAGAGTCAACTTGCACATATTCTTTTTTCTATTCCGGGTATTAAAGGGGTACAATTTGGTCTTGGTTTTGATTTTGCTGATAAAAAAGGCAGTGAGGCAAATGACAGTTTCCGTGTTAAAGACGGAAAAGTTATCACTACTACAAATAATAACGGAGGCATAAACGGCGGCATAACTAACGGCATGCCCGTGGTTTTTTCCTGTGCAGTAAAGCCGACTCCATCAATTTATAAAACTCAACAGACGATTGATTTTATAAACGGTGAAAATGCAGAAATTAAACTTGTCGGCCGTCATGATCCGGCTATTATTCATCGTGCCCGTGTGGTAGTTGACAGTGTGGCGGCACTTGTTATTTGTGATATGTTGGCAATGCGATACGGAACTGATTGGATAGTATCTGATTGAAATAACTGAAAGGACTTTTTTCATGCAATACGGACTTATTGGCAAAAAACTTGGACACAGTTTTTCCAAAGAAATACATGAACAAATAGAAAATTACACATATACTCTCAAAGAACTTACTCAAGAAGAACTCGATGCCTTTATGCAAAGCAAGGCGTTTAAGGCAATTAACGTAACTATACCCTACAAAGAAACTGTCATACCTTATCTTGATCATTTAAGTAATCGTGCTGCGAAAATTGGTGCAGTGAATACGATTGTTAATCATGACGGAAAACTCTATGGATATAATACTGACTGCCTGGGTCTTAAGGCTCTAATCGACAAAGCATGTATTGATCTAAAAAATAAGAAAGTAGTTGTTCTTGGTACGGGCGGTACCCAAAAAACTGCAGTAGCGGTTGCACAAGAAGCAGGAGCAGAAAAAGTGATATGTGTGAGCCGTTGTGAAAAAGAGGGTGCTGTTACCTATGATAAGATGTATGAATCTTATAGCGATAGTGACATCATTATAAATACCACTCCATGCGGTATGTATCCTGATTGTAATTCATCTCCTGTGGATATAGATCGTTTTCCCAATTTAGTCGGTGTGGTAGATGTAATATATAATCCTTTGCGTACACGTTTGGTGTCGGATGCTCTTAAAAGAGGTATTAAGGCAACAGGAGGACTTTATATGCTTGTGTCTCAGGCTGTGTTTGCCGCCGAAAAATTCACAGGTAAAACCTATGAGCACTCAGTTATTGATAATATATATAGAGACATCAATGCAGAAAAAGAAAATATAGTTTTGATTGGTATGCCGGCAAGCGGTAAATCTACAGTTGGTAAACAACTTGCAAAAATTACCGGACGAGAGTTTATTGATACAGATGAAATGATTGTAAATCTTGCAAATATGCCCATTACAGATATTTTCACAAAGCATGGGGAAGAAGTTTTTCGTGATATGGAATCTCGTTGTGTTGATGAAGTTTCCAAGAAAAATGGATGTGTAATTGCAACCGGTGGCGGTGTAATACTGCGTAGATCAAATGTAGATGCTCTTTATCAAAATGGACGGCTTTATTTTCTCGACAGATTACTTGATGAACTTGTACCTACACAAGACCGTCCTCTTGCATCTGATGTTGAAGCAATAAAAAAACGCTATGAGGAGCGATATCCAATATACACTGCCGTTGCTGATCAAATTATAAAAATAGATGACAACGCTGAGGTAATTGCTCAAAGGATTTTATCACTGCACTCAAAAGGAGGTACCACACACTGATGAAAGTTAAAATTAAACCGGCAACCCCTGTGGGAAGCATTGTGGCTCCACCGTCAAAAAGTATGGCACACCGCTTGCTTATATGTTCTGGTCTGGCAAACGGGACAAGTAAGGTGCACGGAATTGCACTTTCAGAAGACGTGCTTGCAACTTTGGATTGCTTGACGGCACTTGGTGCCACTTATACAATTGATGGTGATACAGTTACAATTAGCGGTGCTAATCCTTCCAAAGCAAAAGGAACTGAACTTTATTGCCGTGAAAGTGGTAGTACACTTCGCTTTTTTATTCCAATATGTCTTATGAGCGGCGATCCATACGTTATTTATGGCAGCGACACATTACTTAAAAGGCCTATGTCTGTGTATGAAGATATTTGCTGTGAGCAAGGTCTTGTTTTTGAAAACAACGGATCTAATATATCCGTTTGCGGTCCACTTAACTCAGGCAACTATAGAGTTAAGGGCAACATCAGCAGTCAATTTATAAGTGGTCTTCTGTTTGCCCTGCCGCTTCTTGAGAGTGACAGTACAGTAAGTATTGCTCCTCCTATAGAGAGTTGTTCTTACATTAATCTTACAATTCATGCTCTTTCGCAGTTTGGTGTAGAGGTGATATGGACTGATGAACGTACACTCTATATCAAAGGAGGACAGAATTATGTTCCTCGGGAGGTAAGTGTTGAGGGTGATTATTCCAATGCTGCATTTTTCGCCGCTATGAATTTTATCGGTGGTAATGTACGTATAGATGGTCTGTCAGATGAAAGTCTTCAAGGCGATAAAGTATATTCTAAACTTTTTGATATGCTTTCTCGTGGAACTCCGACAATTCACATTTCAGATTGTCCGGATCTCGGCCCAATACTTTTTGCCCTTTCAGCATGCAAAAACGGCGGTGTTTTTACAGGAACTTCACGACTCAAAATTAAAGAAAGCGATCGTGCTGCAGCCATGGCACAAGAACTCGAAAAATTTGGAGTATCTGTCAGAGTGGAAGAAAATTCGGTAGTTGTATATCCTACTGAGTTTCATGCTCCTACCGAACCTCTCTATGGGCACAACGATCACCGTATTGTTATGTCTTTGGCAACTATACTAACTCTTACCGGTGGGGAAATTTACGGCAGTGAGGCAGTTGCTAAAAGTATGCCAAACTTTTTTGAAACACTACAATCATTAGGAATTGAGGTAACCCAATATGCAGATAATTAATAAAAAACTTAAATTCCTTGTAGTCGGTCTTGGACTCATTGGAGGCAGTTATGCAAAAGCACTTCGCAAAAAAGGATTCTATGTGTCTGCCATTACTGACAATCAACAATCAATTGACTATGCACTTGACGAGCATATTATAGATGAAGGCTATGCGTATGTTGAACCAAAGGCGGTTGCAGATGCGGATATTATAGTTTTTGCGTTGTATCCCCAGGTGTTTGTCCAATGGATAAAGGATTATTCATCATTGTTAAAAAAAGGAACACTAATTACTGATGTTACCGGTGTTAAAAGTTGTATTGTATCAGATATTCAGGCACTTTTACCCGATGGTGTCGAATTTATTGCGGCACATCCCATGGCGGGACGAGAGGTTAATGGAGTGAAAAACAGTGATGATAAGATTTTTGAAGGAGCCAACTACATAGTGGTGCCTACTGAAAAAAATACACCCGAAGCGATTGAGATTTGCAAAGATATAGGCAGGATATTGGGATTTAGTCGAGTGTCTGAACTTTCTCCGGAAGAACACGACGAAATGATAGGCTTTGTTTCACAACTTACTCACTGTATTGCTATAAGTCTTATGACCTGTTGTGAAAATGAGCATCTTGTGAACTACACCGGTGACTCATTCCGAGATTTGACCAGAATTGCTCGAATTAACGAAAATATGTGGAGTGAACTTTTTTTGCTTAATAAAGAATCACTTCTTAAACAAATTGACGTATTTATAAATGAATGTAATCTCCTTAGAAATATGATAGCAACTAACAATACAGAGGCACTAAAAGAAAAAATGCGTCTTTCTACTAAAAGACGTGAGTTGTTTGATAAAAAATAAGTGAAGGGAAGAATACATTATGAATATGAATTTTGAAAGAAAACTTCCAATTCCGAAAGAAGTTAAGGAAATGTATCCACTCTCTAACGAACTTGCGAAAATTGTGAAAGATAGAGATAAAGATATTGCCGACATTTTCACCGGAAAAAAAGACAAACTTATATTAATAATCGGACCTTGTTCTGCTGATAACGAAGACAGTGTTATTGACTATATCAGTCGGTTACGTATCGTTCAGGAAAAGGTGGAAGAAAAGATTTTCATAATTCCCCGTGTCTATACAAATAAACCCAGAACAAACGGAAGTGGCTATAAAGGTATGCTTCATCAACCTGATCCTAACGAAAAACCTGATGTGTTCAAAGGTATTGTAACTATCCGTGAACTTCACATGAGAGCCTTGAGAGAAACGGGATTTTCGTGTGCAGATGAAATGCTTTATCCTGAAAATTACAGATATCTTAATGATATTCTCTCATATGTTGCCATCGGTGCACGATCTGTGGAAAATCAGCAGCATCGTCTCACTGCCAGTGGCCTTGACATTCCCGTAGGTATGAAAAATCCAACGGGCGGTGACCTTTCAGTTATGATGAATGCTATTACTGCGGCTCAAAATAAACACACCTTTATTTACAGGGGCTGGGAAGTCCATTCTCAAGGAAATCCTCTTGCTCATGCGATTTTACGAGGCTACGTAAATAAACACGGTCAGGCTTTGCCCAATTATCATTATGAAGACCTTATGTCACTTTGCAAATTGTATGCAACTTCTAATTTGTCAAATCCGGCGGTTATCATAGATACAAATCACGCAAATTCCGGGAAAAAATATCTGGAACAGGTACGCATAGCAAAAGATGTTATGCATAGTTGTCGTCACGAATCTGCTATTAAAAAAATGGTTAAAGGATTTATGATAGAAAGTTACATTGAAGACGGAGCACAAAAAGTCGGCGAATGTGTTTACGGCAAATCAATCACTGACCCTTGCTTAGGTTGGAAAAAAACCGAAAAACTTATATACGATCTTGCAGAATTAGTATAAACACTAATGAGGCATTGTGGGATAATATATTTTGTAAAATTGAATTATTAAGCAGTGTTATATGAACTTTTTTATAAAACTATTGAATTTTTAGAACAAATATGTTATACTAAAAGCGGTTATAATTGGTTGTATATATCTCAAATACAAGTAGCAATGAACCGTTTAGTTTATAAATTAAAGTATGTCAATGTGTCATATTGGCACAATTAAATACATAAAAAAGGGGTGCTATCTATGAAGCAACTGAATGAAAAAGTGGCAATTGTCACAGGTGCAGGTCAAGGTATTGGTAAAGGCATAGCGTTAGTGCTTGCAAGAAGAGGCGTTAAAGTTGTATGTACAGGTCGTCGCCTTGAACCCATTGAACAGACTGTTTCCGAGATTAAGGCTGAGGGTGGCGAAGGCTTTGCAATGACTTGTGACTCCGGCGATCGTGCCCGTGTAGACGAGGTAGTAGCAAAGACAGTTGAAATGTACGGTTCAATTGATATTATCGTAAATAATGGACAAGCAATTGTACCCTCTGCAACTGTAGAGGATACTACTTATGAGAATATGCTTGCGGCTTGGCAGAGTGGTACTATTGGTTCTCTTAACTATATGCAGGCTGCATTTCCCTATATGAAGGCACAAAACGAAGGCCGTATAATTAACTTTGCTTCCGCTACCGGTATGTTTGGTATTGCAGGACAACTTGCCTATGCTTCTAATAAAGAGGCTGTTCGTGGCTTGACGAAAGTTGCGGCAAAGGAGTGGGGACAGTATGGTATCTGTGTAAACTGTGTACTTCCTGGTGCTGAGTCACCTGCTGCAAAGGCATGGGCAGCAAAGTTCCCAGAGGAGTATAACAAGCAAGTAATGCTCAATCCTATGCATCGTTTTGGCGATCCTGAGATTGATATTGCCCCGGTTATTGCATTTTTAAGTGGTCCTGACTCATGCTACTATTCAGGTCAGAGTCTTCTTGTTGACGGTGCAAACTCTATCGCTCCGTAAGTAATATAAACAATTAAAATCCCCATTGGACTTGTTAAGTTATTCCGATGGGGATTTTATTGTCACTGACAAAATACGAAACTCACCCCGAGGGAATATCCCTCGGGGTGAGTGTGATTGGTGCCTTGTAAGGCATGGAAATAAACCCCCAGTTCTACTGGGGGAAGAAAAAACACTTTAGTATATGCAATAAAAAACCACCGTGATATAATGTGTAAAGGTTTGGCGACCGCATTACACAGAATATACGGAGGTTT
>JAZUCL010000009.1:0-57644 GCA_045639125.1 Eubacteriales bacterium | reverse complement strand
GCAAACATGGTCAATGTCATTGCCAATGCCAATACAAGTGCGAGAACCTTCTTAAAGTTTCTCATGAGGTTTGCCTCCCTTAAATAATTTTTTGGGGTTTTGGTATCCAAATGTAGACACCTCCACCTCTATTTACATGGTTATGATAATATATGGAGAAAATAAAGTCAATATTTTCCGCCGCTTTGTAACATAGATGTAACATTGTTACATGACCTTCCTTTTTTACCAAACAGTTACTACAATAAAAACAAGCAAGCAATTTTCTCGGCAAAGCATTAAAAAGTAGCACCCGCTTAAACAGGTGCTACTATATTTTGCTGTTATATAACGTCTTTGAGGCGGATTACTCCAAATTTGCCGTTTTTCACTGCTACAACTACATTGCCGTAACAAAGACCGGATATATATGTCTCCTCGTCAAGTTTCATGTCCTCTCCGACAACTACGTTGCCGTTTCTGTCAATAATACATTTCTGGCCTGCTCCTGCGTTATACTGTGCTTGCGTTGCCACTGATGCATATCCGTTACGGAATGGCTGTGCACCATAATACTGCGGTTCTATTACGAACTCACCCTCTTTATTGATGTAGCCTTCAAGAACCTCTCCGTCCTCGTTTTCTACTGCTACCATTGCAAGTCCGTCAGAGAATCCTGTTGTATAAAGGAACGAAGGCTCAATTACAAATTCGCCTGTGCTATCAATGAAGCCGTACAAGTCGCTATCTTTTGAAACTGCATACGCAAGACCTTCTGAGAAGTTTCCTACTGTACGGAATATCGGTTCTATTACATACTCTCCGCTTGCGTCGATGAAGCCTGCGAGGCTATCCTTAAATTCCTCACCACTCCATACTGCCGCAAGTCCTTCTGAAAAGCCTTGTGCAAGTATGTAAGTTGTATCGGCCAAAAGGTTGCCCTCCTCATCAATAAATCCATACGTTGCACTTAAATCATCGTCATCTATATTTACCACAAGGGCGTAACCGTCAACAAACTGATGTGCCATATCGTATAGAGGCATTATTTCAAAATTTCCCTTTGAGTCAATATATCCGTATTTGTCTGTACCTGCAAGTTTTGCCGCTGCAAGTCCGTTTTCACCAAAGATACCAATTGCTGAGAAGTCAAGCGGTGATGTGAAATTGCCCTTCGCATCAATAACTCCAAAGTTTGAAACACCTTGAAGTTTAACTGCACCTGCGTATCCGCCGACAAATCTCTGTACCTGTCCAAAGTTAGGCTCGATTGCAAAACCGCCATTCTCTGAAACGTATCCGCAACGTGGTATACCATAATCGTCTGTCAGATACACGCCAAGTTTGCCCTCAAACATACCTGTATTTGCACCAAATATGGAACTTATAAACACATTCGGGTATATAGGTTCAATTAACCATGAATTTTCATCTTTATTTACTTTGGGTGTTTGCTGTGTATTACAGCCTGCAACAAATGTCAGCAACATAAGCATTGCAAGAAGCAATGAAATTTTTCTCATCATTAAGTTATCCTCTCTCTTTCAGTAGGAATGCCTACGTACACGTCTGTTATTATACTATGGTTTTCCATAAAAAGTCAAGTGTACAGATATGATTTTATAGATTTTCCATAAATCATAAAAATTATCTCCTACTCTTTGACGATATGTTCTCATATTTTGTTACAATATAAAAAAATTCACAATGGATATCTTTACTTTTTCCATATACTACCTATATAATGTATATATTATACTTCACACGCTCGTAATGACGTATCAAAGTACGTATCCAAGTCAACAATTAAAATAGAAGTTTTCCAAGAAAGGACTGTTTATATGGATATTTCAACATACCGTAATTTGTTCTCCGGCTACACAGAACTACGTACCCAAGAAAATACAGTTGTAAATCTGATGCTTGTCAACGGAAATGCCGTGTCAAACACTCGTCAATCGTCCGGCGGTGTAAGTGCTCGTGTATATCGTAGCGGTAGTTGGGGTTTTGCCTCAAATGCCGATTTGTCTCCTGATGGAATCATCTCCGCTATTCGCAACGCAACCGACAACGCAGTTTTTCTTGACCACAAACTCCAAAAGAGTGTACCGCCACTTCCTTGCCGTCCATGTGTTCAAACCCACATTCTCCGTGGCAAGACACCAAGCCAGCAGGTTCTTATGGACTACTTAAAAGAGATAGATGCATACATGGTGGCAAACTGTCCTAATTTAATTGCACGGCGTATCATGCTGCAAATTCTCACTATTGAAAAGACGATACTGACGGCTGACGGTACACAGTTTCACAGTTTCATACCTCGTACTGTTCTCAGTATATCAATGACCACCGACAAAGATGGTACTCCTGTAAGTGAGAGAGAAGTGTTTGGCGGTTTAGGCGAGTTTTGCGAGTCATTTTCAGGTGAGCCGTCACAGTTATATGAACGTATCGACACTCTTTACCAACTTCTATGCGATAAGAAAGAGGGCGTGCAGGCTGAAAAGGGAAAGAAAGTCTGTATCTTAGATGCAGACCTTGCAGGTATCCTTGCCCATGAGGCAATCGGTCACACAGTAGAGGCTGACTTTGTTTTGACAGGCAGTATTGCAAGAAACTATCTCGGTCGTGAGGCGGCAGGAGAAAAAGTTACTCTAATAGACTACGCACACACCCACGAGGGCGTAACTTGTCCTGTACCCGTTTGGTGTGATGATGAGGGTTGCGAGGCAAAAGATGCAGTCATTATAAAGGACGGAATTATGACAGGCTATATGCACTCCAAAGCGTCTGCATTAAAATTCGGTGTTGAACCGACCGGCAACGCTCGTGCATATCGTTTCTCCGACGAGCCTCTTATTCGTATGAGAAATACGGCTATTGCAAGAGGTAGCGATAAACTTGCAGATATGATAGCCTCGGTAGAAGACGGATACTTCCTGCAAAATCCGGGCAACGGTCAGGCAGATGCAACAAGTGAATTTATGTTTGCCGTTACTCGTGGCAGAGAAATAAAAAACGGAAAACTCGGCAAAGCACTTCTTGACACAACTATATCAGGTGTTGCCTTTGACGTACTTAAATCTGTTACCCACGTTTCTGATGACTTTAAGTGGGTATGTTCAGGTATGTGCGGAAAGAAACAGCCGATTCCGGTTGGTATGGGCGGTCCTGCTCTTAAATGTACCGTTACAATAGGATAGAAGGGAGACGAATTATATGACGAAATATGTATTGGAGCAGTTAATGTCGGCAGGTGCCCACAAGGCAAGTGCAGAGATTAACCGCACCACAAAATATGAAATGAATGTAGAAAACGGAGATATGTCCTTAATTCGTACCACACAAGACGTTTCTGTTTCCATGATTGCCATAAAAGACGACAAAAAAGGATCTGTCGTTGTCAATCGTACAGACGATTCATCAATTATTGATGCTTCTCGTGACGCTGTAAGTTATGCCGAGGTAGCACAGCCCGATTCTGCCAACGATATACCTCCATTTGCACCGTCTGAATCATTTACCGACGGCAGTTTGGTGCCTGACCGTGACGGAATGTACAGCCGTCTCAACGAATTTCTTCTTCAGGCACGTCATGAGTATCCAAAAACTGCATTGGACAGCGTCTACTTTTCATTCAACTGCCATAATTCCAATTACTTCAATTCAAATGATGTGGATTTTTCCGTTAGTCGTGGTTATTACTCCATGTCCATTATGGGTATGGGTGTTGACGGGGAGAAAACAGGCAGTTTTAACGGCACAGGCTTTACCTCTTTTGACTTATCACGTCCCATTATGGAAAGTGCCTCTGTTCGTGATATGCTTCGTATGTGTACAGAGCAGATTGACACTAAAGCACTGGGGTCAGTCTTTGACGGAGATGTTATATTCTCTCCCGATTGTTTTGACGAGATACTTACGGCATATATTGACACATATCTGTCGGAAAATTCTCTTATTGCAGGCACAAGCCTTCTAAAAGACAAACTGGGCGATGAGGTAGCATCAAAACTTCTCACTGTCCGTTCCATGCCTGCCGACAATAACTTGTCCGGTGGTTATCGTGTATTTGGTGGATTTAAGGCAGAGAATGAAACTATCCTTGATTCCGGTGTGCTGAAAGCATACGACTTGTCGTTATATGGTTCAAACAAGACAGGGCTTCCCCGTTCCAAAAGCGGTTTTGGTGCAATTTGTGTCGATGCAGGAAAAACTCCTTACGAAGATATGGTTCGTTCAATAAAACGTGGTCTTTTAGTATGTCGTTTTTCAGGTGGTAATCCCACCTCGGCAGGTGACTTGTCAGGTGTCGCAAAAAACAGTTACTACATTGAAGACGGCGTAATTAAATTCCCTGTAAATGAAACGATGATTGCAGGAAATCTTCTAAAGATGTTTACAAATATCGGTGCAGTATCTTGTGAACGTACTGATTTTGGTGCAGGCATACTCCCCTACGTACTCATACGAGATATTAAAATCACTGGATAAAAATCATAAAACCCATCAACCGCAAGGCTGATGGGTTATTTTTTACTTGTAGTAAACTTATACGTTTGCTTCAATATATGATACAATGTCTCCGACAGTGGAAAATTTTTCTGCCTCACTATCGTCAATTGTCAAACCGAACTCATCTTCAAACGCCATAAGAAGCGTTACAATATCAAGACTGTCGGCACCGAGGTCATCCATGACGCTTGCATCGGGTGTAACTTGATTTGCTTCTACACCAAGCTCTGTCATAAGAATTTGCACGACTTTCTCAAATACCATTTTGAAATCTCCTCTTTCTCATTAAAAAATAAATACCGGCAAATATACAAGGTTGCACATTTGCTGTCCTATGCTTAACTTATTAGAATAATACATTATCTATCTTAATTTGTCAACGGAATTTACGAAAAAAACAATGATATTTTTTACGAATTATTTGACAAAGAAAAAAATTTTCAATTTTGATGAACACCTGTTTGAAATTTAGAGAAATATATGATATAATGTGCTTAATGGAGTCGACTGAATACTTCAAATTTTGAAAGGAGGCATCTTATGAAATCCTCACTTACACAAAAACAGCGTGATATTTTAGCATACATACAAGAGTCAATTGCTCGTGATGGCTTTCCACCGTCTGTTCGTGAAATCGGCAGGGCGGTAGGACTTCGTTCTCCATCTACGGTGCACATGTATCTCGGGGTCCTTGAAAAAGCAGGTTATATAAATCGTGTAGATCATAAAACACGTGCAATTCGTCTTGGCAGCACCCCGCCGTCAGGCAATCACACTTGGACTAACGTACCGATACTCGGACGTGTTGCAGCAGGTCAGCCTCTTCTCGCAGCAGAAGATATTGAGGATTTTATCCCTTACGACACAGGTAACACAGGCGGTGAGTATTTTGGATTACGTGTCAAAGGTGACTCAATGATTGACATTGGTATATATGAAGGTGACGTTATTATCGTTCGCAGGCAAGACACCGCAACTCGTGGTGAGATAATTGTTGCTAAGTTTGAAGATGAAGTTACGGTCAAGAGACTTGATATAGTAGACGGACACCCGTGGCTGATGCCTGAAAATCCGTTGTACTCACCTATTGACGGTATTGGTGCTGAAATTATAGGTAAGGTATGTGGTCTATACCGCAATTTCTAATAATAACATTTGTCTTTAGTGGGTATGTGGTAAAATACATGCCCATTTTTATTTATTTTTGACACAAATTCACCCTGTGCAAGCAAACAAGTACTTGAATTTAGTTGCAACAGATGTTATAATACTTCTGGTATGGTAAAAATTACAATCCACACCTTAACTTACGTATTCTACATATTATGAAAGGAATGGTTATAGAATGGAAAAGGCTAAGAAGATGACCGAGATTAAGGCATTCGCAGCACAAATTCGTTGCGAAACCCTTAAAGAACTGCAAAACCTCGGTTTCGGTCATGTTGGCGGTGCAATGAGCATCGTTGAAACGCTTGCCGTACTTTACGGCGGAGAGATGAAGATTGATCCCGCAAATCCCAAGTGGGAAGATCGTGACTGGTACGTACAAAGTAAAGGTCACGCAGGTCCTGCTATTTATGCTACCCTTGCACTTAAAGGTTACTTCCCTATGGATTGGCTCCTGACACTTAATCAGGGTGGTACTAATCTCCCCTCACACTGTGACAGAACCAAGACTCCCGGTATCGACATGACAACAGGTTCTCTCGGTCAGGGCGTCAGCCTCGCAGTCGGTGTTGCTACTGCAATTAAGATGGACAAGAAGGACAACAACGTATTCCTTATGGTAGGTGACGGTGAACTTAACGAAGGTCAGTGCTGGGAAGGTGCAATGTTTGCATCTGCAAAGGGCCTTGACAACCTTTTCGTATTCGTTGACTGGAACAAGCAGCAACTTGACGGCAACACAAAGGACGTTCTTGATATGGGTGACCTTTCCGCTAAGTTTGCTTCTTTCGGCTTTGATACTGTATGTGTAGACGGACATGACGTAGAGGCTATCTATGACGCTATCCAGAATGCAAAGACCGTATCCGGCAAGCCTCATTGTATCATACTCGATACAATTAAGGGCTTTGGTTGTTCTGCGGCTGAGGGTGTTGTTCCAAACCACCATGTTGCATTCAAAGAAGGTCAACTTGACAGTGACATCGCTCGTTGGCAGGCTGAATATGAGCGTTTAAGCGCTTCATTATAAGGAAGGAGGAAACAGAAAATGAGTATTGTAATCCGTAAAGAATTTGAAAAAGACCCCAACATGATGCGTGCGGCTATGTGTGACACTCTTATCGAACTTGCCGCAAACAATAAAAATATCGTGGCAATGGACGCCGATACTATGGGTTCCTCCGGTTTGAAGCCTTTCTTCAAGGCATATCCAGAGCAGTTTATCAACTGTGGTATCAGTGAGGCAAACATGATAGGCCTTGCTTGCGGTATGAGTGCAACAGGTAAAATCCCATTCGTACACACTTTCGGTCCTTTCGCAAGCCGTCGTGTATATGACCAGATTTTCCTCTCCGGTGCTTATGCTAAGTCTACTATCAACATTATAGGTTCTGACCCCGGTGTTACTGCTGCATATAACGGCGGTACTCACATGCCTTTCGAGGATATGGGGATTTTACGTTGTATTCCTGAGATTACTCTTGTTGAGCCTTGTGACTGTGCTCAAACAAAGAGCATCGTCAAGAGTCTTGCAGGTATGGACGGCGTTCACTATATCCGTCTTATGAGAAAGAACCCCATCTCCGTATTTGAGGACGGAAGCGAATTTGAAATCGGTAAGGCGGCTCTTCTCCGTCCTGGTAAGGACGTTACAATTATTGCATCAGGTATCATGGTTTCTGAAGCACTTCAGGCTGCTGCTACCCTTGCAAACGAAGGTATTGACGCTCGTGTAGTCAACATGTTTACATGGAAGCCTCTTGATACGGACGCAGTTGCCGCTGCTGCTATTGATACAGGTGCTATTGTAACTTGCGAAAACCACAACATTCTCTGTGGTCTTGGCAGTGCTGTATGTGAGGCTGTATGTGCAATTAAGCCCGTACCCGTTGAGCGTGTTGGTATCAATGACGTATTTGGCGAAGTTGGTACTGAAGGTTGGCTTAGAGAACATTTCAACCTCAATGCTGCAAATATCATTGCTCACGCTAAGAAAGCAATCTCTCGTAAATAAATATAATAAAGCAATGCCCCAATTTGCGTATTTTTCGCAAATTGGGGCATTTTTAGTTTTCGTTGCATTTTATAACATCATAAACAGTCAGTACGCTACCTTTTACAGAGAATTTAATCTCATAGTCTCCATAGTGCATACCATACTCCGCATCGTCGCCTTTATATGACGGACGTGGGTCGTGGGCTAAAGCAGAAATTATAGTATCACGCACATCGTCCGGTACTGCCAAAAGTTTTCCGTGTTTGTCAAATACCTCTAATTTTCGCTCACTAAGATTTTCTGTAAAACCTCCAACTGCGTCAGGGTAACTGTCAGCGTATGGCAGATACGGCTTAATATCAAAAATCGGTGTGCCGTCAAGAAGGTCTGCACCTATTACATGAAGGACTGGTCCAAGATTTTTCGTGTACTCCACCTTTTCAAGTCGTACACACGATAATCCGATGGGATTTGGTCGAAACGGTGAACGGGTGGCAAATACTCCAACACGTTTGTTTCCACCAAGAAGTGGCGGACGGACTGTAGGTGACCACGCATCTCGAAGAGCCTCGGAAAACTGCCACAAAATCCAAATATGCGAAAATTCCTCCAAACCACGAAACGCCTCACGAACACGATACTCAGGCTCAAATATAATTCTGCCACAATTTTCTACAAGTCCGCTTTGACGAGGTATGCCAAACTTTTCCTTAAAATCCGTTTCAATATGGGCTATGACGTTTATCTGCTCCACAATTACGCCTCCATATCGGCAAGCATATTATTCACCGCACCAAGCAGTGCATTTACACCGGCGTGGATAATATCCGTATCGGTACCGGCACCCCAGAATATTTCCCCACCTTCATTTTTAATACCAATATACGCAACTGCA
This sequence comes from Eubacteriales bacterium, assembly GCA_045639125.1. Taxonomy (GTDB): domain Bacteria; phylum Bacillota; class Clostridia; order Oscillospirales; family QAMX01; genus JAZUCL01. The sequence continues at coordinate 49,092 of JAZUCL010000009.1, read as the reverse complement.
AGAGAGCCTGAACCAACACCCTCCACGCTATGTTCTGTATACGTTGTCAACGTATAGCGTATATTTGCGAAATTCTTAATTGCGTTACTTACTGCATCAAGAGAACCGTTACCAAACGCCTTATATGTCGTTTTTTCGCCGTTATATATAAATGTAAGTTCCGTTTCAACCATACCTATACGGCGATAAAAGTGCATGTCTGATACATCGTATGGTGTACCTGAAGAGAAATATTTTTCCTTAAACACAGACAAAACTTCCGATGCTTTAAGTTCTCTATTTTCTCTGTCGGAAATTCCCTTACAGATATAACTAAGTTGTTCACGCATACCAGACGGCAATACATATCCATAGTTGTATTCCAACAGATACCCGATACCGCCCTTTCCGCTTTGGGAGTTGACACGGATAACGTCTGAGTCGTATGTACGATTTATATCCCTTGGATCGATCGGAATGTATGGAACATTCCAACGATGTACCTTATTTTCTGCTCTGTACTTCATGCTCTTCGCAATAGCGTCTTGATGACTGCCGGAAAATGCCGCAAATACCAACTCACCTGCGTATGGCGATCTATCGCCTACTCTCATTGATGTACACTTTTCATACACGTCTACAATGTGAGGCATATCGGAAAAGTCGAGTTCTGGTTCAATGCCATGTGCGTACAAATTCATTGCAAGTGTGACAAGGTCCACGTTGCCTGTTCTCTCTCCGTTGCCAAACAGCGTACCCTCTACTCTGTCTGCACCTGCAAGGAGTGCGAGTTCTGTATCGGCAACACCTGTACCTCTATCATTGTGTGGGTGTACAGACAGCGTAACATACTCTCTATACTTAAGATGCTCATGCATATACTCCACCTGACTTGCGTATACATGAGGCATACTCAACTCAACAGTAGCCGGCAGATTTATTATTACGTTGTTTGTTTCAGATGGTTTTAGCACATCTAAAACTGCATTACATACACTAAGTGCATATTCAGGTTCTGTACCTGTAAAACTCTCAGGAGAATACTCAAATCTAAAGTTACCCTCATATTCGCAGGCAAGACGCTTGACAAGTTTCGCACCCTCTACCGCAAAGTCGATAATTTCCTCTTTTGACTTGCGAAACACTTGCTCCCGCTGTGCCACAGATATAGAGTTGTAAAAATGTATAATTACATCTTTTGCACCTTGACACGCTTCAAATGTTCTTCTCACTATATGCTCACGGCATTGAGTTAAAACCTGTATACTAACACCGTCAGGTATCATCTTCCTTTCAATCAATGCCCGAAGGAATTCATACTCTGTATCACTTGCTGCAGGAAAGCCCACTTCAATTTCACGAAATCCCAAATCTACAAGTAACTTGAAAAATTCCAACTTCTTGTCGATACTCATTGGAATTACGAGGCTTTGATTGCCATCACGCATATCTACACTGCACCAAATAGGTGCTTTTTCCACATGGTCACGATTTGCCCACTTTGTATATCCTGTCGGCACTGAAAAATATCCAATGCCGTATTTTGTTGTGTCCATCATCTGTACTGCTCCCGTTTGTAAAAACACCCGCCTCAAAATCATGCCGAGACGGGTGCTATCTTTTCTTTCGTGCAATTATATCATTGTCAGCCGTTCTTGTCAACTATCTGCCATATTAAGTAGTGTCACGTCTGTATAGTAATGGTGTAAAATCTCCTTATATGTATGCCCCTGCTGTGCCATTGCAAACGCACCATACTGGCTCATGCCAACACCATGCCCATATCCTACCGTATGAAATGTAAGAGTTTCCTCTCCGCTATCATTTTTACCGACAGATATGGTAAAATCGGCAGAGTTGAGTTGTAAAATTGAGCGTAACGCACCGCCACGAATCTTAATTCCTCCGACTGTAACAGACTTTATTACGCCACCGTCTCCTCTAATTGCATTTTGAAACCATGTCCCTATATCATCTGGAAATACGGCCTTTGGATACGATTCTAAAATGCGATTTTTCACGTCTTTTGCAGTATACGTCACATCGTTTTGGTATTGGGCTGAATTTTCCTCCCCTAAACTTTCAACACTTACAAGATATGGCACTTCGCTTTGCCATACGTCACCTGCATTTTCTGTTCTACCTCCTGAAACTGCATGGAATGCCGCTAAAATCGGAACATTTTCATAGGTTAGATACTGTCCGTCTGTACTTACCACTGCATCAATTATCTTCTGTTTATATTCCTCCTCATTTGCACCAAATGTTGTTGATGCTTTTGTTTCCAAATCAAGATATGCCATACAACAACTGCTGTCATCACACACTATTGCGTCATCATGTCCTTCTTTTTGGTTGTTGCTTCTTGCCTCTGCACCACGTCGTAACACAAACGTCCGTGCTGCTACCGCCTGTGCCTTCAACGCCTCAAGAGGAAACGACGCAGGCATTTCCGCTGCCACCACTCCAACGAGATACGTATGTAGCGGCAACTTAGTCACCCCATCACCTTGTTTTATTTTTACAACATATTTTTCGTCAAACGACTTATCGGATAAACTTTTGCTTGTCCCATCTTCTTCATCGTTTACAGACACAACCTCAAGCATTTCATCTGTATCTGTAACGCTGTTTCTTCCTATCTCTTCGTTTTGCTTTGAAAGAACCATACTCATTACAAATACAACTACCCAAAGAACAGCCGAAAATAAGATAATTTTTTTCATATATACATCACCTTTTTGCAAAAATATACACCATTTTAGAATATTTATATATTTTCTTCTATATTCGCCACAAATTTTAATTGTGCAATACAATCACTCATTTCTTGCATAATTATTTTTAGAAATCCTTATAAATCCACTATTAACAAGAAATTTTTCTTAATAATGCAATATTTTAGATTGTATACATCAATACAATTGTCAGGTAATATTAGTTTTTACATAAAAATCCCTTGACCTTTCACAGTTTCAATGTTAGAATATATACATATTAAAATGATAGAGGTGAATAACAATGACTCCTACTCCAAGCGTAGTTAATCCAACTTTCCTTTCAAGTTTATGCGAGGAATACCGTAAGTATAACCAAATAAATCCTGCTCTTTATAATAACCACAACGTCAAGCGTGGACTTCGTAACGTGGATGGAACAGGTGTCGTTGCAGGTCTTACAAATATCGGTAACGTACACGGCTATATTATCAACGAGGGTGATGTTGTTCCTATCCCGGGTGAGTTGTACTACCGTGGTATCAATATTGAACATCTTATAGACGGATTTATGTCATCGAATCGCTTTGGATATGAAGAAACTTCATATCTCCTTTTGTTTGGTCATCTGCCAACTGATGAGCAGTTGACTCTGTTCAAAGATACGTTGGCACAAATGAGATCCCTCCCTGACTTTTTTACAGAGGATCAAATTCTTCGTGCTCCGTCACCTAATATTATGAATACTATGGCTCGTGCAACTCTGGGACTTTACGCATACGACACAAACCCCGATGATACATCTGTAGAAAATATGATGCGTCAAGGTATGGAACTTATCGCACGTTTTCCAATGATACTTGCCCATGCATACCAAGCAAAACGTCATTTCTACGACAAAGCAAGTCTACATATTCACTTTCCAAAGGGTGATCAGTCAACTGCTGAAAGTATTTTACGTACTATCCGTTCTGACAAGAAATACACTACTGAGGAAGCACGTCTCCTCGACTTGTGTCTTGTTCTCCATGCAGAACACGGTGGCGGTAACAACTCTGCTTTCAGTTGTCGTGTACTCAGTTCATCAGGCACTGATACTTATGCCGCTATTTCCGCCGCTCTCGGCTCACTTAAAGGACCACTTCACGGTGGTGCTAATGCCAAAGTTATCGAGATGTTTGCAGATATTATGGAAAACGTCAAAGACTGGAAAGATGAGGATGAGGTTAAAAACTACCTTATGAAGATGATTCGTAAGGAAGCAGGCGACGGAAGCGGTAAGATTTATGGTATGGGGCATGCTGTCTATACTATTTCAGACCCTCGTGCCGTTATTCTTAAGAAGAATGCACGTGCTCTTGCAGAGAGTAAAAATCGTGGCAAGGAACTTGACCTTATGGAACTTGTTGAGAAACTTGCACCGTCTGCTCTCTATGAAGTTAAGGGTTCTTCTAAACTCATCTGTGCAAATGTCGATCTTTACTCCGGTTTTGTTTACGAAACACTTGATATTCCACAGGAGTTGTATACTCCTTTGTTTGCCGCTGCTCGTATTGCAGGTTGGATCGGTCACCGCATGGAAGAAGTTACCACAAACGCAAGAATTATGCGTCCTGCATATAAGTCTGTATGTCCTATTGAAAAATATATACCAATAAATGAGAGATAACTTCAACATAGAACAGACACACCAAATTTGGTGTGTCTGTTTTTCAATCCATTGCCAAATTGCTTATTAAGTGTTGAAAAGTTAAGTGTTTTGTGGTATACTACCTTTACTTGGAAAGGAAACAGGTGCAAATCCTGTACGAGCCCGTCGCCGTGAGGCACATAAAATTTGTTTTTTCTTATTCGATGCCGCATATCGAAGAAAAGCCATTGAAGTTACTTTGAGAAGGCGAAGAAACAAGTGCTGAGTCGAAATATTTTTCAAGTAAAAGCCTCTGCAATATGTTGCGGGTCCCAACTAAGAGGTAATCTAAAATTAAAGGAGTTTTGCAAACTATGCAAAAGACAAGATTGAAAAAATCGTTGTCTTTGTTCCTTTGTATTGTGTTGATTGCGGCTATGGCACTATCTACAAGCGGATGCAGAGACACCGGCTCGGATATACATTCCGACAACCCACTTGTAACAGGTGGTGTATCTCAAACTGAAAGCAACATTTTAGGTGAAGGTAACACGGAGTTTCTCTTTACTGTTACTGATGTTGACGGCAATGAAACAAGTTATGAAATTCATACCAACAAAACAACTGTCGGTGATGCTCTTTTAGAACTTGGTTTGATTGACGGCGACACAGGTGAATACGGTTTGTATGTTAAAACAGTAAATGGAATCACCGCTGACTATGATATAGACAAGACGTATTGGTCATTTTATATCAACGGTGAATATGCCATGACAGGTGTAGACACTACCGACATTACACAGGGGGCAACCTACACACTGAAGGTTGAAAAAGGTTGAAATTAAACGCTAAAGAGATCGCCCTTTTCGGTATGCTTGGTGCATTGATGTATGCATCTAAAATAATTATGGAACTTTTCCCCAACATACATTTGTTGGGAGTATTTGTAATCTCTATTACGGTAGTATATCGATTAAAGGCTCTCTATCCTATCTATACTTATGTTTTAATTAACGGCTTATTTGCAGGTTTTTCAACTTGGTGGATACCTTACCTATATGTGTGGACAGTTCTTTGGGGTGCTACAATGCTGCTTCCAAAGAATATGCCTAAAAAGATTACTCCCTTTGTTTATATGGTGTTATGTGCATTACACGGTTTTTCTTTTGGAACAATCTATGCTCCTACACAAGCGTTACTGTTTGGCTTTAGTTTTGAGCAGACTCTTGCTTGGATTATTGCAGGACTTCCGTGGGATGTTGTGCATGGAATAAGCAATTTCTTTTGTGGCATTTTGATATGCCCCATCATATACTTGTTAAAAAAAGCCGACAAATTATCTACCTAAACTAATAAAAGACCATTTGCTTTATTATAGCAAGTGGTCTTTCTTTGTGTCTTATGATATATTTATCTAATACTGTGTATTTTTAGTAAATATAAATCTGTGAATTAGAGTGACTTGGGTTATTTTCACTTAAATCAACTCGTAAATCATGTGGGCAATTCCATGCTCATCATTTGACTTTGTTATGTATCGGCAAATTGATTTTGTTTCGTCATCAGCATTTGCCATAGCAACCGGCAAACCTGCATACTTAAGCATTGCCCAGTCATTGTTTGAGTCTCCGCAAGCGATAACCTCACTGCGTGATATGCCATAGTGTGCAGAAAGGTCACGAAGTCCCGTACCTTTATCGATACCCTTAGGTATAATCTCAAGCATTTTAGGTGACGACCACAGTGGATTTAAGTTTGGAAACTCTTTTTTTATTACTTTTTCTGCCTCTAAAAGCACATCATGTTCGGCAACACAACTGAATTTTTCCATCTGCCAAAGTCCAGATTTCTCCATACCCTCACAAAGATTTGGGAAAATGCGATCTTGGGAAAACAGTGTGTTTCGCACAAAGTTTCCCATAGAAACAGACTTCTCATCTGTGTAAATATCCCGCTCGGAAAATGCAGTAGCAAACACAGGCAACTGTTCAAGACACTTCATAATACGTCTTGACAACTCAAAATCAAAGGAATGACGGAATATAACATAACCGCCGTCGTTGTATATATCACCAAAGCATATTGTTCCTACGCAGCACAACACATCACCTGACGCACCTAAATCCTTTACAACCTCATGGGTAATGGCGTAAACTCTGCCTGTGTTTACAACGACATGTACTCCTTTGCTTTTTGCGTATGAAATAGCACGGCGTGTTTCTTCGCTGACTTTGCCTTGAGAGTTAAGTGTTGTACCGTCCAAATCCAGTGATATGAGTTTATACATTGTCTGTATCCTTTCTATCGTGTAACAATATTCATCATTTGAGTCCACATACTCTCCGTTAGCCATTCACAATTCTTCCAAGGTCATATCTGTTTTCGTCGGAAAGATGCTACCTTCTCTATTTTATAATGGGAGACGGCTGAGAGTTATATACCTTTGAGCCCGCCTCAACTGAATGAGTCAGCCATACGTTACCGCCAATGACAGAACCACGTCCTATTACCGTATCACCGCCGAGGATTGTGGCTCCTGCATAGATTATTACATCATCTTCTATGTCAGGGTGACGTTTAATACCCTTAACCGGATTTCCGTTTTCATCTAAGTCAAAACTTCTCGCACCGAGAGTTACACCTTGGTACATCTTTACATTGTCACCGATAGTACACGTTTCGCCTACAACAACGCCTGTGCCATGGTCGATAAAAAATCTCTTTCCGATAGTTGCACCGGGGTGAATGTCAATTCCCGTATGTGCATGGGCATATTCATTCATTATACGAGGTATTACAGGCACACCTAAGAGGTATAATTCATGGGCAATTCGATGTATTGTAATTGCCTCAATATAGGGGTAAGACAATAAAATTTCTTCACGATTACGTACAGCAGGGTCACCATCGTAGGCGGCACGTATATCCTCGTCCAAGTAGTTGCGAATTTCAGGAAGTTTTGACAAAAGTTCAGATGTTATTTTCTCTGCACGGTCACGACATTCGTTGCAACACTCATTACGCTCACGCTTACAAGCATTGTAAAATACACGCTCTATAAGTTCTACAAGCGTAATAGTTGCTTCACGAAGTTTCATTCCAATAAACAAATCTATGTTGCCCTCGTCAATTGGATTTACCTCGTATACCCCGGGAAACAATGCACTTTTTAGGTTGGCAATTACAGAATATACCTTTTCCTTTCCTGCTGTGCCGAGAGTCTTTTCCTTTTCCGTAAATTTTTTATTGCTGTCGTATATTGCATCAACGATACCACCTAACTTTTCATCAAGCCATTGACTGATTGCCATGGTAATTCACTCCTTTCCGCAAACTGACAAAACAATTTATATAAATTAGATCTATTTCGTTATTCAACGTCTTCAAGGAGTTTATTTTTAATCTCCCACAGACGTTTTGACAAATCCACATAATAAATATGGGGATTTTCAAAGCGTTTGACCTCGTCCCAAAGATTTTCCACCTGTTTAGCACAGTAGTTACGCACTTCTTCAATTGGCGGACAGGTGTATACTGCCTTTCCTTTGTCAAACAGTTGGACCGGCAAACGTCTTGCAACAAAGTCAGATACTTTCTTGCGTTTCCAAATATGATGAGGGTCAAACAGTTCGTATGGCTTATTCTCGTCAATTTCCTCATCAAAGAGGGTAACCACATCGGCAAGTGCCATACCGGTATCTTTGTGGTATAATCGCCACAAAGATTTGAATGACGGCGTTGTTATCTTTTCTACATTTTCAGACAGTTTAAGTTTTGGAATTTCCTTTCCGTCACGAAATACTGCGGACAATTTATATACACCGCCAAATACAGGCTCACTGCGAGATGTAATGAGTCGTTCACCGACACCAAAAGAATCCACAGGAGCACCTTGTGTAATCAGGTCCTTAATAATATATTCATCTAATGCATTGGATGCTATAATTTTACAGTCGGGAAATCCTTCCTCGTCAAGTATTCGTCTTACCTGCTTTGTCAGATAAGTTATATCACCTGAGTCTATGCGTACACCTTGTGGGCGAAATCCTTTCGCTACCACTACGTCACGAAACGCACGAATTGCGTTTGGAAGTCCCGATTTTAATACGCTGTATGTGTCAATTAAAAGAGTACAGTTGTCGGGGTATGTTTCAGCGTATGCACAAAACGCCTCGTACTCAGAATCAAACATCATCACCCAACTGTGTGCCATCGTTCCGGCGGCAGGGATATGAAAATCTCTGTCTGCCATCGTACATGAAGTTACGGGACAACCGCCAATATATGCGGCTCTTGCTCCATATAAAGAACCGTCATAGCCTTGTGCTCGCCTTGCACCAAATTCCATAACGACACGGCCTTGTGCAGCACGGCAAATTCTATTTGCCTTTGTAGCGATTAGGGATTGGTGGTTGACAGTCAACAATATCATCGTTTCAACAAATTGTGCCTGTATTACAGGTCCTCTGACTGTCACAATCGGCTCGTTTGGGAAGATTGGTGTACCCTCAGGCACTGCCCATACGTCACAAATAAATTTGAAGTTTTTAAGATACTCCAAAAAGCCCTCGGAGAAACAGTTCTTTCGACGCAGATATTCAATATCCGCTTCCTCAAATTTTAGATTTGACAGATACTCCATCAACTGCTCCACACCTGCCATAACAGCAAAACCTCCGCCGTCAGGCACTTTGCGGAAGAACATATCAAAACAGACCTCTGTTTCCTGAAATCCCTTTTCAAAATATCCGTTTGCCATAGTTATTTCATAGAAATCAGTGAGCATCGTATAATTCATTTAATTGCCTCTTTTCGACCTATGGTAGGAAGGGACGGAGTATTTGGTCTCTCCGTCCCTTAAACTTTGATTTTTTACTTAATAATTGTACCCTCAACTTCGCCGGAAATACCTGCTGCGTTAGTTTCGTCTACATCAATATGCATACGTGCTTGGAACTTGGGGCTAACACGAACAACGGTTTCTGCGAATGTAACTCCACGCTCAGAGTCTACACGAACGGACACAATATCCTTATCCTTAACTCCGTATGCCTCTGCATCTGCAGGAGTTAAGTGAATGTGACGCTTTGCACAGATAACGCCCTTTTCAATAGTAACGCTACCGCAAGGTCCGATAAGTTCACAACCGCCTGAACCCTCAATGTCACCAGACTCACGAACAGGAGCAGTAACACCGATTGTACGAGCATCTGTCAATGTAATTTCAACCTGAGTTTCAGGACGAACCGGGCCTAAAATTGATACGCCGGGGAACTCGCTCTTTGCACCCTTTACACGAACTTTCTCATTAGAGAGGTACTGACCGGGCTGGGAAAGGTCTTTCTTGACAGTAAGTTCATAACCCTTACCAAAAAGAATGTCAAGATGCTCACGAGATACGTGAAGGTGACGTGCACTTGTTTCAATGATGATTTTATCCATTGTTTTATCCTCCTATGTATGTCCCCTTTGGGAATTTATTTCATTTCACTCTATTTTAGCACGATTTTTTCTCTCTGGCAAGATGCAGTATGTAAATATTCCCACTTTTTGACAGCATTTCCCTGTGCAATATGAAATATTGTCATGGTATTTTTCCTGATAATACCATCTCTTTGTCGATATGCATACTCCGTTTGCTTGATTTTTTTCTTTCGTTAAATGATTACGATATATTTTATCGTTCAATTTAGACACTATAAAACATCTTTTGATTTTCTTCGACACAGCCTTTGTCGATATACGTCACAGACAGTCCAAAAGTGTCATACGCTTTTCCTTTACAAATATGTAAAATGTGGTAAAATACACTCGTAAACCATAAAAATACAAGAAAATGAGGCGTTAAATGTGAGTTTTTTGTCGAAAAAGCAATGTAACAACTCTGTGATACAACTACCTATTTCAACCCTACGTGCAAATCCAAATCAGCCACGTACATACTTTGATCCAAAAGGATTGGCAGAACTTGCATTGAGCATTAAACAACACGGAATTTTACAGCCGTTGTCTGTACGTAAAGTATGCGGTCAGTATGAACTTATCGCAGGTGAACGGAGGTTAAAAGCGGCACGTCTTGCCAATCTTAGCCATGTACCGTGTATCGTTATTGATGCGTCAGACGAGCAATCTGCCGTCCTTGCACTAATTGAAAATCTCCAAAGACGAGATCTTGATTTCTTTGAAACTGCCGATGGGTACAGAAAACTCATGGAATGCTACGGTCTAACGCAAACTGAAACGGCCGTAAAGGTGGGAAAGAGTCAATCTGCCGTTGCAAACAAATTGCGGCTTCTCAAATACTCACCACGGGAGATGGAATTTATCCGTAAATCCGACTTAACAGAGCGTCACGCAAGGGCTGTACTTCGTATCGAGGACGAAATGAAGCGGTTTGATGTGTTGTACCATATCGCTACAAACAATCTTACTGTCCGTGACAGTGAAGCGTATATTGATACTCTTTTATCACCTAAAACTGATACGCCACCATTACCACAGCCTGTAAAAAAGGTTAAATCCGTAAGAAAAAGGCGGTTCACTCCCCTTGTTCGTGACGTGCGTATTTTCGTAAATTCCGTCAATCATGCAGTAGATGTAATGCGAAAGACAGGAATTAACGCCTCTTTTAATCGCCACGATAGTGAAAGCGAAATAACTTTAACTGTGCATATCCCAAAAACCGCCTTTGCCACAAAAGAAACTACATAAATTTCCTGCATTTATACAAAAAAGCGGGTGCGATTTCTCGCACCCGCTTCAGTCTGTCAAAAAAGTATTTTTTGACAAACTGACAGAGGTCTAAGAAACCTCCAAGACAAGCAAACCGCACGCGTCGGCGTACAAAGGTACGGTAGCGTGCGGTTTGTGCAGGAAGCCAAAATGTCTTTAGTAGCAAGCCTTTTGGGGCTTTCGTGCGATGCTTCATCTTTGACTTCGTGATATGCTTGATGATCAAATGACCCAATCGGCATATTCTGCATTTTGGCGGTTGGGGGTTCTTTGACACTCTGAAAGCGGGTGCGATTTCTCGCACCCGCTTATCTTACTTTTTCATGGGACTATCCTCACAAAGCAAATCAATTTGAATAGTGAACTATAAATAACTATAAACTAACTAATATTAAATGATTACTTGTGCATTGGCCTGCCCTCACTCAGTATACCGCAGATTGTGAACGGGATTATATTTTCCGTTATTACTGCGTATTTCCGTTTCTAAGTTCCGCAAATTTTCTTTGTCCCGTTCCTCTCGCCAAAGGAGGTCTATCACGATACACAGCGAGGGAATAGCGTTTTCCAGAAAATAATTACTCTACTTTCAGTATGAATTGCCAACTAAAATCAAATTGTTCAAATGTATATTCATAAATGAAAATTAAGTTATACCTGCGGATACCGGCAGATATTTAATTTTAATCCTGTATTCGTGTCCTCAAAGCACTGAAACTTAATAACCATTCAGTCCGACTCTGTATCCGGTCGGCACACAGTCTTTTTTGGATTATTAGTTTAATATAAACTAACTCACGAAACGGATCGCCAAGGAGTATAGGTTTTTATGGTTTTTATTCCAATATATAGCACATACCATTTCTCTTTGGCGGGACATATTCCCTACGAATGTCACCTTCAATACCAAATTGCGATTTTTACAGTCCATGCTCTAAATCGGCATCCTTTGTACTACTTCTTCGCAACGTATTGCCTTTGGTCTTTTCACTCTTTGGATAAATGCCTCTTTGATTGCGTTATATAATAAACTCACTTCCTGTATCGTAACCTGCTTTCACCAAATTACGATACCTTTCGGACAAGGGTGTATTTCAATAATCTTATTAGTTTTCTTAATTTAATTCCCTTGTCCTGTCTAATAACAGTACATTGGTATCATCTCCTTCTATAATGTATTAGGAAATCTTTTTTATTCTCAGTGACTCCACCGGCCACTCTGTAGCGTTTCCTCTTGTCTACGTCTATAATATAACACAGAAATTGAAAGTTGTCAATAGGTTTCTTGCAAAAAAATATATATTTTTTTTGAAACTTTTCTGTAAAATGCAATTTTAGAATTGTATACTTGCATACATCATCAAATAAAGGTCGTGTTGCAAAAGAATTTCAGATGTGTTATTATATTTGTATAATAACAAAAAGAGTTAAGTCACGAAAAATCAAGACCGTATGATTTTATTTAACTCTCAACTTGCCCATGGTGAAGTGTTGCGAAAACGGCTAAAATTATGAAATGTTCATTATATAGACTTTTTTCGCCGTACTTTTCGTGCTATAATAGAACAAAATGGCGTATTAAATAAAATTACAAACAAAATTGGAGTAATAGAAATGTTCAAAAAACTTGCAGAGAAACTTTTTGGCTCTCATTCAGGACGAGAATTAAATCGTATCACTCCCATAGTGGATAAAATTGAGGCTTTGGGTGAGGAGTATTCAAAGTACACTGATGCTCAACTTAAAGAAAAAACCCAGGAGTTTAAGACTCGCTATAAAAATGGTGAGAGTCTTGATTCCCTGTTGCCTGAAGCGTTTGCAAATGTCCGTGAGGCTGCAACAAGAGTTCTTGGTGAACGACACTACCGTGTTCAACTTATCGGTGGCATCGTACTGCATCAAGGCAGAATTGCCGAGATGCGTACAGGTGAGGGTAAAACCCTTGTTTCCACACTGCCTGCGTACCTTAACGCATTGACAGGAGAAGGTGTTCATATTGTAACTGTCAATGACTACCTTGCAAAACGTGACAGTGAATGGATGGGTAAAGTCTATCGTTTCCTCGGTTTGACGGTAGGACTTGTCATACATGATATAGGTGCAGATAAGCGTCGTGCCGCATATCAGGCGGATATTACCTACGGTACAAACAACGAGTTTGGATTTGACTATCTTCGTGACAATATGGCAATCTACAAAGACAACATGGTACAGCGTGGCCATGCCTTTGCTATTGTCGACGAGGTTGACTCCATTTTAATTGACGAGGCTCGTACTCCCCTTATTATTTCAGGTCCCGGTGAAGCGGCAAGCCCATTATACAAAGCCGCTGACAGATTTGCCGCATCTTGTCGTGTTCTCCGTGTTAAAGAGATTGACGCAAAAGAGGAACAAGACGATATTGATGCCGACTATATTGTAGATGAAAAGGCCCGTACTGCCGTACTGACACCAAAAGGTGTTGCTCGTGCAGAGCATGATTTTGCTTTGGCTGAGCCGCTTACAAGTCCTGAAAATGCAACACTTCTCCACCACATCAATCAGGCGATTAAGGCTCGTGGCGTTATGCGTCTTGATATTGACTACGTCATTCGTGACGGAGAAATTATCATCGTTGATGAGTTTACAGGCCGTCTTATGTACGGCAGACGATACAATGAAGGTCTGCATCAGGCAATCGAGGCAAAGGAAAATGTTAAAGTTGCAAGAGAGAATAAAACCCTTGCTACTATCACATTCCAAAACTTCTTCCGTCTGTATAAGAAACTGTCAGGTATGACAGGTACGGCATTGACAGAGGAAGAAGAATTTCGTCACATCTACTCCCTTGACGTTGTGGAGATTCCTACTAACCGCCCAATAAAACGTCAGGATTTACCTGACTGTGTATATCAAAATAAGCACGCTAAAAATCGTGCTGTTGTACGTACTGTCAAAGAGTGTCGTGAAAAAGGACAACCTGTTCTTATCGGTACTACTTCCATTGAGGAAAGTGAGGCACTGTCCAAGATTTTGAAAGCCAATGGTATTGCCCATGAGGTACTTAACGCAAAGTACCATGATAAAGAGGCTGACATTATCGCACAGGCAGGCAAACTCGGTGCAGTTACTATCGCTACCAACATGGCTGGACGTGGTACTGATATTAAGTTGGGTGGCAACTCTGAATATCTTGCAAAACGTGAGTTGACAAAACTCGGTTATGAGGACGATATTATTGCAGAGGCAGTAGGCTATGCCGATACCGACAACGAAACTATCCGTGAGGCAAGAGCACTGTATCGTGACCTTTACGAAAAATTTGATGCACAGGTGAAAAAAGATGCCGAGGCAGTGCGTGATGCAGGCGGTCTTTATATTCTCGGTACTGAACGTCATGAGTCAAGACGTATTGACAATCAGTTGCGTGGTCGTGCCGGCAGACAAGGTGACCCCGGTACGTCTATGTTCCTTTTATCAATGGATGATGACTTAATGCGTCTGTTTGGCACAGAACGTATTCAAAACCTTATGGGTACTCTCGGTCTTGATGAAGATACACCTATCGACCAAAAAATCTTATCAGGTGCAATAGAAAACGCACAGAAGAAAGTTGAAAGCCGTAACTTTGAAGTTCGTAAACACGTTTTACAGTACGATGATGTAATGAACGTACAGCGTAATGTCATATACGGACAGCGTAGACAAGTCCTTGACGGTGAAAGCCTTAAAGAGTCTGTTATGAAGATGCTTGAAAACTGTATCGACACAGGTGTGAACGGCGTATTTGGTGAGAACAATCACCTTACCGACCCACAACAACTCGTTATGCTTCGTAGCAGATTTGAGCCATCAGTTGTTCCTGTTGGTACTCTCGATTACTCAGACGAGGAACTTGAAAAAGTGACAAAATCTGACGTTACCGCACGTCTTATGGCAGTGGCACAAGAAGCATACGATGAAAAGGAAAAAGAACTCGGTTCTGATACGATGCGTGAGGTAGAGAGAGTTATTCTCCTGCGTAACGTAGACCGCCATTGGATTGACCACATTGACGCAATGAATGAACTGCGTCAAGGCATCGGTCTTCGTGCTTTTGCACAGCATGATCCTATCGTCGAGTACAAGCGTGAGGGTTTTGACATGTTTGAGGAGATGATTGCCTCAATTCGTGAAAATACTGTTCGTCAAATACTCACTGTACGTCTCCGTGACAAGACGGAAGAACCAAAGCGTGAGCAAGTGGCAAAGCCTTCAATAGAGTCAGCAGGTGACAGAACTGTTAAAAAACAGCCTATAAAGAAAGGCGAGAAAATAGGACGTAACGAACCTTGCCCCTGCGGCAGCGGTAAAAAGTACAAACACTGTTGCGGTATGTAAACTATAAAATCTCCGAAATCCATTTTCGGAGATTTTATTCTATACTTTCGACACAAATTTTTCTTGCATATAGGAAATTTTTCATGTATAATAAGTCGATGATACAAAATTTTCGACACAACATACGAAAGGAATAACCAAATGGATAAAAAATCTACATCCCGCGGTGGCTTTTCAGGCTCTCTCGGTTTCGTTTTAGCAGCGGCAGGCAGTGCTGTCGGTCTCGGTAATATCTGGCGTTTCCCCTACCTTGCCGCAAAGGACGGCGGCGGTATTTTTCTGCTTGTCTACTTAATTCTTGCACTTACATTCGGTTTCGCTCTTTTAACGACTGAAATTGCAATCGGCCGCAAGACGGGCAAAAGTTCTTTGGCTGCATACGGTCTTATTGACCGCCGTATGAAGTGGATTGGCCCTGTATCCGGTGTTATCCCTGCACTTATCCTCCCCTATTACTGCGTAATCGGCGGTTGGATTCTAAAGTTCTTGTCTCTCTACATCACAGGTGCAGGAAATATGGCTGTTGAAAACGGATATTTCGGCTCATTCATCGGCTCTTTAACCTCTCCTCTCATCTGGTTTATAATCTACATTTTGGCAACTGCAATCATTGTTATCAAGGGCGTTGACAAGGGTATTGAGAAATTCTCCAAGGTGCTTATGCCCATTCTCATCATTCTCATTTTCGCAATTTCCATCTTCTCACTCACCCTTTCCCACACCGACGCAAACGGCGTTACAAGAACGGGTATTGACGGATTCCTCGTATATCTTATCCCCAACTTCGAGGGTATGACTTTAGGTAAGTTCGTATCGATTGTAGTTGACGCTATGGGTCAGTTGTTCTTCTCCATCAGCGTTGCTATGGGTATTATGGTAACTTACGGTTCCTATGTTAAGAAGGATACAAACCTCATTCAGTCCGTTAACCACATTGAGATTTTCGATACTGCAGTTGCATTCCTTGCAGGTCTTATGATTATCCCTGCCGTATATACCTTTATGGGTACCGAGGGTATGACTCAAGGTACTGGTCTTATGTTTGTGGTACTGCCTAAAGTCTTTGCCGCAATCGGCGGTGGCAATATTATCGGCACGATTATCGGCATAGTATTTTTCGTCACCGTGGCATTCGCTGCCCTAACTTCTTCCGTATCTCTTATGGAAACTATCGTTGCCTGCGTAATTGACAAATTCTCCGTTAAGAGAAAAACCGCAACAATTCTTGTTACTCTGTACACAGTTGTTGTAGGCGTTATCGTCTGCCTCGGCTATAACGTATTTAAGTTTGAGTTATTGCTCCCCAACGGCACAGTGGCACAGATTCTTGACGTGCTTGACTATATAGCAAACTACTGCTTAATGCCCATCTGTGCTATTGCAACCTGTATTCTTGTCGGTTGGCTTGCAAAGCCTCAGTCGATTATAGACGAGGTAACACTCGGCGGCTACACGTTCCGCCGCAAGACCCTATATATTGTCATGGTAAAGTATATTGCTCCTATAATGCTCATTCTTCTCCTACTCACATCTACAGGAATTGTGAAATTTACCAATATATAAACTAACGGCGATGGATAACCCATCGCCGTTTAGCGTGTCAAAGAACCCTCCAACCTCCAAAATCCAGAATATACCGAGTCTGTCAGAAAATGCTTTTTTGATAGACTGAAACGGAGATGCGAATTTTCACATCTCCGTTTTCTTTGTTTATTCCAATGTAATTGTTAACTTTTCTCCGTTTGTATCGACCAAAAGTTTTGATACTGTTTTGTCGTATGCTGATATTAAAAGCCCTGCTGCAACGTCCTCAAGTTCCTTTTGGATAAGACGTTGTACACTTCTTGCACCAAACTTAACTGAAAATCCTTTATCAACAAGATATTCAACTACTTTTGGTGTCCATGAAAGAGTAATATCACGCTCAGACAAGGACGTTTTAAGGTCCCCTAACATAATCTCGGTGATTTTAAGCATATTGTCACGAGTCAAAGCGTTAAATGCAACTACCTCGTCAATTCGGTTAATAAACTCAGGTCGCATTATCTCCGACAGTGCTTTCATAGCACGTTCCTTACCCTGTTGGGTAACTGTTGAACCAAATCCTAACGCACCGCCTGTACGGTCAGAGCCTGCATTTGAGGTCATAATGATTATCGTATTTTCAAAACTTACAGTTCTGCCGTGGGCATCTGTCACTCTGCCATCGTCAAGAATTTGGAGCAGAATGTTGAGTACGTCAGGATGTGCCTTTTCAATCTCGTCAAAGAGAATAACGCAGTATGGTCTACGACGTACTTTCTCCGTCAACTGACCTGCCTCGTCATATCCAACATATCCGGGAGGGGCACCGATAAGTTTTGATACGGAGTGTTTTTCCATAAATTCTGACATATCAAGACGGATAAGTGCCTCCGGAGTGTCGAACATATCGGCGGCAAGTCGCTTTACAAGTTCAGTTTTACCGACACCTGTAGCACCTGTGAAAATAAAACTTACAGGCTTATGTTTTGGGGATATACCTACACGATTACGGCGAATTGCCATAGCAACAGCATCTACCGCTTCGTCTTGACCTATAATACGTTCCTTTAAGCGTGCATCAATACGTGACAGGCGTAAAAATTCCTTTTCCTGTACACGATTTGCAGGGATATTTGTCCAAAGTTCAATGACTTTCGCCAAGTCCTCCATCGTTAATGTAGGGACTCCTGTTTCATTAAGTTGGGCAAGTTCCTCACTTGCCTGTAATTCACGGCTTTTAAGTTGTGCCAAAAGTTCATACGCCGTTTCAGAAGAGTCCTCCATGAGTTTCTCCCGCTCCATATTGATACGGCTCAACTCAATTTCCAAATTACCACGGCGTTCAAGTGTCGTATTCGACAAGTTTACATCAGAGCAAGCCTCGTCTATCAAGTCGATTGCCTTGTCCGGTAAATAGCGATCTGTGATATAACGCTCCGACAGAGTAACTGCCGCAGCCGCTATCTCATCAGTTATTTTAACCTGATGATAATTCTCATAGTACGTACGAATACCCTTGATTATCTCAATACTCTCTGCAATAGACGGCTCATTTATAACGACAGGCTGAAATCTACGTTCAAGTGCAGTATCCTTTTCAATGTGCTTTCTGTATTCAGCAAATGTAGTAGCACCAATAACTTGAATTTCGCCTCTTGACAATGCCGGCTTTAATATATTTGCAGCATTCATACTGCCCTCTGCATCGCCTGCACCCACAAGGCTGTGTACCTCGTCAATAACTAAGATTATATTGCCGTACTTTTTAACCTCGTCAATAAGTCCTTTCATACGGCTTTCAAATTGACCTCTAAACTGTGTGCCTGCAACAAGGGAGGTAAGGTCAAGAAGATATACTTCCTTGTCCTTTAGTTTGTATGGTACGTTTCCGTCTACTATTCGTGTTGCAAGGCCCTCAGCAACAGCCGTTTTACCAACACCCGGCTCACCAATCAAACAGGGATTGTTTTTCTGACGGCGATTTAGTATCTGAATAACACGCTGTATTTCTCTGTCACGGCCTACAATGCGGTCAACTTTACCATCACGGACTTTTCGGCTTAAGTTTATACAGTACGAGTCTAAAAACTTCTTTTTCGATTTGTCTTCACGTTTCGCCTTACGGTTGTTTTCTTGGTTTTGATCCTGATTTCCGCCGACAGGCATTACAGGACCGCCACCCATATCGCCAAATATCTTGTTTAAGAATGGGAACGTGGCTGTATTACCCTGTTCGCCATCGTCGTCGCCGATAATTTCTCCGCCCATTGCCGCAAGGGCATTTTCAAGACCTTCGCCGTCCTCACCGATAAGGCCCGTCATCTCTGCGGTCATATTGTCAATGTCGTCCTCGGTTATACCCATACGCTCCATAATATCGTTGACAGGCTTTAAGCCAAGTTCATGAGCACATTTAAGGCACAGACCTTCATTTTTCGTTTCGTTGCCTTCAATTCGTGTGATAAATACTACTGCCACATTTTTCTGGCATCTGGAACACAATTTCATCTGCATAGTTTGTTAGGATTCCTTTCATGTAGAGTAAAGCGGATTGCTTTACTTTGTTTTGCGTAATAGTTTTCTGCCGCCGTATGCGTACATCACCAGTGCAAGTACGCTAAGTGCAAGTCCACCACCCAGTAATATTGTTTTAAGCAAGTCAGACATTGGGAATACGATAACAGCGATAGTAATAAAATAGAATACAAGGCTTGCCGCCTTACCATATATATTTGACGCAGGTACGTCTTTAATACGTTTCAAAACAATTGCACCACCTGCTACAAGGGTCAATTCTTTTGCCGCAAGGACTAAAATTACCCACGGGGGAATAATACCGCCAATTGCAAGACAGACAAATGCACTTATCTGCATAAGTTTATCTGCAAGTGGGTCAAGTATTCTGCCAAGTTTTGTAATCATATTATATTTACGTGCTATGTAACCATCAGCAATATCCGTAATTCCTGCAAAGAAGAATACAAAGCCTGCCCACAACAGTGCATTTGGTACATCTGAGAAAAACAGAATGATAAATACAGGGACGAGTAGAAGTCGCAAAATAGACAGTATATTAGGTATATTAAAAATTTTATTCTCTGGGTTCATTAAAACCAGCCTCTTCTTTCGTAATATAATTTATTAAATACGCTATTATACTTATTATACTCAATTTATCAGAGTTTGTCATTAGTTTCTTTACCAATTTACGAATAGTTTATAAAATTATTCGTCATGACAACATATAGCCTTGCCATGAGTATGACAATAGTATATAATAAATGTATTATAACCTTTTGAATGGAGTGGTTACATGGGTATACTTATTGCTGTAGGCATAACTGTTTTTGCCGCCCTTTTTAGTCTTTTTGTAGGCAGTTTGCTCCAAATCAATTTTGGCTCTTTCGGTTTTGTTCTCACTGAATTGGGATTTGCTTTAGTTGCCCTCTTTGGTTCCTTGGTATACGTTACCGCAATGCGTAGAGATTGCGACCGCCGTCACATAGAATACAGCGAAAACCAGTACACAATATCTTCAATGTTTGGTTTTCGTATGCCACGTATTTCCTATATTATGGGAGGTTTAATTCTACTGTTTTTTGGAAATATCCTCGCTTTGATGTACGGAAATATTGTTATGACTTTGTTCCCTGAGGCGTATAACACATTAAATGATGCCATGATTGAGTCCCACTATCAAGGTACATTTAACTCAATTCTCTGTACTATTGCTATCGTGCCTGCCGTGTGTGAGGAGTTTTTGTTTCGAGGTGCAATTCAAGGCTCTCTTTCCACCATTAAAAAACCAATATACCGTATTCTTTTGACAGGCATTTTATTCGGTTTGTTCCACGTAGACCCAATACGCATACCATTTGCAACGGCTATGGGAATTGTACTGTCATACGTATATTTTAGAAGTGGTTCAATATTCGTGCCGATTATAGTACACTTTGTAAATAACGCATACAGTGCCATAATGTCCTATACACTCTTAAAGACTGATATGCCGCCTGTAACCGACGTTGCCACGTTCACTCCATCGACAACGTCTGCAATTATTACAACTGTTATTTATGCCTCATTTGCCATTATTTCACTTACATTAGGTGTATCAACGTTTGAGGGTAATATATTAAAAATGCCGGTTCGACATCGTATTGTATTTGCACTTTCCGTAATCTTCGTACTGTTACTTGCTATTTCTATGTTCGTTGTGATTACAAAATTCTAAAAATACACTTTTTATATATGTACTATACCCACATTATAATGAGTAAAGCGAATGTTGGCAGCCGCCCATACAAACAAAAAATTACCGTAATGTTATTTGACACTACGGTAATTTTTTATCGTTCTTCTCTCTCCAACTCAAGTTCATCTAAAAAGGCGTACTTTTCCAAAAGTTCGTTTTCTTTTATGTCCTTTTCTGTCAAAAGTTCGCTTAAAGCCTCGTAATCGGTTGAGTTTTCACCTATTTCATACTCCAACTCACCAATTTCATCTTCAAGTTTCTCAATCTCTTTTTTCGTATTTTCAATAATACGTGGTAAGTTTCTCCGCTCACTCTTTTTACGTTGCTCGGCAGGCTTTTCAGCCTTCGGCTTATCTATATTTCGTCTTGAAGCCGCCGATTCCTCCTCACGTTTCTTTCGTATACGATATTCTTCAAAATTGCACTTATAGTCATATAGTTTTCCGTCACGCATTTCCCATACCCTTGTGGCAAATCGGCTTACAAAGTAGCGGTCATGGGATACGAACAGAATAATGCCAGAAAACTCCTCCAACACTTCCTCAATCCACTCACGTGATGCAAGGTCCAAGTGGTTTGTCGGTTCGTCAAGGATAAGCATATTCAGTTCTTCATGCATTAAAATACACAATTTTAGTCTGCTACGCTCACCGCCTGACAATGCGGTAAGTGGTTTATACACGTCATCTCCTGTAAATCTAAATGAACCAAGTCTTGTTCTCGCCGCTTGGGTGCTTAGAGGTAGAGTGTAAATCATGGTGTCAAGTATATTTCTCTCCATATTGTCAAAGGTTACAAGTTGTGGCAGATACGCCCATTTGACTTGCATACCAAATTGCACGTCACCATCGTCAGGAGTTAACTCACCAATGAGCATTTTAAGTAAAGTTGTTTTGCCGCAGCCGTTTGGGCCGTATATGGCAACTCGCTCATTTCCGCCAATAAGTTGTGAAACGCCATCTACAATAGTACGCTCTCCAAACGCCTTGCGTAAATCACGGAATTTTAGTGCCTCGTCAGCGTAAAACGTCTTTTCCGAGATTGACGCCGTCATTTTTTTTACCTTTCGTGGACGGTCACCGACAGTTATTTTTGCCGCACGTTTCTCTATTGTCAACGCACGCTTTACCATTTTCTCTGTTGCCCAACTTTTATACCGCCGTGCCATCTCCTCAAGACGTTTCTTTTCTTGGTCCTGTGCTTCCCATTCAAGAAGTTTCTCTGTGTAACGGCGTTCCTTTTCAACGGCGTAGTAACTGTAATTGCCGTCATAGTCAACACTTTCACCAGACTCAATTTCAATTATTCGGTCAACAACCTGATCCAAAAAATATCGGTCGTGGGAAATCATTAAAATCGTGCCTTTGTATGTGGCAAGATATTCGCCGAGCCATTCAACTGCCTCTATATCCAAGTGGTTTGTAGGCTCGTCAAGGAATAAAATATCCGTCTTTTCAAGCATTACACGAGCAAGATTTACCCTCGTCTGCTCACCACCTGACAATTTACAAAATGGTCTACTGCGAATAGATGCATCAAGTCCCAAACCATTTGCGACCTTTTCAAGCATATAACTACGCTCATAGCCGCCGTTTAATTCAAATTTCAGTTGTAAGTCGCCGTACTGCTTCAAAAGTTCCGGGCTATGGTCATTCTCCATACGATATGCAAGGGACTCAATTTCCTTTGACAGCGTATCAAGATGTGAAAACGCCGTTTCCAACACGTCATTTACAGAGTAAACTTCGGGATATACAGGGATCTGGTCAATAAGACCTACACGTTTTCCCTTGTTAACGTGTGCCGTTCCATCATCAAACAGCGATGGGTCAGAGGCATTTCCACTCGTTGCAAGGGATATAAGTATTTTAAGGAGTGTAGTCTTGCCCGCTCCGTTTGTGCCGATTAAGCCGACCTTCTCCCCCTCCTCAATATCAAATGTGATATTTTTAAGAAGTTGGAAGTCTCCAAAAAACTTTTGAAGTCCATTGACGGATATATCTATCATTTGCCGTTCCCTTTCTTTAGAAAATGTCCGTTTCAGACAGTCAACGTTTTCTATGCGATTATAATATCGCCAAATCCTTCAGGAAAATGAAATTCAGGATAAGGGCAGTCCTTAATGTCAGGCTCATTCCAAAGAAGCCAATGGGGATATTTTGCCATGTCACCGCACTTGTAGAAGTTGCCTGAAATCACATCACCGCTTTTACCCTCAAATTCATGTGCTTTCTCACGAATAACGGAATATGGAATTTCATATATACTTTGCCAGTAAGTATCAGTTATTTCAACTTTCAAATTATACAAAGATATATCTTCATTTGCTCTTCTTCTGTAATAGCGTTGCTTGCCATATTTAATGTGTAATGCACCGCTTGCACTTACCTCCATATTAAAGTAATTACAGCGAATTTTGGGGCATGGTGAGAAGAAAAACTCCATACAACTGTCAGTAAATACTTTACCCCAATTCTCGTGAATTTCACGGCGAAGTTCCGTTTCGTATGAACGCATTACAACAAAAAAGCGGTCATCTGAGTGGGTTACAACTGCCCATGTCAAAGGTTTTGAAGCATTAGGCATTATATGATTCCAAGTTTCTTTGTTTATATAGGCTCTATTCTCCTCTTTTTGGGCAAGAGCAAGCGTTTCTTCCATTGATTCTGCTCTTAAAATCGTATACATTTCTTATTCTCTTTTCTTATCATTTTAGTTTTTTAACCTTAATATACTAAATATATTTGTGAATAACTGTAAATATATTTCCTTTTTTTGTGATTTTATCACACTCTACTATCCTTGCTCTGCCTTTACCCTGCATTGACAGTTTATCGCCTGCAGCAACTTCCTCAGACACATTCTTACATTCAAGCCAGTTTTTCGTCACAAGTCCTTTTCTGATAGCCTCTTGTGCATCACCACGAGATATTCCAAAACTGTCTGCAACTGCACTATCAAGGCGAAGGGATGCAAGAGTTGTTCGAATTTCACGAATTTGAGGTTTCGGCGGTATTAGGTCTGTAAGTGCACACTTTGTCCCGCAAGCAGACAAAGATGATACCTTTTCAACGCTTGCTATAATATGTGGTGCAATTTCCTTTAGGCAGGCAAGTACACAGCCGTCTTTATTTGGGTATATGTCACCTATCGTATCTCGGCGAATACCAAGGCCCATAAGTGTACCCAGATAGTCACGATGCGTCAGCGTCTTGCCGGATTGAGAAAGTCCGGACACCTTTATTCTAATGGCACAAATCGGATACTCATCAAGTTGTGTCAACAATTCTTGCGGTAAATTTTCATAGTAGTCAGGCAAAAACAAAATTACTGCCCGCTCCGCCTCTTTAGATGCTGTGCCTGTATCTATTCGATACGCTACGCCTGTCTTATTAAGAATAGGTGCTAAAAGTGCATAACGGCTTGGATCAAAAAATCCTGCGTAAGTCATACCTTTTCCTTGTGCGGCACGTTCTGCCCTATCAAGTGCGTTTGCAAATCTACGATGTGTTTCATCGTCAATGCCACGTATTTGGTCAAGGAGTTTCGATTTATTCATATAACACCCCTTTTTAGTCGTCTTTCCTATCATACCATAGTTTTTTCCTGATTTCAATTTATCTTTCACTTTTTAACGTATATTTTTGTCATATTCGGAAAAACTTTCAATATACTGATTATGAAAGGACGAACTGTATGAAAAGAGAAAAGGTGGATAAAAACTCACTTAATCGTGGAATAAACGCCCTGCGTATTCGTACTGAAGTCGCTGACAATATTTTCAACAACACTACCGATTGGCTTTTACTTGATGCGTCTATATATGAAATAAAATATCTGCGTGCATATCACGCATATCTTCTGTCACTTGCAAGAAAAGAGGCAACTTGCGACGTGTCTAAACATAATGAAAGTATTTCGTCAACTCATGATAAGGAGGTCGATGCTCTTGCCTGAATCAATTCTTTTTAGTATTTTTGCAGTCATTGTCCTATTGACTGCCATGAGGATTTTTTCAGTACCTGTACGAAAGATTTTTAGTATAGTTGCAAATACGGCACTTGGTTTTGTACTTCTTGCCGTATCTGATTTGGTGGCTACATATACATCATATCCGGTAACTTTAGGCTTCAACTTTATAAATGCCGCTGTTATCGGTGTCGGAGGACTGCCCGGGTTAGGACTTCTTTATCTTCTCAAGTGGCTATTTGGTGGATAGTAAAAAAACAGTATGACTGTTATCATACTGTTTTTTATCTTTATTGTGGAAGATATTTCATTACAAAGGATAAAACATAACTGTTTTCAAGGATTTGTGGGTCGAGTATAGATGTTACCTTGAACACACCGGGAAGTACATTGACTATAAGCCACAGTGGTATACCAAGTATAAGTACACCTGTAATCGCACCGAGCACTGCACCAAGCAACATATTTAACGGCCCTATTATTGGTATTTTATTGACAAATCGGAGTTTATCAATTAGTACACGGAGTATTGCAAGCAGTAGTGCGAATAAAACTATAAACATCAAAACAGACGTGACGGCATTTCCAACTGCCGTTGAAATGTATGCTACTAAGTCATTTGTATTTTTGGGGTTTTCCTCGTCTGTATTCTCGTTATCAGTTACTTCCTCTTTCGCTTCTACTTTCGTTTCATCGTCTTTTTCCCACATATTAGAGAAAGTTGAGAATATATTCTCCGTGTTGGAGATAAGCATATCAACTGTTTCCAAAGTAGATTCGCTTATGTTATTTTTAAGTTGCGTTTGAAGAGTAGATGTAATTGCGGGATTTACGTACTGATCACTAACGACTGGTGCAAAACTCATAGTTGCGTACCCGGCACCTGCAAGGGCAAGCACAGATACTAAAAGAGATGCAATGGCACGAAGAAATCCGTTTCTGCCACCGTTATAGACGCAGACTGCAAAAACTACTACTAATACAATGTCAAAAATCAATGGGGCAATATTCATATATAGCCTCCTTTATGGAAGAAGAGGAGTTATAATATCTACATAGCCTGCCTCGGCAGAATAAATAAGCATCAGTTTTCCGTCACCATTGGTCAAAATATCACGGACTCTGAATACTTCAACAGTATCGTTTATAGGTTCAAGATTGCTGTTGAGCATCTGTATGCCTGATGTGTATAATACGCCAATATAGTTGCCGGCGGCACTAATCTTACGTACTTCATCGCTCGTTTCAAATTCGCCAATGCCCTTGGCAGACAATTTTACAAGTTTTGAACCGAGACCCGATGCACCGTTTACTGTGGCAAGAATTACATAATTATTTCCCTTTGTACAAGTCTTTAGGGTATTTTCACCGTAGTCGTAACGCTGAACTATATTGCCGTCTGTGTCAATGAGCATTGCGGCATTGTCACCGATTACACAAAGGATTTGGTCAGACAGAAAATGTATATCAGCCGCCAAAGTTGATACTATATCAACTTCTGCATGACGTTTTTCCTCATCAAGACGGAATAATACAAGTTTTGAAGTGTATTGTCCATCCACTTGCGTCAACGCAACGGCTGCAAGGTACTGTCCGTCCGGAGATACGGTGGCACGGAGGATATAGTAGTCGGAGGTATGCCATTGATATACAAGGTTTTGATAGTTGTCATATACCGACACTGCACCTCGATATGCCTCATCATCATGCACCACTGCAATAAAACCGTCTTTATTTTGGCTTAGGCTTATAATTGAACCTTCTGCCTCCATGTTTTTCACAAGGGAACGCTGTTCATATACGGAAAAGTTACGATTACCTCTGTCAAAAGCAACAACGTAATTGTCGGAAATACTGAGACCAGGACGGGAATATCCAAGTTGTATTGCAAACAGTTCTTTGCCTTCGGGAGAGTAGAGTTTATATGTACCACGGTTAAGTACCGCAAGGTTACTCTTAAAGAGAGAAAAAATATTTGTGCTGTCAGGCTCAAAATAGATAAGTGCGGAGTCTGCTGTCGTTTCACTTATACGTTCTACCTGCATTTCAGATTTTATTGCAGTATAAGCCTCCAACATATCTGTACGGAATGCGTACAAAGACAAAACCAAAGATGCAATTAGTCCGATAAGTGCCGTATTCTTCATCCAATAAAGTACTTTCAACTGTCTTTGTGCTAAACAAGTTGATAAGTCACCGCTTGGTGCAATCGTATATCGCATAATGTCTGTCCTCTCTTCTATCGTATTTTTCTAATTAAGCCGTCTGTATCAGGTGTTGCAAGCACTGCACTGCCAAGATGGTCTAATCGATACGCAAGTCCTGTCATGAATAATCCGTCAGGTGATACCGTGGGACCTGCCGCACCTCTGTCTCTGCCTTTTAGTATATCGGCTATCTCAGATGGTTTAATTTTACCTATTCCAACATATAAAAGTGTGCCTGTAATCGCCCGCACCATATTGTATAAAAACCCGTCGGCACAGACTCGTACCGTCACAATTTTATCTTTTGATTCTACCTCGCAGTAGTGTATGGTACGCACTGTCGTTTGGACGTGACTTCCTATTGTTCGCACCGCAGAAAAGTCGTGGGTACCTACAAAGTACTGTGCCGCTTGTGACATCTTTTGAACGTCAATTTGATACGGGAAGTATCCTACACGATTTAAGTGGAATGGGTCACGAAATGTAGATGCATACACGTTGTATGTGTATTCTTTCTTCTCGCAAGAAAAACGTGCATCAAAGTTTGAAGGCACTTTAACAGCACGAAATACACAGATGTCGTCAGGCAGGTGGAAGTTTAATGCAAATGGCAGACGTTCAAGAGGTACCGTAGTATCAAGATGTGCGTTTGCAACATAAATTCTGGCATGAACGCCTGCATCTGTTCTTCCACAGCCTGAAACGTGTACTCTATTTCCTGTGACATTAAAAATTGCATTTTCAACTGTTTCTTGAATTGTCACGGCATTTTTCTGACGTTGCCAGCCGTGAAAATTTGTTCCTGTATAGGATAATACAAACGCAATATTCATAAAATCACCTGTTATATACCAAAAACCATGCCGCAAATGATTACGGCGGTAAACAACAAAGCAGTTACTACGCAAGCAATATAGTCAAGACGCACCATACGAAGTTGACGCAGACGTGTCCTTCCCTCACTGCCACGATAACAGCGACATTCCATCGCTACCGCAAGTTCATCGGCACGGCGAAATGCACTTATAAATAAGGGTACAAGAATAGGTACTAACGCCTTTGCTCTGGCAAGAATATTTCCACTTTCAAAGTCTGCTCCTCTTGCTTTTTGTGCGTTCATTATCTTATCCGTTTCCTCTATAAGTGTCGGGATAAATCGAAGTGCTATAGTCATCATCATTGCAAGTTCATGGGCAGGTACTCTAAACCTTTTAAGTGGTGTAAGAAGATGTTCAATACCGTCAGTGAGCATAATTGGTGATGTGGTGTAGGTCAAAAATACAAATGAACCTGCCACAAGCATTGCGATACGAAGTGCCATATACACGGCAGTTTCAATACCTTGCCATGAGATACGCAAAAATCCCCACTCAAAGAAATAGGATTCTGCCTGGACGTAGAACACATTCAAAACGGCGGTAAAGATGATAATAAACAACAGAGGTTTCATACTTTTGAGTACAGTTTTCAAACTGATTTTCGATGCGAAAATCGCATAAAGAAGTGCCGCAAGACAAATTCCGTAACTGACAGGCCCTTTTGCAAAAAACAGCACAACAATATACGCCATTGTAACCACTAATTTTACACGTGGGTCAAGTCGATGTATTACAGTATTGCCCGGAAAGTACTGACCGAGGGTAATATCTTTAAGCATGATGTCCCTCCTTGCCAATCATTTCCAATATTAAATTTTTTGCGTACTTAACCGTATAGACTGAATCCTCAACAGGCACACCCATCTCACGAAGTTTTATAAATACCTTTGTGATTTGCGGTACATCAAGGCCCATACTTTCAAGTTCTGTACCGTGACGGAATATCTCCTGCGGAGTTCCGTCCATTACAAGACGTGAGTCATTCATAACAAGCAGACGTGAAACGGTACTTGCAATATCCTCCATACTGTGAGTAACTAAAATAACAGTTGCACCTGTCGTTTCGTGGTAGTTTTTAATCTGTGCAAGGATTTTATCTCTTGCTCGTGGGTCAAGACCTGCCGTTGGTTCATCTAAAATCAGTACATCGGGACGCATTGCAATAACGCCTGCGATTGCAACACGGCGTTTCTGTCCGCCTGACAATTCAAATGGAGATTTTTGGAGTAATTCCTCACGGACACCTGCAAATCGTGCCGCATCTAAGACTCGCTGTTCAATTTCCTCACGGGAAAGCCCCATATTTTCAGGTCCAAATGCAATATCCTTTGCTACAGTTTCCTCGAAAAGTTGATATTCAGGATACTGAAACACAAGTCCTACTCTAAAACGAACTTGTCGCAGAGGGTAGTCCTTTGCATATATATCTTGTCCGTCAAGAAGTACCCTGCCCGTAGTCGGCTTTATAAGGCCGTTTAAGTGCTGTACGAGTGTAGATTTACCTGAACCTGTATGTCCGATAATTCCTACAAACTCACCTTTGCGGATACCAACAGAAACATCTGTTAATGCGTGATGCTCGAAAGGTGTATTAACAGAGTATACAAATGACAAATTCTTTGCTTCAAGTATGTATTCCACCTGTTTTTCTCCCTTCGGTCACACTTTACCTGCACAATGAAGTGCATCATATACTGCCTTGGCACATTCATCAACTGTCAATGCAGTAGTGTCAATTTCTACACCGGCGTCACAAATACCCTGCACAAGTTCTACTGTTTGAGGTACTGCCAAGCCTACATCATATAACTCATTGCTTTTAGCAAAAACTTCACGAGGTGTACCGGTCATTAGTTTTTTGCCGTCATTCATAACGATAATACGATCAGCCATTGCCGCCTCGTTCATGTGGTGAGTAATAAGTACCACAGTGATACCAAGTTCCAAATTAAGTCTTTTAATTGATTTCATAACCTCACGGCGGCCGATTGGGTCAAGCATTGCCGTCGGCTCGTCCATGATAATACATTCAGGCTGCATTGCAATAATGCCTGCAATTGCAATACGTTGTTTTTGTCCACCAGACAGTTGGTTTGTAGAGTGGTGGAGATACTTATGCATACCAACAGCACGTAAAGCGTCATCTACACGAGTGCGTATTTGTGTAGGTTCTACACCTAAGTTTTCAGGTGCAAATGCCACGTCCTCCTCAACAACCGTTGCCACTATCTGATTGTCCGGGTTTTGAAATACCATGCCTACTGTCTGACGAATTTTGAATAGAAGTTCTTCGTCTGCGGTATCCATTCCCTTCACCCAAACTTTACCGCCTGACGGCAGTAAAATTGCGTTTAAGTGCTTTGCAAAGGTTGACTTTCCCGACCCGTTATGACCAAGCACCGCTACAAATTCACCTTTTTTTATATCAATATCCAGCCCTCGAATTGCATCTATCTCGCTACCTTCAATGTTGACGTAACGATAGTTAAGGTTCGTAGTCTTGATAATTGTTTCCATAAATTAACCCTCTCTCCCACCGTTGAGGAAGTCAGTATTTAATCTCTCGTCCACCTTGCACTCGCTCCGCAAGGTAATGGGTATCCTGTTTTTGTTACAGGAAGTCCCAATTCTTGACAGTCGGCGTGTCCGCCAAATCGGCTTGCTACTGTCAGACCAAGTACATATCCTAAAACTGACGGTGCAAGTCCTGTCGAGTATGAACTGATAAGTACAAAATCAGGGTCATCACTTAAAACACCTGAACAGAGTTTTACAAAGTCATACAGGTCAGACTCAATCTTCCACACCTGTCCACTTGGTCCTCTGCCGTAGGACGGAGGATCCATAATAATTGCATCGTACCGTCTGCCACGTCGAATTTCACGTTCAACAAATCCTGAACAATCGTCTACTATCCAACGAATTGGGCGGTCTGCTACAGCTGATGATTGAGCATTTTCCTTTGCCCACGCAACCATACCACGAGCCGCATCAACATGGCACACACTTGCTCCTGCCGCTGCCGCCGAAATCGTTGCCGCTCCTGTATATGCAAACAAGTTGAGTATGTTCATGCTCTTGCCCTTAGCAAGACGCTCTTTAGTTCTCTTTTGAACAAAATCCCAGTTTGTCGCCTGCTCAGGAAAAATACCCGTGTGCTTAAATGCCATCGGTTTTACATTAAATACAAGTTCTCTGTATGACACCTGCCAACTTTGAGGCAAGTTGTAGTTTTTCCAATGGCCGCCACCTGTGCCTGAGCGGCTGTATTTTGCATCAGGATGTGTCCAATATTTGTTGTCCCTTTGAGGTGTCCAAATTGCCTGTGGGTCCGGTCTTACAAGATGGTATTTTCCCCATCGCTCCAACTTTTCTCCATTTGAACAGTCTATTAGTTCAAAATCTTTCCAAGAGTCACTAATCCACATATTATCTATAATTCACCATAAGTTTAGGTGAACTTGCTCCTTTCGTCAACGAGTGACGTAATACATCTTAAATAAAGTGAAAACTGCTAAAATGACACAGTACACCATTATTATATTTATTATACAATTCTTGAGGCTTTACGTCAACCATTATTTCAATAATATCCGTCCGCTTAATATATGGAAATTTGTTGCAACTTTTCAATGTTCAATAGAAAACAGTTGAATTGTTTTATTAGATGTGGTATTGTTTTCAAAAAGATAATTTGTTAAAGGGAGTGTGTACCTATGAAAAAAGTAATTGCTTTTATTTTGGTTTTATTATCACTATTTTTTCTTGTTTCCTGTAACGGAGAAAAGTCCGTTATTTCTAACGTAAAGGAGTTTGACTTATCTGCATACGATTTAACTGCCCCTATACCCTTTGAAATCGTCATGGAGTCAGGCGAGCGTATGGAAGGTGAACTTTACTACGATATTGCTCCTATTACAGTTGCAAACTTCATTTCTCTTGCAAATCTCGGATATTATGACGGTGTTACATTCCACAGAGTTATTGACAACACACTTATTCAAGGCGGCGAGGGAAGTAGTTTAGACTATTCAATTCGTGGTGAGTTTATGAAAAATGGTTGGAACAATACATTAAAACACAACCGTGGTGTACTGTCCATGGCACGTTATATAGACGATTTCAACTCGGCTGACAGTCAGTTCTTTATCTGTTTAACGACACTTCCTGCCCTTGACGGAGAATTTGCGTCATTTGGTGCAATTACAAGTGGCATACCTGTTGCCGACAGCATCGGTGACAGTGAAGGGGAAAACGAAATACCTGTTACGAAACAGGTTATTGCCAAAATAAACATTTTAGGTAAATAGTATTCTGGTAAACACATCATATATCGCAAATTTTATATAAAAAAAGCAGATTTCCATAAGAAATCTGCTTTTTTCTGGGAAAGTAGAACCATAGAGATATTTATAAATTTTGTTTTGCGTAAGAAAAACTACCTTTTCTCTTCTCTATTCTCTTTTATCTCTTATCTTGAAACGACAATTTTAGTGAAGAGTGAAGAGAGAATAGTGAAAAGATAAAAGTACAAAAATAAACGACAATTTTCTTGTCGAAAATTGTCGTTTATTTTTGGTCCGAGTGACGAGATTCGAACTCACGGCCCCTTGAACCCCATTCAAGTACTCTACCAAAACTGAGCTACACCCGGATCTATAATGCTTGACTATTTTAACACGTAGTAAAGCGTTTGTCAAGCCTTATTTTTTCTTTTATAGTAAAAATATTGTAGGTTTACATTTAATATGTTACACTATTGTATTATCTCGTTGACACTGGGAAAATTACATGTTATAATGGATGCTGTCTGGAATTTAATGGAGTAGGTCACAAAGTATTATTGGTCTTACTGTCCGTTTTTGTAAAACGTCGAAAAGCGTGCCATTTGCTCGTTTTTGTCGTACATACCATATATACAGTTTGTTGCGACTGGTGAAGATGTTAGACAAAACTTTTTGTTTCGTCTTATTTTTGCTAAAGCACAAGGGCTTAATCTTTTAATCCACTCTCTTTCCGAGACAAAACTAAATATTCATTAGGAGGAAAATCTAATGTCACTCAGCACATTCCTTGCCCTCTCTTTCCTCACTTCAGCACTTGCATTTGCATTTGCTGCATATTTGTATCTGTGGGTAAAGAAACAGAGTACTGTCAATGAAAAAATCATTGAAGTTTCAGGTTTGATTAAGCAGGGCGCAAACACATTTATGTCTCGTGAGTACAAGATTCTTGCAATCTTCTCGCTGGCAATCGCAGCCATTATCTTCCTTGTATTGCCCACTCCTGTTTGGAGCAGTGCAAACATTGGAAAGAATGTTGCAATGGCTATCGCCTACATCATTGGTACTGTTCTTTCTGCTATTGCAGGTAAGATTGGTATCCTCGTTGCATCTTTGTCCAACGCTCGTTGTGCAGAGGCTGCTCAGAAGGGTATTAAGCCCGCATTCCTTATCGGCTTCAGAGGCGGCTCCGTTATGGGTCTTCTCGTTGTAGGCTGCTCTCTCCTTGGTGTTGCAGCAGTTCTTGCCGTTGTTGGTGATGCTTCTATCCTTCTTGGTTTCTCCTTCGGTGCTTCCTCTCTTGCTCTGTTTGCAAAGGCAGGCGGCGGTATCTTCACAAAAACTGCTGACGTTGCTGCCGACCTTACGGGTAAGGTTGAACTTGGTATCCCTGAGGACGATCCTCGTAACCCCGCTGTTATCGCTGATAATGTAGGTGACAACGTAGGTGACGTTGCCGGTATGGGTGCTGACCTTTTTGACTCCAACGTTGCATCTATGGTTTCTGCTCTCGTTATCGCACAGGGCCTTTCAAATGGCTTTGACAATGTAGGTATGGTATTCTGCTACGCAATCCTCGGTCTCCTTTCTTCTATCCTTGGTATTGCTGCTGCTCGTATCGGTAAAAACGGTAGCCCCACAAAGGCTCTTAACAATTCCACCTACGTTACAACAGGTATTTTCCTTGTACTTTCCGCAGTTGTTACTTACGTTATCCCAGGTTTCTCTTGGTACATCTGGGGTGCATCTTCCGTAGGTCTTCTTGTTGGTACTATCATCGGTCTTGCTACCGACTACTTCACAGACGATTCTAAGCCTATCGTTAAGAAGTGTGCACATTCTTCTGCTTCCGGTCCTGCGTTCACAATTCTTTCCGGTACCGCTTACGGCTTTATCTCCGCTCTTCCTGCAATGATTGGTATTGCTATCTCCTCTCTTGCTGCATACAACATCTGTATGTTAGAGCCTGGTGCAACTACTCAAAATGGTATCTTCGGTATTTCCATGGCTGCTGTTGGTATGCTTTCCATCGTTGGTATGATCATCTCCAATGACGCTTACGGTCCTATTGTTGACAACGCTCGTGGTCTTGCTGAAATGGGCAACCTTGGCGAAGAAACAATCCGTATTGCTGACGAACTTGACTCTGCCGGTAACACTGTTAAGGCTGTTACTAAGGGCTTCTCCATCGGTGCTGCCGGTCTTACTGTTATTTCTCTTCTCGGTGCTTTCATGTCCGAGGCTAACGCTGCTATCGTTAACAACGGCGGTACAGAACTGCTCACTGGTTTCAACATCATGGATCCCACCGTATTCTTTGGTGTTCTCATTGGTGCTGCTATCCCTGCTGTATTCTCTGCAATGCTTATCCTTGGCGTTGACAAGAATGCTCAGAGAATGGTTGCTGAAATTCATCGTCAGTTCAACACAATCGCAGGTCTTCGTGAAGGTACTGCAAAGCCCGAATACGACAAGTGTATCGACATCGCTACAACAGGTGCTCTTCGTGAACTTCTTCCTGCAGGTGCAGTTGCAATTCTTTCTACTGTTGCTGTTGGTTTCATCGGCGGTGCTGAGGCTATCGGCGGATTCCTTCTTGGTAATATCGTTTCCGGTCTTCTTCTCTCTCTGTTCATGTCCAACGCCGGCGGTCTTTGGGACAACTCAAAGAAGTACGTTGAGGCAGGTAACGAGGGTGGTAAGGGTAGCAACGCTCACAAGGCTGCTGTTATCGGTGACACCGTAGGCGATCCTTTCAAGGATACTGCAGGTCCTTCTATCAATACTCAGATTACTGTTGTATCTCTTGTAGCATCTCTCCTTTCCTCTCTGTTCGTAACATTCTCTATTTTCTAATAGACTAATTTATAAAAACAGCAACCACCGCAAAAGGCAAACCTTTTGCGGTGGTTTTTTTGTCTATAAAAGTAACACCTCAGCAGTTTATCCGCTGAGGTGTCTCTTCAAATATTATTGCCTGAACCTTATACGTTAAATCGATACAAGACAACGTCACCGTCACGCATGACATACTCCTTGCCTTCACTTCGTACAAGGCCCTTTTCCTTTGCCACGGTCATTGAACCGCACGCCATCAACTCGTCAAACGCAATACATTCGGCACGGATAAATCCACGTTCAAAGTCGGTATGAATTTTACCGGCTGCCTGCGGTGCTTTTGTACCTTGCTTAATTGTCCATGCGCGAACTTCCTTTGGACCTGCCGTTAAATATGAAATAAGTCCAAGCAGACGATAACTTACCTTGATAAGACGTGCAAGGCCTGACTCACTTATACCAAGTTCCTCTAAGAACATTCCCTTTTCATCGTCGGGCAGTTCACTTATCTCCTGCTCAATTCTCGCACAGATAGGCAGCACTTCACTACCCTCAGCCGATGCAATTTCACATACTTTATCATACATTCCGTTGCCCTTAAAATTGATAAAGCCGTCCTCGTCCATATTTGCCGCATAGATTACAGGCTTTCCTGAAAGGAGTGAAAACTCGTCAATAATATTTCTCTCCTCGTCACTTGCCTCAAATGTACGAGCAGACTGTCCGTTTTCCAAGTGAGCAATAAGACGTTCAATAAGTTCTACCTCAGCAACGTACTTTTTATCGCCCTTTGCCGCTTTCATGGCACGGTCACGACGGCGTTCAAGAACTTCCATATCCGCAAGTATAAGTTCAAGGTTAATAACCTCAATATCACGAGCAGGGTCAACCTTGCCGTCTACGTGTACGATATTTTCGTCCTCAAA
Organism: Eubacteriales bacterium; assembly: GCA_045639125.1. GTDB lineage: Bacteria > Bacillota > Clostridia > Oscillospirales > QAMX01 > JAZUCL01. The sequence continues at coordinate 12,795 of JAZUCL010000009.1, read as the reverse complement.
ACAACGTACAACGTGAACAATAGCATCTACCTCACGGATATTTGCAAGGAACTTATTGCCAAGTCCCTCACCTTTTGATGCTCCCTTAACAAGACCTGCGATGTCAACAAATTCGATTACGGCAGGAGTGTACTTTTCAGGGTTATACATCTCTGCCAATGCGTCCATACGCTCATCAGGTACTGCAACTACACCAACATTAGGGTCGATGGTACAGAACGGATAGTTTGCACTCTCTGCACCTGCGTTTGTAATTGCATTAAACAAGGTACTCTTGCCAACATTTGGCAAGCCTACTATACCCATTTTCATTTATTTCACATCTCCTTATATTTCAAGGTTTCACAGTTGGTTTGACACCATTTTGACACCATTTGATTTTATTTTTCAAACTTTTATATCAATATATTTTATCATAACATCAGATAATAGTCAATCATTCTGTATGTTTTTATTCCCAAAAGATATGAACACAAATTCGGAGAAACTGATTGACAATATTATGCTATTATGGTATAATGTAAACGATACAGAGATTTGGAGACGTATCAAAATAAACGTATGTTTATTTTGGTGCGTCTTTTTTTGTTGTAAAGGAGAGTGCATATTGTGTATGATGTAGTAATTATAGGTGCAGGAGTTGTGGGTGGAATGATTGCAAGAACCCTTTCTGCATACAACCTGAAAATAGCCGTATTGGAAAAAGAAAACGATGTTGCAATGGGAGCAACAAAGGCAAATTCTGCCATAGTACATGCCGGTTTTGATGCAAAAGAAGGCAGCCTTAAAGCAAAACTGAATGTCGAAGGCTCAAAAATGATGAAAAGGGTTACTGAGGAACTGGGAGTTAAATACAAAAATAACGGTTCTTTGGTAATTGGCTTTAATGAGGACGACAGAAATGTTATTGAAGGACTCTTAAAAAGAGGCATAGAAAACGGTGTTGAAAACCTTAGAATTTTAGAAAAAGAAGAACTGGAAGAATTAGAACCAAATATTTCTGATAATGTAATTTGTGCACTTTATGCACCAACAGGTTCTATTGTATGCCCATATGAACTTACTGTGGCGGCTATCGGAAATGCCATGGATAACGGAGCAGAACTAAGAACAAATTTTGAAGTTCTGAGCATAAAAGAAATTGACGGCGTCTACGAAGTTGTTTCGGGAAAGGACAGTATAAAGACCCGATACATCATAAATGCTGCAGGTATTTATGCGGATAAAATTGCCAAAATGGTTGGGGATAACTCATTTAATATTAATCCGCGTAAGGGAGAATACATCTTGCTTGATAAGGAGTTTGGCGGATTAGTAAAAAGCACTATATTCAGAACACCGTCAAAAATGGGTAAGGGCATTTTAGTGTCGCCTACAGTTGACGGAAATTTGCTGACAGGACCAACCTCAGTGGACATAACGGATAAAGAAAACAAGGCAACAACCATGGAAGGCTTTGCACACATAATTAAAGAGGCAAACGAAAATATGAAAGGTGTTCCGTTTGGTGGAACAATCACTTCCTTTTGCGGTCTGCGTGCTGTTGGCGATACAGGTGACTTTATAATCAATTCCCCTAAACAAGGATTTATCAATGTTGCAGGTATTGAATCTCCGGGACTTTCTGCTTCTCCTGCCATAGCAAATATGGTGAGAGATATGCTGATAGAACAGGGAGAAAAACTTGTTAGTAAAGAGAACTATAACCCAACAAGAAAACCTATGCACTATTTTAAGAACGCAAGCATTGAAGAAAAAAATAAAATTATTGCTGAAAATAAAGCATTTGGAAAAATAGTTTGCAGATGTGAAAGTGTAACTGAGGGTGAAATTTTAGAAGCAATTCGAACAAATCCAAAGCCTCATGACCTTGACGGAGTAAAACGCAGAACAAGAGCACAAATGGGAAGATGCCAGGGCGGATTTTGCTCATCGTATATTATAAAATTGCTTGCAGAGGAAATGAAAATTTCTTGCGAGGATATTACAAAATGCGGAGGCACATCAAAAGTTATAGTGGGCAAAACCAAGGAGGATAAGTAATATGATAGATTTGGTTATAGTTGGCGGAGGCCCTGCAGGAATGAGTGCCGCAATAAAAGCCTATGAAGAAGGAATCCGTGATATACTGATACTGGAAAGAGACAGTTCTTTGGGCGGAATTCTACAGCAGTGCATACATAATGGATTTGGTTTGCACAGATTTGGCGAAGAACTTACAGGTCCTGAATATGCGTGGAGATATGAAAAGCAGGTAAGAGATTTAGGAATAGCATACAAACTTAACACTATGGTGCTGGATATTACAGAAGATAAAGTCATAACAGCCACAAACAGTGAAGAGGGAGTTTTCCAGATAAAGGCAAAGGCGATAATCCTTGCCATGGGTTGCCGTGAGCGTGCAAAGGGTGCTTTAAATATTGCAGGAACTCGTCCCGCAGGTATTTACAGTGCCGGAACTGCACAAAAACTTGTGAACTTAGAAGGATATATGCCCGGCAAAAAGGTTGTCATTTTAGGTTCGGGTGACATCGGTCTTATAATGGCAAGAAGAATGACATTAGAGGGTGCAAAGGTAGAATGTGTCTGCGAACTTATGCCGTTTTCGGGTGGACTGGCACGAAATATTGAGCAATGCCTTAACGATTTCAATATCCCTCTAAAATTAAGCCATACCGTAGTTGAAATTCACGGCAGAGAAAGGCTTTCGGGTGTAACCATCGCAAAGGTGGATGAAAACAGAAAACCAATTTCGGGAACAGAAGAATTTATTGAATGTGACACACTACTTTTATCGGTTGGTTTGATTCCTGAAAATGAACTTTCAAAGAAAGCATCAATCTGCATTGACAGATTCACAAACGGAGCAGTAGTTGACCAGAACAGGCATACATCCTGCAACGGAATTTTTGCTTGCGGAAATGTTTTGCATGTACATGATTTGGTGGATTTTGTTTCAGAAGAAGCAGAAATTGCCGCAATGGGTGCTGTTAATTATATTAACAACGCTAATAAGGAAAGCGTCAGTATTGATATTAAAACAGACGGCAAAATCAGATATACCGTGCCTCAAAGAATAACCGAGAAAAAGGACGTAACGGTTTATTTCAGAGTATCCAACGTGTTTAATAATGTAAAAATTTGCGTAAGTAACGGTGAAAATGTTCTGCTTTCCAAGAAAAAAGCAAAAGTAAGTCCAGGTGAAATGGAAAAAATTACTTTGAAAAACAGTAGTTTAGCAAATTGTACGGAACTTAACTTTTATCTTGAGGAGTTTTAATTATGAAAAGAGAATTAACCTGTATAGTGTGTCCTGTGGGATGCAGTCTTGTTGCAGAGATAAAGGATAACGGAGAAGTTGAAGTAAGTGGAAACAGTTGCCCGAGAGGAAAGGTATATGCTGAGAATGAATGCATAGCACCTATGCGTACCATTACCACAACTGTAAGATGTAAGACAGGTGAAATACTCCCGGTAAAAACGGCTTCCCCAATACCAAAGGAAAAGATGTTTGAAGCAATGAAAATTATAAATAAAGCCTGTCCTGTATTGCCAATTGCCGTAGAAGATGTTATAATTGAGAATGTATTTGGTAGTAATGTAGTGGCTATCCGGAATATGCCTTAATTGAGGAGCAAGATGGAGAAATATAAGATAATTGCAGCGGCAAGAAGTGCTGAAGAACTTCTGATTGCGTCAAAGTCAAAAGTTGATATAATATTTATGCTTTCGCCTAATATATCGGATATTAAAAAGCAGACAGAACTTGTTCATTCTGCGGGTAAAAAAATTTTTATACATCTTGATTTGGCTGAGGGTATAGGAAAAGATGAATACGGAATCAGATTCGTGAAAGAACAAGGGATTGACGGTATAATAAGCACCCGAACAAATATAATTAAGATGGCAAAAAAAGAGGGATTGTTTACGGTTCAGAGGTTTTTCCTTGTTGACTCGCAATCTGTTGCTACAACAGTAGAAACTGCCAAAATGTCTAAGGCTGATATGATTGAAATAATGCCGGGAACACTTTCTAAAATAATAAGTAGATTGAAAGATGAATTAAAAACGCCTATTGTAGCAGGCGGACTTATAGAAACAAAAGAAGAAATAAACGAAGCGATTTCCTGTGGAGCAACGGCTATTTCCACAGGCAAGCAGGATTTTTGGGTGAATAGCGATGAGTGATTTGAAAGGCAAAAGACTATTTTTACTAGATATGGACGGTACAATATATCTTGATAACGATATTTTTGACGGAACAATTGATTTTTTGAACTATGTAAAATCAATTGGAGGAAGATATATTTTTCTTACAAATAACTCCTCAAAAGGTGTTGACAAATATGTTGAAAAACTTGAGAAAATGGGGATTTATGCAACTGCAGAGGACTTTTTGACATCTACCGATGCCACAATTTGTTATTTGAAGGAAAAGAAATATAAGAAAATATATGCATTTGGAACGCAATCTTTTGTAAAACAATTAAAAGATGCAGGTCTTTGCGTAACCACCCAAAGAGAAGATGGAATAGATTGTCTTTGCATTTCTAACGACACAGAGATTACTTTCCAGAAACTTGAGGATTCGTGCATTCTCCTTAGAGAAAACATAGACTATATTGCAACAAATCCTGATTGGGTATGCCCTACATGGTATGGCTTTGTCCCTGATTGTGGGTCTTTTGCTGACATAATTTATAACGCAACAAAAAAACGCCCGAAGTTTATTGGTAAGCCTGAACCTGAAATGGCATATCTTGCAATGGACGCTACGGGTTTTTCAAAAGAAGAAACTGTGCTTTTGGGAGACAGGCTTTATACAGATATTGCATGCGGTGCTAATGCGGGTATAAGTACGGTTTTTGTGTTAAGCGGTGAGGGAACAATGGCTGACCTCGAAAAAAGTGATGTAAAGCCTGAATTCATATATGATAATATCAGAAGATTATATGAGGATTTGAAGTAAGTTGTTTTGCCACAATAAAAGCAAAGATCATGATACGGAATGATCTGACACATTAAAGCAGATTTGAGATGCGGACGTATTAAAAAGCCAAAGGACAATGGATTATCCATTGTCCTTTTTATGTTATGTGTTTTTAGTTCTGTGTCAAACTTTTTAATCGTCTTATATACACACTCTGACACCATTTTTATAAAATAATAGTGTTGCGACATTTCCCTGTATATAACCATTTAGAGAGTTTTATAAGGATATATATAATTTAGAAAACAGGATCATAAACTACGATTCCCATTTTCATAGCATCTATTCTCCATTTCTTATTTATGCTTTTGCAAGGGCTTTTAATTCTGCGATTGCTGCTGCAACGTCACTTTTTCCGTATACGGCACTTCCTGCTACTGCAACATCAGCACCGCACTGTGCGATGTGGGCGATATTCGATGCTCCTGCACCACCGTCCATCTCAAGTTCGCATTTGTAGCCTCCCTCGTCAATAGCCTTTCGCAAAAAGCGTATTTTATCGGAACAAGATTCAATATAACTTTGTCCGCCAAATCCAGGCTCTACCGTCATTACAAGTACCATATCAAGATACGGAAGAAGAGGTACAAGTACGTCAGCAGGCGTTGCTGGCTTTACAGATACACACGCACGTACACCTGCAGCACGAATTTTCTTCACCTGCTCTAATGTGTCTCCGTCCGCCTCATAATGCACTGTTATAATGTCTGAACCTGCCTTGATAAAGTCATCAAGATAGCGGTCAGGCTCTTGTATCATAAGATGTACGTCAAGAGGCATATCGGTAATACGGCGTAACGCCTTTACTACCGGTGCACCGATTGTAAGATTAGGTACGAAATGTCCGTCCATAACGTCTACGTGAACATAATCCGCACCGCCTTCTTTAATACGGTGGATATCCCTTTCAAGATTTGCAAAATCTGCGCTCAAAATTGATGGTGCAATTTTCATTTTTTCCATTCCTTTTCATAACCACTTAAAAGTGGATATTTTTATTACTTAACTTATATAGTTTACAACCAAATGTCAACTATGTCAAGACTTGGCGTTACTCTTATATGTCACAAATTGAATTTTTGTGGCATACTATTTCAGTGAGGCGATAAAATTCCGTAGCCAATCGTATTTCGGTTGTCTGCGTTTATATAGATCGCACTTTCCCTAAATGAGTCTGCAAAAAGTATTTTGCAGACTCATTTTGATAATTTTATAAATAAATGTTTGATATTTAGTAACTTATTTCTTCATAGTTCCCCAAAAAAAAATTGCGTAATTGAATAAATTTTGATATACTAAATCGCAAGATATATCGTTTGCCTTAAAAATAAAAACGGATTAGCAATTACAGAAAAAGTATGTTTCGTTATAGGTATTGGACATGAATGCAAGTGGTGTTAAGGAGTATTTATGAAAGAACATTCTAAAGTCGCCGGACGTATTGAAACGATAGACATAGCAAAGGGAATAATGATTATTGCAATGGTGGCGTATCACTTCCTCTACGACCTTGTATTCTTCTGTGATGTGCCGTATATTTACTTGAAAAATCCAATATGCGATACGCTGCAACTTCTTATCTGCTCAGTATTTATCCTCTGTTCAGGTATATCTGCACATATCAGCCGTTCAAATCTTTATCACGGACTGCGTATCGGTGTCGGTGCAATATGTGTAAGTATAACAACATATCTATTTAATCCGTCAAGTTACGTTGTGTTTGGTATTCTTCATTTTCTTGCGTTGGCAACACTTATATACGTGCCATTAAAGCCTTTTGTAAGCCGTATTCCCTCAAGTATCGGCTATTTACTGTGGGGAGGGTTGTTTGCAATTACTATTTTTATTTTCCCTATAAACACGGAAATTTCTCATCTGTGGTTGTTTGGATTTACAGATTCTGCCTTTTCATCTACAGACTATTTCCCGCTGTTTCCGTGGATATTTCTCTATCTGTTTGGTACACAGTTAGGCACCCCGATTTTTAATGGTGAATTTCCTGAGTTTTTCTATAATCTAAGATGTAAACCTCTTGCATGGTGTGGAAAACGAAGTTTTTATATCTACATGGTGCACCAGCCAATCCTTATGGGAGCCATTTTTATTGTGAATTTACTCAAATTTTGAAACAATTCGTTGTGTATATTAACAAAATTGTAATTATTTTGTCGATTTCTATTGCATAATTGAAATATTTTAGATATACTATCTTCACGTAATTATTTTATTGGAAGGTGGTTTGGTAATGGTCGCACAGTTTCCAAAAACTTTATCGCAACTCAGACAGGAAAAAGGCGTCAGCCAACGTAATGCCGCCTCCGCATTGGGTGTATCACAGGCTCTTTTATCACACTACGAAAATGGTGCACGTGAGCCCGGTCTTGATTTCTTGTTGCGTGCCGCTAAATTTTATGGTGTATCAACAGACATTCTTCTTGGTTATACACCAACTATCAATGTTAAGCCGTCATCGGCTTGTAATGCTTCTGAGTCTGCTGACAGTCTTGCCATGCGACGTCATGCGATGATTGATGAGTGTATATCAATTCTCTTTAATCTCCTTTCCTCATCAAAACGCCGTGATCTTGTGGATACTGCAAGTTCATATTTAAGCCTTGCTGTATACAAAGTTCTCAGGTATCTGTATATGGCACACAGTAGTGAGGAGAATGTGTTGTTTACCATTCCTCAATGTTCTTTTTCAGAGTTGTCTGATGCACAAATGAAACGGCTTGAACTTGATATGAAACTTGACGCTATTTCCCATGACGAAATTGACTACGGGGACAAAGGAATTGACGCATCTATTTTGTCGGATTCAATGGCTACAATGCTAAATCTTATTCGTGAACAGTTAAGCACAACGAATTTGCAAAAAAATCAAAAATAATTGTTGACAAATCCGTTCTAATCTGTTATACTACAATAGCTGGCTTTCAGAGATGAAAGTTTTTGAGGTCGGTTAATTTGCTGGTGTGGCTCAATGGCTGAGCAGCTGATTTGTAATCAGCAGGTTGATGGTTCGACTCCGTTCACCAGCTCCATATGGGAGAATTCCCGAGTGGCCAAAGGGGGCAGACTGTAAATCTGTTGTCAATGACTTCGGTGGTTCGAATCCACCTTCTCCCACCAAAACAAAAATACACACTCAAACGAGTGTGTATTTTTTGTTTTGCGTCTGAAATGGTGCGATGAGAACCACCGAAGGTGGTTACGTCGAAGCAGCCCGAAATCCGCGATAGGATTTCGGGACTGTTTAGTCTCGAGCACCGCAGATTTTTCGCAACCGCTCGGAGCGGTCGAAAAATCAAGAGGCACAGAGTATCCACCTTCTCCCACCAAAAATCCGTACACAACAGTGTACGGATTTTACTTATTCACTATTTCTTCTTCACTTCTCACTAAAAAATTAATATACGGATTTTTGGAAAGTAATAAGTAATATGTAATAGTGAAGAAGTAAGGCACAAAATTACACCGCATCTATTCTGCATACAAAATCAAAAATAAACACTAACACCCTTCTCCATTTGGAAAAGGGTGTTATTCTTTCACAAATTCAATTATGTCACTGACTGTGCAATCAAGTGCATAGCATAGTGCATCAAGAGTTTTTGTGTTTATGGCTTCGCCTTTTTTCATTCTATGAAATGTATTAGCAGAAAAGCCTTGCTTAAATATCAGATTATATTCAGTTATTCCTTTTCTTAAAAGAGTTTCATAAAACGGCTTATAACTAATCATTTTTATCACCAAATAAATTTTATCATACTTAACCCCTTGACTATACTTAAAATATTGAGTATAATTAGTATGCCTTGAAAAATTTATAATATTCAAGAGTTAAGAAAGGGGATATTTAAAATGAAAAAATTATTAACTCTGCTTCTCGCAATAACAATGGTAGTTTCGTTATCTGCGTGTGGAAACGAGAGAAAAGGGGTGCCAGATTCTGTTATCTATGAACAACTCGGCGATCGTTATGAAAAATATGATCAGTATCAGATTAATACTTCGCACAATGTCAACAGAGAAACACACATTGATAGCGTTGCCGTATCTATAGAAACAAAAGGCGAATATGGCACGGCAACAGAAGAGAGGGTTTTGCAATATCGGTATCACAGAGATAGTGATCTATGGGAATTTATCGAAGAAAGTGAAATAATAGCAACGAAATTAGAACCAAATGAAGAAAAACTTGTCGGAGATTGGCTAGGTGATGATGGGGTTTTCTGTTTAGCTATTCACGATATTTCGGGCAGTACAGCAACAGTGTCGTATGGATATACACGTCATATGGGTTTAAGGGATGAATGGAAGCAAATAGACTATGTGACTGTAGAGATGAGTGATTTCAGCCATTATGCAGGTAGAGCGGCTTTGTTGCTAGGCTCTAGCCTTATGGCAGAGGTGTACAGTGACCTATACATTGATGTTTTTGGTGTGCATTCTATACTTCCATATGTTGTGGAAAAAGTGGGATGAGGAGGAGATGTCGGTGAAAAACTGGTAGCAATTATCCTGATAGCAGTGAGTACGCTTTTTATGGCAAGTTGTCAAGAAGTATAATTGTTATTTAACGAAAGCCTCCATTGAGGATGAATGAAATTATCTTTGATGATAAAAATCACCCCTTCGATTGGATGAAATTCCTGCATCTATTTTATACACAAAAGCCAATCACCCTCCGCACTCTTCCAAAAAAAATTGATTATCTCTTGAAAAATACTTATCATGTGATATAATGTACTAAGGCAATAAACCGGAGGTAATAAGCATGCTTTTTTCAAAAAGCAGCACAATAGTATTTCAAGGTGACAGTATTACAGATGCAAAGCGTAGATGTAATGAAATCAATGTCAATGGAATAGGTTATGCTGCAATGACTATTGATACATTAAATGCACTTTTCCCTGACTATAACCTGACTCTTTACAATCGTGGAATTTCCGGTAATCGTGTTTCCCAGTTGCTTGAGCGTTGGGACTCAGACTGCCTTGATTTGAAGCCTGACGTAGTGACTCTCCTTATCGGTATAAATGATGTATGGCACTCATATTCTGATTCTCAAATCAATTACGACATCAAATCGATTGAGGAAAACTACACTAAAATCGTAGAAAAAACTCGTGCTACAGGTGCAAAAATCGTAATAATGGAGCCGTTTGCTTTCCATCATGACGCTTTCAAAGAAGAATGGCGTACTCGCCTTTGGGAAGTACAGCAAGTTGTCCGCAATGCTGCAGTAAAGTATGCTGACGCTTTCATTCCGCTTGATGGAATAATGTATAAGGCGGCACTTACTACCCCTGCCGTTGACCTTTCTATCGATGGAGTACACCCAACACGTGACGGACACCGAATTATTGCTCGTGAGTTGCTCCATACACTTGGTGCAATATAACCTATACTGACGATTGGACAATACATATATGAAACAATACATTAGAGTCGCAAAATTAGACGATGCAGAGGCTATCCTCTCCATCTACACTCCCTTTATTGAAAATTCAATTGTTACAGCAGAGGAAGTTGTTCCGTCTGTCAGTGAGTTTCGTGACAGAATGGCAAATATTCTCAAGGACTTCCCATGGCTTGTGTGCTGTGACGACGACGGAAACATTTTGGGCTATACATACGCATCACGTCATCAACAGCGTTCTGCATATCGCTATAGCGTCAACTTGTCAATCTATGTTAACCCTAAGTATCAGCGAAACCACGTTGCTACGAAATTGTATAGTTGCCTGTTTGAGATGCTTCGCCGTCAAGGGTACAAAAATGCATTTGCGGCAGTTATTATCCCAAACCCTAAAAGTGCCGCATTCCACCACAGCCTCGGTTTTCGCCCCGCTGCCGTATTTTCAAAAGTAACATATAAACTCGGCCATTGGAACGATATGGAATGGTTTCAATACCCATTGTCTGTCTATGATGATACGCCTGAAGCGATTATTCCGTTTTCTGAATTTTGTGACAGCAAAGATTTCAAGTTAATTCTTACAAACTTCAATACAGAGAGTCCACATTCGCCACACCCACGGCAACCATTACTGTAAAAAACAATCCGCAGGATAAGGTACTTCCTTTCCTGCGGATTTTCATTTAGTTCATGCTATTGCCTAAACCCTGTGATGACTTTCGATTTGTATTTTCCATGCCGCCATTTGAGCCGTTTTTAGCCGCATTATCACCAATTTTACTGTTTGTTTCGTGTAATGTTGCACGATAGTAGACGCCTTCGATTTCAACCGCCACTGAGTCGTTTGTTTCGTTGTTCTTTATCTGATAGACTTTGGTATTTCGACTAATTCCATAACCCTCACCATTTGCAGATGGCATACCGCTTGTATTCTCGCCGGAGGTTGCAAGAATTTGGGTGCCAAGTTCATCGGTACGGATTATCTCTCCTGTCAGCATATAAACTTTATCATTAATCATTACGCTTGCACCATCGCTGAATGGTAAGACTGTGCCGCTATCACCGAGTCCAATACTACTATTCATGCCGTTACTGCCGTTGTTATCTGCGGCATTCCCCATACCATTGCCTGCCATGTCATTCATGGATGAGCCGTCATTTCTTCCGTTGTTCCCGCCGTTTTGCATATCCCCTGATGCAGTACCATTGTTGCTACCACACGCTACAAGGAAAACAAGCATTAGCGAAAGAATCATACATAAAATACGTTTCACATAATTCACTCCTTTTTTGTTTCGTGATTATTATAAGGAGTTTCATTTGAATTATGCATTGTCATTAAAATTTTAGTTTTGTAAATGTAAATGGTGCAAAAACTGAAATAGATAAGGTGACAAGTGCGTAGCGAATATACCACACTATGGGAATATCGTAAGGTACTAACAGTTTTGGAATTATATAACAAGCGACAACGATTATAATTCCCACAACATATCGGTACGTCTTCTTTCTCCACGTCAAATCGGTATTGAATGCAATAAATCGCTGTTCTAAAGGAAAACCGACAAGCATACCAAAAGCAAGTCCTGCCACCTTAATTATGTCCTCTGTGGGCGAAAAAATGACCATTAGTACTGCAACTACATTTAAGGCGAAAATCGCAAAATTGAAATTTTTAATCCTATTATAAAATACTTTACAAAGTACAGCACACAATACGCCAAGTACAAGTCCAACCACAACATCTTTAGGATAGTGTACTCCTAAATAAAGTCGTGACAACCCAACAAGACTCATTATAACAGTTGATGTAATCCACAGCCATCTCTTGCGAATCCATAAGGCAGGTGCAAAATACGTCGAAGCGGCGTTTTGACTGTGACCGCTTGGGAACGAACTGCCGATGGCAGTTTCGGTACGCAGAGAGCGAATTCCGGGCTTACCAATAGGACGTGGCAAGTTGAAGATTGCTTTTAACATAGTATTAAACAAAAGGGATGTGGCAATAGTAAAGCCCATATAGTGACCTAATTCCTTATCATACAGCCAATAAATAGCACAAAAAATCATAATCACAACAAGTTGTTCACCTGCCATTGTAATTATCTCAAACAAAATGTCAAAAAATGGATTTGAAATAGATTGAATGGCTTGTAAAATAGAAAGTTCCATATTTTACCTCCAAGAGTAATATATATGAAGTATAACACTATAAAAATTCAAGTCAATATGTGAAAGAACGCCAAAAACGGATAAAAAAACTCCCTGAGCGATTGCCCAAGGAGTGAGTAGAGTTGGCACCGACCTATGTTCCCGGGCCGCTTCCAGCCAAGTATTTTCGGCACAACTGAGCTTAACTACCGTGTTCGGAATGGGAACG
>JAZUCL010000008.1:0-61418 GCA_045639125.1 Eubacteriales bacterium | reverse complement strand
CCCTTTGCCACAGCGCTCATTTGTCTTGTAAAAGGCGCTATGGCTGGAATTGCCGCCGCCGCTGTATTTCGTTGGCTCAAAAAGGTCAATTATACGCTGGCTGCCATTGTATCGGCCATTGTTTGCCCGATTGTCAATACTGGCTTGTTCCTGCTGGGCGCCACGGTATTTTTCCGTTCCTATCTGATCGAGACCTACAGCGTTGAGGCAGCCGGCTTTGTTGGCTTCCTGTTCCTGGGCCTTGTTGGTGTGAATTTTCTGATTGAAATGTCGATCAACGTAGTACTCAGCCCTGTGATTGTTCGAATTCTGAAAGCAAAAAAAGCTGTATGAAATCTGCCCGGGTCACTGACCCGGGCTTTTTCTATTGACAGAAAATATGATACATGGTATACTTCAATTAACATTTAGGTTAAATGTTAAAGGAGGAGTAATATTGTCTTTACATGAAACGCTGAAAGCGTTGGCTGACCCTATAAGACGTGAGATATTAAATCTTCTGAAAAGTGGCAGAATGTCGGCAGGGGAGATTGTTGAACATTTTGACGTAACTGCACCATCAGTTTCACGTCATTTGTCTGTACTTAAAGAAGCGGATTTGATACGTGATACGAGAGAGGGAAAATATATTTTTTATGAAATTAACGTATCTGTCTTAGAGGAAACACTTCTTTGGATTCATGATTTGAAAGGGGAGTCAAATAATGCGTAAAATTAACAAGAAAAAAGGAATAATTTCATCTATTTTAATTTTATTACCTGCAGTTGTTGGCCTTGCGTTATGGAATAAGTTACCTGACAGTATAGCGACTCATTGGGGATTTAATGGTGTTGCCGATGGTTTTAGTTCAAAGCCGGTTGCTGTATTTTTATTGCCTTTTATTCTTCTTGCAATTCATTGGTTATGTTTGTACATTACTATAAAAGACCCAAAGCAAAAGATGCAGAGTGATCGTGTATTTGATATTGTCTATTGGATTATGCCGATTATTTCCATATTTGCAAACGGAATGACTTACTTAGTAGCATCGGGGCAAAGTTATAATTTTGTTTTAAGCCTTCCGTTACTAATTGGAATTTTATTTATCTTTATGGGTAATATGATGCCTAAAATCAGACAAAACCATACTCTTGGAATAAAACTCTATTGGACACTTATAAGTGAGGAAAACTGGCAGAAAACTCACCGATTTACAGGAAAGGTTTGGGTAATAGGCGGATTTATCATGCTTATTTCGATTTTTCTGCCGACAAACTTAGTTATGTATGTTGCAATTTTTGCTTTTTTAATTTCTATAGTACCACCTTTCATATACTCCTATTGCGTTCATCGTAGTCTTGTTAAGAAAGGAGTTAAGTTCAATATAAATCCGGAAACTGAAAAGTATTATTCAAAGGCAAAAAAAATATCAATACCAATAGTGATTTTAATAGTTATTGGTATAATTTTGCTAATGATAAGTGGAGACATAAATACAACCTTTGAAGATACGTTTCTTAAAATTGACAGTTCATTTTGGGACGGCGGAAAAGTATTGTATGAGGATATTGAGTCTGTAAGTTACCTTGACAAAGTAGATAAGGGTATGAAAGTATATGGCTTTAACTCTTTTAAGTTATCGTTAGGCTTATTTCAAAATGAGTTGTATGGAGAATATACAGCGTATTTATACAACGGCTGTGACGAGTGTATTTTAATTGAAATCAGTGGCGACAATACGCTTTTATTAAATGGTAAGACGGTTGAAGATACTAAGGATTTATACGAATTATTAAATGAAAAAGTATCATAGAAAACAAAAACGTAGCAGTTTATACTGCTACGTTTTTCTTTATCTAATTGCATTTGCAATGCCACCAAGGTCATCAAGTGACGTTCACAACTTAGTACAAGTATTGTGGCAATATCCGCTTATGCACCAAGGGAAATATCAGAAGATATAAATTCTTCTTCCTTATAAAATTATGTATGATACAGTTGTAATAAGTACAAAAAATACTAAATTCCAAATAGTAAAAATGCGGAAGTATCTTGATTTTTCGTCAGGTAATTCACGGCAAAACAGTTTATATGAGATTAAACTTGCAAGTGAGGCAATAAGTGTACCGCAACCACCTGCATTTACACCTAATAGCAGACCACGAGCATTGTAAGTAAACCCTGAAAGAAGAACTGCTGCAGGTACATTTGAGATTACTTGACTTAAAACTGCACCAACAAGTAGTTCACGGCCGTTAGTCAGCGTACGAAGGATTGTTGCAATCGGTGGGATTGCTGACAAGTTTCCTACAAATATAAAAAAGCAAACGAATGTAATTAGAAGTGAATAGTCAATTTTATAAAATAGAGTTTTATCTGCTAAAAACATTGCCAAAAGAACTACAACAGTTGAAATATTGTATGGAACAATATCGAAAACTCCTAAAAGGCACAATATAAAAAGTAAAAGGTAGATGATAAATCTCTTGCGTGAAGAAATATGTATATTTTGTGCAGGGGCAGACGAAAGGCGTAGATTTGGAATAAAAAGTGTGCCGACAAATAATAGTACACAACTGCTTAAAACGAATGGAACGGTTGCGGAGAAAAATGAGTGAATATCCATGTTGTAATATGAGTAAATGTAAAGGTTTTGAGGATTTCCCACCGGAGTCAACGCACTGCCTAAATTTGCACCGATTGTTTCAAGTACGACAATAAGAGCCGCATACTTTTTTCCATTACTTAATGACAAAATCAGCATGGTAAATGGAACGAAAGTTAAAAGAGCCACATCATTTGTAATAAACATGGACAGTATAAAACACATTGCAACGAGTAAAAGACCCACCATGCGAAGTGTCTTTACTTTTTTCAGAAATTTTGATGCGGCAAAGCGGAACACATCAAGTTTTGAAAAACCTGCCACAGTCAACATTAGGCACATTAGACTACACAAAACTTTGAAGTCGATATACTCAATATAATTATAACTTGGAGTAACAAAAAAACATGAAATGATTGCCGCTAATGCGGCAATCACCAATACTAACTCTGATTTTAGAAAAACTTTTAGTTTATTCATCTGCCAAATCCTTTTTTATAGATACGTTTTCTATTTTCTTCTTTTCCAACTTTTTATTTATGAAATCGGAAAGAAGTTTATAAATTAGAGCAAAGGTAGGAACACCGAGGAAAATTCCTATAAAGCCAAACATACCTCCGCCGACAAAAATAGCAAACATAACCCACAAACCTGACAGACCGATACTACTGCCGACAACACGGGGATATATGAGATTGCTTTCAAGTTGTTGCAAGATGATAATAAATATGATAAACCATAAAGACTGTATGGGATTTATCATAAGTAGAATAAATGCACCCGGGATAGCACCAACAATTGGTCCAACAATTGGAATCGTGTTGGTAACACCTACAATAACGGAAATAAGAAGTGCATACGGAAGACCGAGAATTGACATTCCGGTAAAACACAAAACACCGACAATAAACGCCTCAATAAGTTGTCCAGCAATAAATTTTCTGAATGTGTTATTAGCGGTAGTGCCGAGATTTAAGAGGTAAGAGGAGAGACGCTCAGGTAAAAATGCAACGATAAAACGCTTAATTTGTCTAAGAAGTTTGTCCTTTGCATAGAGGATATAAACGCTTACTATAATACCGACGAATGTGTTTACGACGCTTCCTACAAGGCTTGTGGTGAAGTTTTTTGTAACATCAAAAATCTTTGGAAGGGAGTCTTTAATATACTCCATGCCCTCAGTAAACCATGCAGACCATACGCTGTCAAATTGGGCGAGAAATCCGAAGTCTATATTGAAAAATGCCATCGTTTTTTGGAGTAAGCGATAAAATGAGGCAACATAGTTATCAAAGTTAGATGACAGTGTCATAACGCTGACAGCAATTTGCGGAACGAGTATGGCAATAATTGCTGTAATTACTGCGATAACAAATATAAAACTTAAAAATATTGAGATAATGCGTTTAAGCGTTGGGCTAATATCACGTTTCCTAAAGCACAGAGGAAGTACCTTGTGCTCAATAAATCGCATAGGCAAATTGATTACGTAGGCGATTACAATGCCGACAGTAAAAGGCCTCAGTGTTGAGTTGATTTTGGACAGAGCAATACCTACATCCTTATAAAATATTATAAGCATAACAAGTCCGACAGTGTAAGTTATCAGCGTGATAAAAAACAACAAATTATACTGTGTATGTTTCTCTTTCATATTAATCATCTCTCAAATCTGACAAATTGTTAATAACTACAAATCTATTATACATAATTTGAAAACAAATATCAAGTTCTGTAAAGGATAAAAAACATATAAATATCAATATACAAAATTGTTTACAAACGACCATTAACTTGGTATACTTATACTATCGAATTGTTGGGGGAAAATACAATGATTTTAATTGTTATGTATGTAATTATTTGTGTTACAGCCGTATGTGCTGTGATAGGTATATTAATGCTTTGGAGCGGACAACGGGCAACGGAGAGAGAATTAAAAAATATTTGCTCTTTGCTTGAGTCTCAAAGCGATACATCGTCACAAGAAACACTAAAGCAAGAACTGTCTTTACAGGTGCAGACAAATATTAAAAATATGGGTGAGATGTTAACGTCTTCTCAACGTCAGGCGTATGATATGCAGGACAAGCGTCTTGCAGAGAATGCACAGCGTCAGTCAAGGGATATGGAAACTCTTTCCCGAACTGTATCTGAACAAATTGCACGTTTAGAAGAACGTCAGGCAAATGCGTCAAGGGCTACTGAACAGCGTCTTGAGGGTATTCGTGAAACGGTAGAGAAGAAACTTTCAGATATTCAGACGGATAACGGCAAACGACTTGACGAGATGAGACGTACAGTTGACGAGAAACTGCAAAAGACACTTGATGATAAAATTTCCCAGTCATTCCGTGTTGTCAGTGAAAGACTGGAACAAGTATACAAAGGACTTGGCGAAATGCAGAATCTTGCAGTTGGTGTAGGTGATTTGAAAAAGGTTCTTTCCAATGTGAAAAACAGAGGAATTATGGGCGAAATACGCTTGGGAAGTATTTTAGAGGATATGCTTTCTCCTGAACAGTACGAAACTAATGTTGTTACAAAAAAGGGAAGCGGTCTGCCGGTTGAATATGCAGTTAAATTACCGGGAAATGGTGGAGAGAGAGTCTATCTGCCAATTGATGCAAAGTTTCCATACGACTCATACAATCAACTTCTTGACGCATACGACAGCGGTGACAGTACCAAGGTAGAGACTGCGGCGTCAAATCTTGTACGTACACTTAAATCATTTGCAAAGGACATATCCGTTAAATATCTTGATCCGCCTTATACGACAGAGTTTGGTATAATGTTCTTGCCTTTTGAGGGATTGTATGCGGAAGCAGTTCGTTACGGACTTGTAGAAACACTTCAAAGGGAGTATAAAATATCTATTGCCGGCCCGACTACAATGGCGGCACTACTTAACAGTTTACAAATGGGATTTCGTACTCTTGCCATTCAAAAGAGAACTGGCGAGGTGTGGAATGTGCTTGGTGCGGTTAAAACGGAGTTTGATAAGTTTGGTGCGGTACTTGAGTCAACTCAAAAACGTCTTGAACAGGCAAACTCCGATCTTGATAAATTGGTGGGTGTTCGTACCCGTCAAATTAAGAGTAAATTGCGTAGTGTAACAGAACTTGGCGATACCGAAAGTGCTGTTTTACTTGAAAGTGCAGAAGAATTTGGTTTTGAGGAAGAAAATCATTGACGAAATATAATTTTTGCTGTATTATTAAGTACAGAAATTGTTGTGTAAGAAAGGTTTGTAATTATAATGTATTTTTCCATTGATGAAGTAAACTTTTTGGCTACCTATCATTGTACAGGTAAATGTGCTCACTGCCCAATTTGTGATAAAGTGAATAAGACGGGTATGACAAAGGTTGACCCACTGTGTGCTCGTGAAGTGCTTGAATCAATTACAAAACTGTATGATGTTAAAACTGTAAACATATACGGCGGTGAACCGCTTTTGTATCCTGAAACTACAGTGGCTATTATTAAGGCTGCTACAGATTGCGGTGTAAAAGAACGTAATCTTATTACTAATGGATACTTCTCTAAAAATATTTCAAAACTCAGCGAAGTTGCAAATAAGATTGTTAAAGCAGGTGTCACACAGATACTTCTTGCCGTTGATGGATTTCATGAGGAAACTATTCCAAGTGATACGGTTGCAAATTTTGCTGACGCAGTTTTAGATACCGGCTTTCAAGATATTTACCTTCACCCAACATGGCTTTCATCACGTGAGGCAAAAAATGAGGCTAACTTCCAAACTACAATGATTCTTGAAAGATTTGCAGATTCTGGTCTTGAAATCACCGATGGTTGCACTGTTGAACCGATAGGAAATGCACTTACAAACTTTAGAGAATTTTTCCCAAGAGGTTCTTATGACTTAGATGATTTTGGCGAGAAGTTTGACGATATTCATTCAATTACAATAAATCCAGATGGCGAAGTAGAAATTTGCGGTGGCTTTGTAATTGGTAACATCTATAAAGATTCAATCGAAAAAATCCTTGCTAGTTATAATCCCACAAAGGACCGCATAATGAATACCATTTATAAGGGTGGTATTAAAAACTTTGCTCAATATGCAGAAAACAAAGGACTTTCTATAAACCTTGCTGATTATAGTTCTGCAAAGGAAGCATGGCGTGACATTTGTAAGCAACTTGACGAAATGTACTAAAAATAAATAACGATATGATTTTATGTCGAGAGGCGGATAAAATGGAGTTTACTCAACTGCTTGAACGTGCAAAAGAAGTGGCAATACCACGGAAGTTAGACGAATATACCGATGTTGGTGTCGTTGGTGCGGCAATTCTAACCGATAATGGTAACGTGTACGTTGGGTGTAATATTGATGCACCATGTGGCATGGGCTTTTGTGCTGAACATTCTGCAATCGCTGCTATGATTACGGCCGGCGAGAGTCGTATTGTAAAGGTAGTTGCTGTAAATTATGAGGGTAAAGTTTACCCGCCGTGTGGACGATGTAGAGAGTTTATGTATCGAATTAACGGTGAGAATATCAATGCACAAGTCCTAATTGACGAGAATTTAATTGTATCTCTAAAAGAATTATTACCACATTGCTGGGGTAAATAAAAAATGCTCCCAAATCCAATTGGATTTGGGAGCATTTAACTTAAACTTAGATATAGTTTTCAGCACAGAGAAGTTCAGCGGCGAGAACTGCACCGCCTGCTGCACCACGCATTGTATTGTGGGAAAGACAAACGAACTTAATATCATACTGTGTGTCCGGACGAAGACGGCCGATGGATACTGCCATGCCATTTTCGCTGTCACGGTCAAGTTTAGTCTGAGGACGATTATCCTCTGTGAAATAGTGAAGGAACTGCTTAGGCGCGGAAGGAAGTGCCAGTTCCTGCGGACGACCGGAGAAAGAAGTCCAACGCTCAATGATTTCTTCGCAAGTAGCCTTCTTTTCAAAACTTGCAAATACTGCTGCCATGTGTCCGTTTGATACAGGAACACGCAGACATTGTGCTGTGAAGTAGGGTGTAGTAGCAGGGACGATAACACCATTTTCAATTTTGCCCCACAACTTAAGAGGCTCTTGTTCAGACTTCTCTTCCTCACCACCGATGTAGGGGATTACGTTATCTATCATTTCAGGCCAAGTTTCAAAAGTCTTACCTGCACCGGAGATTGCCTGATATGTACAGCAAAGTACATTTTTAATACCAAGGTCACGCAACGGGTGTAAAGCAGGAACGTAACTTTGCAGAGAGCAGTTTGACTTAACGGCAATGAAGCCACGAGTTGTACCAAGACGCTTACGCTGATAGGGGATAACAGCACAATGCTCAGGGTTGATTTCAGGAACTATCATTGGTACGTCAGGAGTATGACGGTGAGCACTATTGTTGGAGATTACGGGACATTCGAGTTTTGCGTAGTTTTCTTCCAAAGCACGCAGTTCATCTTTTGGCATATCAACTGCACAGAATACAAAGTCAACGGAAGACGCAATCTCCTTCATATCGGCAACGGCGTCTTTAATGATAATGTTTTTCATGTTTGCAGGCATGGGTGTAGGCATTGCCCAACGAGAACCAACAGCCTCTTCATAGGTCTTACCCTTTGAACGTGCGGAAGCCGCAAGAGTGGTTACATTGAACCAAGGGTGGTTTTCAAGAATCATCGCAAAACGCTGACCAACCATACCGGTTGCACCGACAATGCCGACATTATACTTTTTCATAGTGTTATATTTCCTTTCAATAACGTATTAGTTTTATTACATTGCAGCAACAAGCATCTGCATATTGTACATACCGGGGGACGTAACTTTGGCAAGGTAAATTGCCGCACGAAGTGCACCGTTTGCAAATACCTCACGAGATTGAGCACGATGGTGTATCTCAATTACCTCGTCGGGACCTGCAAAAATTACATCGTGATCACCGACTATTGTACCGCCACGAATTGCTGAAATACCTATTTCACGTTTGTCACGCTTACGGCGTACAGATGAACGATCGTATACGTATTCAGGCTCATAGGTGAGAGCCTCGCTGACAGCA
Source organism: Eubacteriales bacterium (assembly GCA_045639125.1). Classification (GTDB taxonomy): domain Bacteria; phylum Bacillota; class Clostridia; order Oscillospirales; family QAMX01; genus JAZUCL01. The sequence continues at coordinate 52,780 of JAZUCL010000008.1, read as the reverse complement.
TCTGCAAGGAGCAGGGCTGTACCGCTCGGTGCATCAAGTTTCTGATTGTGATGACGCTCTACAATTTCAATATCATATCCATCACCGAGAATTACAGCTGCACGCTTCAATAAATCCGCAACGACATTGATGCCAAGAGACATATTTGCCGACTTGAATACGGGAATTTGTTCGCTTGCTGTTTTTATCTCATCAAGTTGTTCCGCTGAGTAGCCTGTTGTAGACAGCACAACAGGAAGATTTCTTTTAGTACAATAAGAAAGAAGTTTAGTTAAAGCGGAAGTGTGGGAAAAGTCAATAACAACGTCTGCATCTCCGTCAAACTCTGATATATCAGAAAAGACCGGGTAGTCAGATAACTGAACACGATTTACATCAAAACCGGCGACGATTTTTGCATCGTCCATAGAGCCTACAAGACGGGTAATTGCCTGCCCCATACGGCCATTACAGCCGGACATGATTATCTTTAGCATATCGTACCTCTCTAATTACTTAATGGTGATGCCAACGTTAGTCATAGCAGTTTTAAGTTGTGCAAGGGTTTTGTCGCCCATTTCACAAAGAGGCATACGAAGTTCACCCACATTCCAACCCATGAGTCCCATAGCAGTCTTAACAGGGATTGGGTTGACTTCACAAAACAGAGCGTTTGTAATTTCACAGTATTTCTTTTGAATGTCAGAAGCCTGTGTAATATTGCCTGCAAAAAACTCTGCACACATATTATGCATAACGTCAGGGAGAATGTTTGAAACAACAGAAATAACGCCTTTTGCACCTAAAGCAAGCATTGGCACAACTTGGTCATCGTTGCCAGACCATACGTTTAGTTTGTCACCGCAACGAGCCATAGTTTCTAAAATAAGAGAGAAGTTTCCACTTGCTTCCTTAACACCATTGATGTTCGGGTGCTTGGACAGAGCCTCGTATGTATCAACAGTAAAACTACAGCCGGTACGAGAGGGCACGTTGTAAAGAATACAGGGAATATTTACCGCATCTGCAATTTGCGTGTAGTGACGAATAAGTCCCTTTTGAGTTGCTTTGTTATAGTAGGGGGTGACGAGCAAAAGAGCATCTGCCCCTGCTTTTTCAGCGTGTTTTGAAAGGTCAATTGCGTATGCTGTGTCGTTTGAACCTGTACCTGCAATAACAGGAACACGTCCTGCTACGTGTTTAACGCAGAATTCTATACACTCACGATGCTCCTCATCACTCATACAAGCAGACTCTCCTGTAGTACCGCAAACTGTGATAGCATTTGTGCCATTTGCAATCTGAAAATCAATCATCTTACCAAACTCTTGAAAATTGATTTTATTATCAGCCGTAAATGGCGTGACGATTGCAACACTTGCACCTGTAAATACAGGCTTTTTCATAATACATTACCTCCTTGTCGGAAATGTCAATGTTTCTCTTTCTATTATACGCTAAAAATACGTCTATGTCTACCCAATAGTTGAAAAGAATACATAAAAAACCGATTGCAAACGCAACCGGTTTATAGCAAGCCACCAAAGCAAGAGCCTTTTTGCACAAAAAGGAACTTTTGATTTAGATAGCACTCCATCGGCACGTTGCAGATGACAGTCATACGAATATTTTCCGTATGCCCAGTATCGAACAACCGCACTGTGCGATACTTCGGCGTCCGTACCTTTCGTTGTTATCATTGACTTGCGGAGTCTAAAACAACTACTTTTTACAAGACGCACCTCTATCATAGACTATTTATTTTCCAAATTATATCACGAAATATGGCGAAATGTCAAGATGAAAATTGACATTTACCGAAAAATATAGTATACTGTAGTGTGTATTTTCATATACGAGAACTTATAAACGAAATTAGCAGTGGTCTGATTACGTATATTATATGTCGAATAATATGTGACGCAGAAAGGTTATCTATTTATGAAACGACTTCTTTGTATACTAATGTGTATTGCAATGTTTATTACATTGTTTGTTCCAATCCAATCGTCAAAAGCCGTTGATGTTGTAAACGGCATATATCCCGGAATGAAAATAAAGGTGGGATTGTATTACGGCTCAAGTGTTTTGGAAAGTGCAAATCTCCAAAACGTTACGGGAAAAGGAAGCGGTTATCGAATTGGTTTCTACGACGCATCAAGAAATTTTAATCAATTAGGACAGATAAGCAACGTAGAAATCACAATGAAAGCACCTACATCTCAACATGTTCAGTTACCTACAGCATTTTATAGTTTTGACGAGGCAAACGTGTATGCACAGAGTATAGGCGGTTATGTGGCCTATACAGGAAATGCATACTATGTGCGTAAGGCCGGTTACTCAAATTATTCTGATGCGGTAAATGCAGCAAATAGTTACGGCGGTAGTGTAACGGGAATAGAAAGCGTTTGCATAACGGATACGAATACTGGAACTGTGCTGTTTGGCTTTGATAGCAAAGGTGCTAATCTGGCAGTTGAACCAATTCAAAACTCCCAAGATACGCCTGTTACATGGTTCAAAACTCGTCAGTATGAGGGAGGTTTTGAGTATATTCGTTCTTCTTCATCATCAAGGCTGACAGTAATAAATGTAATTGATTTAGAAAGTTATATAAAGGGCGTTGTACCTTATGAAATGAGTAAGTCATGGCCAATAGAGGCACTTAAGGCACAAGCACTGGCTGCACGTACATATACAGTTAAAAATCTCAACGAGCATAAAAGTTATGGTTTTGATGTATGTAATACAGTTGATTGTCAGGTGTATCGTGGGTGTGAAAATAGAAACGAAAACACAGATGCGGCTGTTGATGCAACACGAGGCAGGATTATTGTGTACAACAATGAGCCGATTGAAGCCGTATATCATGCATCAAATGGCGGTGCAACGGAAAACTGTGAGAATGTATGGCACTCAAAATTACCATATCTTCGTGCAGTTGCCGATGATTTTGAGGCAACAACAAATATGTCACATAAGTCATGGGAGTATGAAGTGACTAATTCACAACTTACACAGATACTTAGAGCAAGAGGAAATGATATATCCCAAATTGTAAAAGCCTATGCGGTATATACTGATGCAGGCAATGTAAAAGAACTCCATTTCATTGACTCAAACGGCAAGGAATTGACATACGAGGGTGAAATGACTCGAATTGTTCTTAAAAACGATGTGTATAAAATCTCCACTTCATCACAGAGATTTATATTTGAGGATAAAGCAAATCCACGAGTTACATCTCTTGACGAATTTGCAAAACCTGCATCGTCATCTTCTATAACCGCATCAAACTCACCACTTTTGTCCTATGCCTATAATACGTTTGTTGTATCGTCATTTAACATACTTAGCGTTTTGTCTAACAAGTATGAAGCAGGTATTAAGGTTTTATCGTCAGACGGAATCACAACAACTGATGCAATTTATGCAATGGGCGTTGGCGGTGTTTTGTCAAGTGGTGGTTCATCTGGACTCGTGGCAAGTACACTAAAAACTCCCACATCCTTTAGTGGCACATATATTATCAGAGGTAGCGGTAACGGCCACAACCTCGGTATGAGTCAGTATGGTGCAAAGGCAATGGCAGAGCAAGGATATAGTGCTGATCAAATTATTAATCACTACTACACAGGCGTTACGATAGCCAGTTATTATTAAGAATATGCGTCCGTTTGCATAGTTGTAAGCGGACGCTTATACTGTGTCAGGTGCGTTGAAAGGAAATTGGAATGAAAAAATCGGATTTTTACTATGATTTACCTGAAGAACTGATTGCCCAAACTCCGGAACAGAAACGAGATAATTCTCGAATGCTTGTTCTTGACAGAAAATTGGGACAGACAGAGCATAAACACTTTTTTGATATTGTTGACTATTTAGAGGCAGGTGACTGCCTTGTAATTAACGACTCACGAGTAATTCCTGCACGTCTGTTTGGACACAGAGAAGGTGGCACATCACCTATTGAGGTTGTGTTGTTGTCAGACAAAGGGGACAACCTCTGGGAATGTATTACACGTCCCGGTAAAAAGACAAGAGAGGGAGAAACTGTAATATTTGGTGATGGCTCACTTGTTGGACACGTAGAGCGGGTGAGTGATACAGGTAACCGATTTATTCGATTTACCTATGACGGAATATTTATGGAAATACTTGACAAACTTGGTAAAATGCCTCTACCTCCGTATATTACAACGGAACTTACAGACAAGGAGAGATACCAAACTGTCTATTCTAAGCACCTTGGTTCAGCCGCTGCACCGACAGCAGGACTCCACTTTACAAATGAGATACTTGATAAATTACGAAATAAAGGCGTAAAAATTGCACCGATTACTCTCCATGTAGGTCTTGGTACATTTAGACCTGTAAAGGCTGAAAATATCGAAGAGCATGTAATGCATGCAGAATATTATGAAATCTTAGAAACGTCTGCACAAATGATAAATGAAACGAAACGTGCAGGTGGCAGAGTAATTACAGTTGGTACGACGAGCACTCGCACGGTCGAGTCTGTTGCAGACGAAAACGGACTTTTAAGTGCTTGTTCAGGTTGGACGGATATTTTCATATATCCAGGGTATAAGTTTAAGTGTGTAGATGGTCTTTTGACTAACTTCCATCTGCCTGAAAGTACGCTTATAATGCTTGTTTCAACTCTTGCAGGCTATGAAAACACAATGAACGCATATTGTGAGGCTGTTTCAAAGAAGTATCGTTTCTTCTCCTTTGGAGATTGTATGCTGATAAGATAGATAATTTCGAGAGGAATAAAATATGTTTCAATTACTTAAAACAACAAGTAGCGGTGCAAGACGAGGTATATTTACAACACCTCACGGAGTAATTCAAACTCCTGTATTTATGAATGTGGGCACTCAGGCGGCAATTAAAGGCGGAGTTTCAAGTATGGATCTTTTAGACGTTCGATGTCAGGTTGAGTTGTCAAATACGTATCACCTTCACGTTCGTCCCGGTGAGGATTTGATTAAAAGCCTCGGTGGTATTCATAAGTTTATGAATTGGGATCGCCCTATTCTCACCGACAGCGGTGGATTTCAAGTGTTTTCACTTGCTTCTCTTCGTAAAATCGAGGAGGCAGGCGTTCACTTTAACTCCCACGTAGACGGTAAAAAGATTTTTATGGGTCCTGAGGAGAGTATGAAAATTCAGTCATATCTCGGCTCAGATATTGCCATGGCATTTGACGAGTGCGTTGAAAATCCTGCACCGAGAGAATATGTTCTGAAGTCTGCGGCAAGAACAGTACGTTGGCTTGAGCGTTGTAAAAAACATCTTGCAAAACTTAACTCAATGTACGATGCAGTAAATCCCGGACAGGTGCTGTTTGGTATCAATCAAGGCGGTACTTATGATGATATTCGTGCTGAACACATGAAACAAATTGCAGAACTTGATTTGCCCGGCTATGCTATTGGTGGTCTTGCAGTAGGTGAGCCTGCCGATGTTATGTACCACATTATTGAGGTTGTAAATGAGCACGCACCGATTTATAAACCAAGATACCTTATGGGTGTTGGAACACCGTCAAATATTATTGAAGCGGTTGCAAGAGGTGTTGACTTCTTTGACTGTGTAATGCCGTCACGAAATGCACGTCACGGACACGTGTTTACAAGAGATGGCATATTAAATCTCAATAATCAAAAGTATGCAACTGACGACAGACCTATTGACCCTTTGTGTGATTGCCCTGTATGTCGCAATTACTCAAGAGCGTATATTCGTCATCTGTTTAAGGCAAAGGAAATGCTGTCAGGTAGACTTGCAGTTATCCACAATTTGTATTTTTACAATCAACTTATGGAAAATATCCGTGCAAGTATTGATAATGACACGTTTGACGAGTTTCGTAATACTTGGTCAGGTAGACTTGATACAAGAATTTAATAAAAAATACTTGCATCTTACCCTACGTCAGATGGTACGATTCATGTAAAGGAGTGATTTTTATGAGAATTGGAAAAGTATGTGAAAAAACAGGCCTCAGTGAACGTACCATTCGATACTATTGTGAAGAAGGACTTATTTACCCTCAAAAGCATAACGTATCCGGCAGAACATATAGCGACTATTCTGAGAAAGATGTAGCACGTCTTGTGACGATTGCCACTTTACGCCGTGCACTATTTACAATTGATGAGTTGAAACAGATGCTTTCTTCACCTGACAAAATACCAATGATTCTCGGCGAATATAATGAACGTATTATAAAAGAGAAACAACTGCGTATTGACATTTTTAACCAAATCAATTCTATTGACTTTTCTTGTGTATCATCAGTTGACGACTTGGCAACACGAATGGAGTCAGTTGCTCATCGCATGGAACTACCACCAAGAGACGTAAATCCCGACTTCTCTAAATTTGACACGGAGAGCAGGGAACAAAAAGATGCAGAATATGCATCGTATGAAAAACGACAGGCAAATCGCTATCTTTGGGGAAAACGTATTGTCATTGGTATTGTTGCGGTAAATATAATATTCTCTTTAATTAGCAACTTATTTATAAACATCAATATTGTAACGCTGATTCTCGACATCGTATTTTCTATAATGCTATTGCGAGGTATCGGCTGGGTGCGGTATCTATATATCGCAAGTGATATAATCAACATATTTGCATACATTACCTTGCTTGCAACACTGTTTACTGAATATTTTACAGAACTTGGGGCATTATCAACACAGCAACCTCTCCTTTTACTCTATGCAGGATTGATTTTTATAAAGGCAATTACTGGCTCACTTCTGCTTATATTCCACAAAGGTGTCCATGAATTTCTGTATGCACAAAAAAACGGATAAGAAAAAAGCCGTGTATCGTATTGATACACGGCTTTAAGTATTATCTTATAAAAGATTTTCGTCATATATTGCGCGGATACCGCCGATGAATTTCGGACGAACACGAGCAGCAAGCAAACGTGCATCACCAATTTTGTCAATAGACAATCTAACCGGAACGGCAACTTTCTTTAAGTGCATACCGATAAGCGTACCACCGATGTCAAGACCTGCATCAGCACGAATTTCTTCAACTGCAACAGGGTTTTCAAAAGCATTGTATGCGGCTGTGGCAAAAGAACCGCCCGCTTTCGGCTGTGGTACTACATTGACTGTATCTGCATTTGGTACAGCATTACGCTCAACGATTATGGCACGATTAAGATGCTCACAACATTGTGCTGCGAGATAAATACCACGCTCTTTCAAAGTTTCAAAAATAGCGGTAAATACAGCATCGGCAACCTCCGGTTTTGAGTCAGAACCGATACGACTACCAACAATTTCACTTGACGAACAGCCGATAACCATTATATCGCCACTTTTTAATTTTGCCTTTTCACACAACTCACTTACGGCAATTTTTGCTTCATTATAAAAACTTTCGTACACAATACCAATCCCTTCTGTTATGTCCTACTTCTATTATAAGGGATTTTTTTAAGATTGCAAGTGGAATTTCCTCGATTTAGACGGATTAGACTCCAAAGCCATAAAATATCCTCCTGTGTCAATGCACCAAAGGAGAGAAGTAAAACAAAGTACACAAAAGTCATTGATAAAATTCCGACAGTTAAACCGACAGGAGTCATACAAAATACTCCACCTACAACAGACAAACAATATACGACAAAACCTGCACCGCATATACACAATATGGGTTTTATGACGACTCCCCATATTGATATTTTAAGTTTTGTTACATTTAGCAGTTTTTTAATACTTAGAACGGGATTTATTATATTGCTTACATACATTACAGTCATAAATCCCCAAAAACCACATTTTGGAATTAAAAACCATATTAGGAAAATTCGTATTACTGAGTCAATAATATTATACCAAAGAACATGGACTTGCAAGTCAAGACCTTTAAGCATACCGTCAACTATTGTGTCAGCATACATAAGAACAACTAAAGGAGCAAGAATTTGAATAATACGGCCGATTTCAGCACTTTGGTATATGACTAACCCTAACTCATTTGAAAATACAAGAAATATCCCTGTTACAAGTATTGATAGCAATAACGTAAGTTGAATAACACGGGCGGTGAGGTAACGTATTCGTACTTCAGACTTAGTAGCCAATGCCTCAGACAATTCTGGAATCATAAGTGAAGAGAAGGCACTTAAAAATGCGGCGGGAAAAAATAGAATTGGTATTGCCATACCACGAACCATGCCGTAGAGGGATAAAGCGGCATCGTGAGAAGAACCAAACTTTCTTAGTGCGGAGGGAATGAGAATATTTTCAATAGTACGCAGTCCTGAACCAAGACTGGAACTAAGGGCGACAGGAACGGCAATACGCAAAAGTCCAACTTGACTTTCATTAGTATATATTGTCGTTCGTTGTCTGTGGTGAAAATATCTCGCTACAAGATATAGGCACGAGGCAAACTCTGAAATTGTAGTACCTATAACAATTGCAATACAAGCATATTCAATTCCTCTCGGTGCAAATTTGTCAATTAGTAGTGCAAATACTGCCATTTCTGTAAACTGTTCAACTACCTCACTGAAAGCGGGAGTAGACGCTTTTCTTTGTGCAAAAAAATAACCTTTGATACACGCAGATATTGCCATTAAAGGAAGTGACGGAGCGAGAATTTTCAAAAGTATTGCGGCACGGATATCTGATAGAATGCGTATTGAAAGAAAATTTGCAAATATGTAGAGTGTAATTGCGGCAAGAACAGAAACGGTACAAGCGTATGAAAAGGCACGACGCATAATGCTGTTAAAGTCGTTATTTCCTCGGCCAAGTTTTTGAGCCACAAGCCTCGTTACTGCTGTGTTTATTCCTGCTGTAGCGAAAGTGACGGCAAAAGTAAATACTGACAGCGTAAGGGTATGTAATCCCATTCCCTCAGCACTTACTTTGTCTGATACATAGACACGATACATAATACCTGCCGTGCGTAAAAACAGTGATGTCAATGTCATTATGAGGCCGTTAAACAGAAACATATTCTTTTTCAAAATTTAAGTCCCTTCCAATAAACAGTTATTTTTCTATATGTCAAGGTGAGATTGACATATTGGCTAAAAAATGGTATTATAGTCTAAGCGAAGTCTATGAAATTAAGCATAGAAAGGAAATTTCGAGATTTTTAGGTGGTTATTCCAATGAAAAAGATAAAAGTAATGTCTGTGTTTGGTACACGTCCCGACGCAATTAAGATGTGCCCTCTTGTCAAGGCACTTGAACGTGATGAGAGATGCGAAAGTATTGTCTGTCTCACAGCACAGCACCGTGAGATGCTTGATATGGTGTTGCCTTGTTTTGATGTTAAAGCAGATTATGATTTAAATATTATGAGGAAACAGCAGTCTCTTTATACTATTACTTCTGATATTTTGACGAGTATTGAGGCGGTACTAAAAGATGCACAGCCTGATATCGTTCTCGTACACGGCGATACTTCCACCTGCTTTACTGCAGCGTTAAGTGCATTTTATGCAAAAATCCCTGTTGGACACGTTGAAGCAGGTCTTCGTTCTTTTGATATGTATTCTCCTTATCCGGAGGAAATGAATCGTGTTCTTGTGGGAAAACTTGCAACACTTCATTTTGCACCCACTAATAGAAATCGTGATAACCTTTTAAGAGAGGGAGTTACCGAGGGTATTTATGTAACAGGCAATACTGTAATTGACTCAATGAAGTATACAGTATCAGACACATATACATATCAAAACTCGATTTTACAATCACTTGATTTAGATGCACACCCACACGTTCTTTTAACGGCACATCGCCGTGAAAATATTGGTCAGCCTCTTGAAAATATATGCAAAGCGGTACTTGACCTTGTAAATAGATACCCGGACCTTCGTTTCGTATATCCTGTGCATCTCAATCCTGCGGTTAGAGAGATAGTATACCGATATCTTGACGGTCATGATAGAATTTATCTTATCGATCCGACAGAAGTTACCGACAATCATAATCTTATGTCAAGATGTCGTTTTGTTATGACTGATTCAGGTGGAATTCAGGAGGAGGCAACGGCTGTTGGTGTGCCAACACTTGTACTTCGCACAGAAACTGAACGTCCTGAAGCAGTGGAAACCGGTATTTTGAAACTTGTCGGTGTTGAACGTGATGACATTGTAAAGACAGCGTGTGAACTTATGGACGATGAAAATGTATATCGCAGCATGGCTCGTGCTGAAAATCCATACGGTGATGGTTTTGCATCGGAGAAAATAGTAGACGCAATCTGTGAATATTTTGGAAGTTAATATAAATTTCTATATAAAAAACCTGCAAGAAAAATTCTTGCAGGTTTTCAGTCTGTCAAAATAATTCTTGCAGGTTTTATCTTTACACACCCTCCAAATTAAATGGAGGTATATATTCTTCTTTTGCGGAGGATAACTCTTGTATGTAACAATCAGTCATATCATGGGCAAGAAGAAAATCAACTACTCGCTCATATTCTGTCGGTTTTAATCGGTGGTTAAGTGAAGTAAATCGCCCCATATCACCGCATGGCGTATACTGTGCCATAACTGACAGTTTGATACCGGACGGTAAATTTTCGTGACACCACCGTAAAACATCGAGAGATTTGCCGATAAAGCCGGGTAGAACTAAGTGACGGACAATAACACCTTTCTTCATAATACCATTGTCATCAAAAACGCAATCACCTGTCTGACGATACATTTCTTTCAAAGCGTTAGATGCAACGAAAAAGTAGTCACCGGCGTGCGACAAATCACGAGATAGGGTAGAGTCTTTATACTTGATATCTGTTAAATAGATATCAATAAGCCCGTCTAATCGCCGTAGCGTATCAACGCTGTCGTAACCACCTGTATTGTACACGATTGGAATTGATGGACGAGGAAACCGTGTAAATACTTCTTCAATGACATGGGCGTAATGGGTAGGGTTGACGAGGTTTATATTATGTGCCCCTTGTTCTTCAAGGGATTTGAAAATATTGTGTAACTCGTCAACAGAAACTGTTTTTCCGTATGGCAGTTGGTTATTAGCAGCACGGCTTATCTCATGGTTTTGACAGTAGATACATTGTAGACTGCAACCTGAGAAAAACACAGTTCCTGAGCCTTTAGTACCGCTTATTGGCGGCTCTTCCCAATAGTGTAGGGCAGCACGAGCAATTCGTGGAAGTGATGGGCTTTTACAAACACCGCCCCCTGTTATTTCATTTCTTACCGCCTTGCAGGCTCTGGGACAAAGAGAACAGATAAATTCCATCTATTTTTCAATAGCCTCAGACGCAAATGCCCATATATTATCATCTACTGATGACACCATATCACAATCACAAGGAGTTATTATCTTTAGTTTACTCATGTTATATCTGCCTCATTCTATATGTTTTCAAGGAGATTCGCCTTTGCATTTGAAATATGTTCAGCAACAAATTTTTCTGCATTGTCCGAGTCATGTGCAGCAAGTGCCTCATATATACGACGATGCTCTAATACGGAGTTGATGGCTCTACCTGATGTTTTAACGGATATTTCACGAGCCTTTTGTACATAGTGGTGGAAGTTGGTCAGAGAGTGTTTCAAAGTGCGACTACGGCATGTTTCGTACAAAACTGCATGAAATTTTGTGTCTAAATGCCACACTTGAATAAAGTCACCACGACCGACGTAAAACTCTTGCAATTCAACAATTTCACGTAAAGTATCCAATTCATCGTTTGTGATACAAGATGCTGACCAACGTGCAGCAAGTCCTTCAATATACACACGGATAGTGTAAATATCCTCAATATCCTTTTGAGATATACCGATTACAACAGCACCTTTGTTAGGTACTGTTTTAACAAGTCCCTCCAACTCTAACTGACGTAATGCTTCACGGACTGGGGTACGGCTTACACCAAGTTCATTAGACAGTTTTTGTTCGATTAAGTTGTCACCCGGGGAAAATACTCCGTCTAAAATTGATTTTTCAATTTCTTTGAATACTTTTGCACGAAGTGAGTTGTTGTCACGCAGAGAATTATCAAGTTTTTCCATAATATCACCTCATTTGTTTTCTGTTTATTGGACAAACGCTCATGCAGATACCACACACAGCACCTCTGCCGATAAGTTGATATGCCTTTTTCATGTGGGTACTGCAACGCTCAGGATCAAAAATATCTAAGGTATTACCTGTGAAATCATGACCGGTCAACGCTTTTGACGGGCATGAATTGACACAGGCATCACAGCCGATACATAAATTGTCTATAGGTTGTCCTTTCGGTAAAGGGCAGTTTGTAAATACTGTGCCGAGTCTTACACGAGGTCCGTATACCTTATGAAGAAACAAATTACTTCTGCCAATACTACCAAGACCTGCCGATACAGCAATTTCTTTGTGGGAGTATCGCCCTTGATAACCGCAAATACTTTGACTTGCAGCAACCGGTAAATACTTGTAGCCGTGCTGTTCCAATATATTTCCAATACGTAAAGTCGTTTGATCAATGAATGTGTTTACTGTTCGATAGTGATGGAAATATGTGTGAGTAGGAGCCAAACTAATCTCGTCAACGATTGCCTCAGATAAATGTACTACAATTGAAATGGCGTAAGGGAGAGCGGGATTAGGTGGGTTGTTGCAGTGAGTGAATCCAACATCACAAATACCATTTGACAAAAGATTTGTAGAAATAATATCAATTATCGAGTCACTCATGTATTGCCTCCGTTTTCAAGAAATGAAAAATTATTAGTCTGATAAAGTTAAAAAATTTTTTCACGGTACTCGCTTGGTGTCATACCTATTGACTTTTTGAAATGCTTATTTAATGTACTTAAATCCATGTATTTGTACTTATTGCATAAAATAACACGTTTATTATATAATATATTCACAAGCAAATCAATAATTATTTTATAAAGTAGAGTCAATTATGTGTAGGTGTCACACATCATTGTAACTCCTACACACCAATAATGCAATTTTTAGCAGTTAAACCTTGACATTACGATAGTTTAGTTGTATACTTATCTTTTAAGAAAGGGGTAATGAAAATGTTTTCACTGCTTGACTCTCTGCGAGGATTTGGACTCCTTGCAATTTTAGTAAAAGTTATTCTTTCAATGGTATGTGGCGGTATACTCGGTATTGAACGAGGCAAAAAAAGACGTGCCGCAGGTATGCGTACATATATGCTTGTATGTATTGGTTCTACTCTCGTTATGCTTACAAGCCAGTATATATCTAATTTCTACAATATCTCCGACCCACAGCGTCTTGGTGCACAGGTAATTAGCGGCATCGGCTTCCTTGGTGCAGGTACGATAATTGTAACAGGTAGAAACCAAGTCAAAGGATTGACAACAGCGGCAGGACTCTGGGCAGCAGCCTGTATGGGACTTGCAATCGGTATCGGTTTTTATGAAGGTGCACTTATTGCATGCCTACTTATGTATCTTACATTGACTCTGTTTCAGCGAATTGATAACCATCTGTTTGTACATTCAAAGGTTATTGAACTGTTTATTGAGTTTTCATCACAAGAACATATTGGAGGTTTTGTTCGTTTTCTCCGTAGTCGAGATATAGGTCTTGTTGACCTTGAACTTTTGAAATCGTCCGTATCGTCTGATGGTAGTGTTAGTGTTCGTATGACGATTGATTTGCCGTCCTCACGTTATCATGGTGAGATGTTGACAATATTGGGCGAAAGTGAGGGTGTCAACTTTATCGAGGAGATATTATAATTAACTACATAAAAATCCGCTGTTTATATAAACAGCGGATTTTTAATTATCCAAGACGCATTTTGAAATCATCGTAGTCAAAGGAAACTACCTTTTCGCAGTTGCCATTGGAGCAAAGCCGCCAAATTGACGGCAACGCTTGACCATTAAAAGTGTTATTTTTACAAGTAGTATAAATTGCCATATCACCAAAAATAAGCATATCACCAACAGTTAAAGGAGTGGGGAAGTAAAAATCACCGATTACATCACCGGCAAGACATGTTGGTCCTGCTAAACGATAGATATAAGGAGTTTCCTCGTCTGTTGCATTATACAGAGGTGGAATATATGGCATCTCTATAACGTCAGGAGTATGACAAGCGGCACTAACGTCTAAAATCGCAATTAAAGTACCGCTATTTTCCACAATGTCAAGTATTCGTGTAACAAGGTAGCCTGCATTTAATGCGACAGCCTCACCTGGCTCTAAATATACCTCAACACCAAACTTATCACGTGCAGAAATAATTGTCTTTTCAAGCAATTCTATGTCGTAATCGTCACGAGTAATGTGATGACCGCCACCCATATTGAGCCATTTCAACTTAGGGAGAATGTCACCAAATTGCTTTTCAACTTCATTGTATGTGGTGGCGAGGTCGTCAGAATTTTGCTCACATAGTGTATGAAAGTGAAGTCCGTCAAGTAAGCCTATAAGTTCTTCAGTCATATCACGGTCAAATACATCACGAGTTGTTCCAAGACGACTGCCTTTTGAACATGGGTCATATACATCGTGACCATCTTGTGTTGAATGTAGAGGATTTATCCGCAAACCGACACTTTTGCCATGCTCTTTTGCAACTTTTCCAAACTTTTTCAACTGACTTGGTGAGTTGAATACAATGTGGTCGGCATATTTAAGTAACTGCTCAAATTCATCGTCACGATAGGCTGCAGCAAATACATGAACCTCTTTATCAGGCATTTCCTCTGCACCAAGCCGAGCCTCATATAATCCGCTTGCCTCTGTACCTGCAAGATACTTTGACAATATTGGATAAAAGGTAAAGTTTGAAAATGCTTTTTGTGCAAGGAGAATTTTACAACCTGTATGCTCTGCAACGGAGGATAGGATTTTGCCGTTAATATCCAGTTTTTCCTCGTCAATTATATAGCAGGGAGAGGGGAGATTTGCAAACAACTTATTGGGAGATTTGCCTGTAAACTGTCGAAAGACAGGAGAGGTAGCACCATGCTTCTTCATTAGTCCACCAATACAGGGCTGTGACTTTCACGAGTAGGTAAGCCATACTTGCCCAAAGCCTCAAGGAATGGGTCGGGGTTAAACTCCTCAACTGTATATACGCCAGCCTTGTTCCATTTGCCTGTTAAAAGCATTAAAGCACCACACATAGCAGGAACACCTGTTGTGTAACTGATTGCTTGACTCTCAACCTCACGGTAACATTCTTGGTGGTCGCATACGTTGTAGATATAGTAACTCTTGTCCTTGCCGTTCTTCTTACCTGTGAAGATACAGCCAATATTAGTTTTGCCATGAGTACGAGGGCCAAGACTTGCCGGGTCGGGCAAAAGTGCTTTTAAGAACTTGATCGGTACAATCTCAGTTCCCTCAAATTCAATAGGTGTTGTTGACAGCATGCCAACATTTTCAAGACACTTCATGTGAGTAAGATAACTTTGCCCAAATGTCATAAAGAAACGTATTCTCTTAACCTCAGGAATGTTTTTAGCGATAGACTCAATTTCCTCATGGTGGAGAAGATACATATCCTTTTGACCGACTTCGTCGAAGTTGTATTCACGCTTAATACTCATTGCAGGAATTTCTATCCAATGACCATCTTCCCAGTAACTGCCGGGGGCAGATACTTCACGTAGATTGACCTCAGGATTAAAGTTAGTCGCAAAGGGATAGCCGTGGTCACCGCCATTACAGTCAAGAATATCAATAGTGTCAATTGTATCAAATTCATGCTTTTTTGCGTATGCACAGTATGCTTGAGTAACACCGGGGTCGAAACCGCAGCCAAGGAGTGCTGTAAGCCCAGCCTTTTCAAACTTTTCACGATATGCCCACTGCCAACTGTAATCGAAATATGCAGAAAATCCTGCTTCTTCACAACGCTTTTCATATATTTCACGCCACTTAGGGTCGTCTGTGTCCTCCGGTTCATAGTTTGCCGTGTCCATATAGTTTACACCACAAGCAAGACAAGCATCCATAATAGTCAAATCTTGGTAGGGAAGTGCGATATTCATTACAAGGTCAGGCTTATAACTGTTGATAAGAGCGATAACCTCGTCAACGTGGTCAGCATCTACTTGTGCAGTAGTGATTTTTGTAGAAGTTTTACCCTTTAGACTTTCTGCAAGTGTATCGCATTTTTCCTTAGTGCGAGATGCAATACAAATCTCTGTAAATACTTCGCTAACCATACAGCATTTTCTAATAGCAACAGCGGCAACACCGCCACAACCGATAATCAATACTCTGCTCATTTTTATATCTCACTTTCTTTAGATTGTAGTGCTAAAATAAATTCTCGTAAAATTTTACAGCCACAAGCAGTAGATGCACCGCTTTGGTCAAGCATCGGAGCAAGTTCGTTAATGTCTGCACCGACAATATTTGCACGGCATACAGTACGAATTGCAGATAGAAGTTGAGAGAATGTAATTCCACCTGCTTCAGGAGTGCCTGTACCTGGAAATACTGACGGATCAAGACAGTCTAAATCCACAGTAAAATATACAGGTGCATTTTGTTTACACAACTCATTCACAACTTCCTCTAAGCCGTCGAGATTGAACCTATGCATATTAGTATGTGTGTTTGCAAACATAAACTCCTCACGCTCACCACTTCTGATACAGAATTGATGTATACGTCCATCACCTACAAGGTCATAGCAACGGCGAATTACGCAAGCATGGCTTAAATTTGCACCGAGATAATCATCACGCAAATCGGCGTGTGCATCAAAATGGATAATATGGAGATTGGGGAACTTCTTGAAAACGGCACGAACACTGCCAAGAGTAACAAGATGTTCACCACCAAGTAGAAAGGGGAGTTTGCCATCATCAAGGATTCTGCTTGCCATATCTTCAATATCGGAAAGTGCAGAAGTAGGGTCACCAAAACGAAGTTCAAGGTCACCTGCGTCAAAGGTGTTGTAATCGGTAAGGTCAAGGTCTTGATATGGACTATAAGTTTCAATACCAAAACTTTCGTGTCTAATAGCAGACGGCCCAAATCTTGCACCTGGTCGAAAACTTGTGGTTGAATCGTAAGGTGCTCCGAATATGACGATGTTTGAATCGTCATAACTTGAGTCACAACCGATAAATGTTTCAATATTTTGTTTCAATTATATGCTCCTTTCTCGTATCAAAACGAAAAGAGTAGTTGCATTTATTCAACGTCAGTAAGCATTCTTTCCAAGAAAGCAGGAAGATAGAACGACCCAACGTGGAGTCGTGTTGTGTAATACTTTGTATCAAGATTAAGACTTTTCCACTTATCACCGTTAAAATCGTCTATTGGGTGGTACTTCTTACTTGCAAAACCAAACAGCCAATAGCCTGCAGCGTAAGTGGGGATATGTGCCTGATATACACGGCTTATTGGAAATGTATTTACTATTCTTTGGTGACATCTTTGCATAGCCTCGGCATCCTCTTTGTAGAATGGACTGCCTTGCTGATTAACCATAATGCCGTCCTCACGGAGTGCATTATAACAGATTCCGTAAAATTCACGGGTAAAATATCCCTCTGACGGACCAAATGGGTCGGTTGAGTCAACAATAATCAAGTCATACGACTCATGACACTTACGAATAAAGCGTAGAGCGTTGTCATAGTAGATGTGAACACGGCTGTCATCAAGACGGCAGGCATTTTCAGGAAGATAACTGCGGCAGACTTCAATAACTTGTGGATCCATCTCAACAAGGTCAATTTTTTCAACCGTTGAATAACGTGTCAATTCCTTGACGACACCGCCGTCACCTGCACCGATAACGAGAATATCACGAACATTTGGGTGTACTGACATCGGTACGTGAGTTATCATTTCGTCATAGATAAATTCGTCTCGTTCAGTAAGCATGACATTTCCGTCAAGAGTCAGAACACGGCCAAACTCAGGTGTTTCAAATACGTCTATCTGCTGATACTCACTCTTTTGTGAGTATAGATGTCTGTTTACACGGATACTGTGTTTGACATCAGGTGCGTGGAATTCGCTAAACCACAATTCCAATGGAGATACCTCCTATGCAAGTATGTTAATATTTTCAATTTCCGGGTCTTCCGGGCCTGTCATAGAACAACCCTTTTCCTTTGCGTACTCAATATAACGGATTATATCCTCTGTAACTCGTTCACCGGGAGCAAGAATTGGTATGCCGGGGGGATAGCACATGATAAATTCACTACATACACAGCCGACACTCTCAAGAAGTGGTATACTCTTCTTCTTTGCATAGAAAGCCTCTTGGGGACTTGTAACAACCTCCGGTGGCAAATATTCTTGATTGAGCAGGCCTTTACTCGTCTTTTGATAACGACGTCTGATTTCAGCCAAAGCACTTACAAGTCGCTCTAACTCTTGAATACGGTCGCCTATGGATAGGTAAGCCAAGATATTTCCAAACTCACCAAACTCAATTTGGATATCGTATTCATCACGGAGAATATCGTATACCTCAATGCCGGCAAGACCAATATCACGGGTGTGAACGCTCAATTTAGTTGAGTCAAAATCATATACGGAGTTTCCGTTGACAAGTTCACGACCAAAAGCATAGTAACCACCAATCGCATTTATTTCGTCTCGTGCATAATCTGCCATCTGAACAACCTTAGCAAAAATATCCTTGCCACGTCGTGCAAGATTGCGGCGGCTAATGTCAAGACTTGACATTAAAAGATAACTGCCTGAAGTTGTCTGTGTAAGATTTATTATTTGACGTACATATCCTTCGTGGATATTTGGACCGATAAGTAATAAACTTGACTGAGTGAGAGAACCGCCACTTTTGTGCATTGATACAGATGCCATATCAGCACCTGCTGCCATTGCAGATATAGGCATATTGTTGCCAAAGTAGAAGTGAGTACCGTGTGCCTCGTCAGCAAGACAGTACATACCTGCCTCATGAGCCATACGTACAATTTCACTAATATCACTGCAAATACCATAGTATGTGGGGTTGTTTACAAGAACTGCAACAGCGTCAGGGTGGTCAGCAATTGCCTTTGCAACTTGTTCACGTTTCATACCAAGTGAAATACCAAGTTTTACATCAACGTCCGGGTTCACATATACAGGAATTGCACCACAAAGCACAAGCGCGTTAATAACGCTACGATGTACGTTGCGAGGTAAAATGATTTTGTCACCACGCTTGCATACAGAGAGAATCATGCTCTGTACAGAACTTGTAGTACCACCAACCATTAAAAAAGCATGGGCTGCACCAAATGCATCAGCGGCAAGTTCCTCCGCCTCACGAATTACTGAAACAGGGTGGCACAAGTTGTCAAGAGGTTTCATGCTGTTGACATCGACCTGAACACATTGCTGTCCTAAAAATGCAGTAAGTTCAGGGTTGCCTCTGCCGTGTTTGTGTCCTGGAACGTCAAATGGTACAACACGCATTTGTCTGAATTGTTGAAGTGCATCGTATATAGGTGCACGAGATTGATCTAAGCGGTGTGTGTGTTCCACAAAAAACACCTCCGGAAAACAAAAAATACAAGTTGTAGAAACACAACTTGTACTAATTCCGCATCTTAGATACATTATAAAATATATCGGTGGTTTGACCTTAAAAACAGGCATATTCATTCCCATAAAACAAGGTAAACCATTGTCGGATTGTTTGGCATACAGAGTCTATATAGCAATAACTTTTACTACTCTTATTGACCGTTTCACAAGTTTGCGTATCTACGCATTTCGGTTATAAAGTAACCAACTTATAAAATTTGAGTTTTTAACTCAATCAATAAGGCGGAAAACCGCCAATCGGCAGTGGACCCGGCTGTCCGTATGGCCTTAACTTCAAAGAAGTGGTCCAAAATAATTGCTTGGCAGACTCTATATGATAAAATCAACCATAGATATAATACACTATTTTTAATGTTTTGTCAATCGCAAAAACAAAAAATGTCGAAATATAAAGTGTAAATTTGAAATAATGTAATTTCAAAGATGATTTTTGTGAAAACGCAAAAACGGCACAGTGTAAAAACTGTGCCGTAAAGCCTAAACAAATTTAGATGTTTGCCTTTGCAATCTCAACGAGTTTTGCAAAAGTAGCCTTGTCGGAAACTGCAAGTTCAGCGAGCATCTTACGATTCATGGTGATACCAGCCTTCTTAAGACCGCACATGAAACGAGAATAGTTAATGTCACAAGCCTTTGCCTGAGCAGAAATTCTTGTGATCCAAAGGCGACGGAAGTCACGCTTTTTAAGGCGACGGCCGATGTAAGCGTACTTAAGGGACTTCATAACTGCCTGATTTGCAGTTCTAAAGAGTTTGGATTTGCTACCAAAGTAGCCCTTTGCAAGTTTCAAAATCTTATTTCTTCTTTTGCGCGTCATCATAGCGCCTTTTACTCTTGCCATATCTAAACGTCCTCCAGTTAATTACTATAAAGAATTCTTATGCGTAGGGGATAAGTTTTTTGATGTTTGCTTCGATTGCGGGAACTGCGTAAGTTGACTTTCTCAATGCTCTCTTACGCTTGGTGTTCATTTTGGTAAGAATATGACGTCTGTTTTGATGAGCACGCTTTACTTTACCACTTTTGGTCAGGGAAAAACGCTTAGAAGCGCCGCTATGTGTTTTAATCTTGGGCATGGTGAAACTCCTCTCTAAATTTGTGTCATAGGACACATAAATTACTTTAGTTACTTGTTATTCTTAGGTGCGATGAAACAGAGCATACGGCGGCCGTCAAGTTTTGGAGCCTTTTCGAGAGTGCCGAACTCAGTACAAGCCTCAGCAAATCTGTCAAGCAATTCGCCACCTAATGCAGTATGTGCCATTTCACGACCACGGAAACGAACGCCGACTTTTACCTTGTCCCCATCTTTAAGAAACCGCTTAGCATGATTTATCTTCACGTTCAAATCATTGTCACCGATACCAACGCTGAGCCAAAGTTCTTTGACATCAACAACACGCTGATTCTTTCGTGCTTCCTTTTCACGCTTAGTCTGTTCAAAACGGAACTTGCCGTAATCCATAATACGACATACAGGGGGAGTGGCTTGAGGAGCGATCTTTACAAGATCAAGACCTTTGGTTATAGACAAATTCTGTGCCTCTTTAATAGGCATAATACCAAGTTGTGTACCATCATAATCGATTACACGAACTTCCTTGTCACGAATCTCCTCATTAATCTGATGCTCAATGTTGCTAATGCTGATGCACCTCCAAAATAAAATGAAAAAGCAACCTAATCGGCTGCTTTTATAGACGAAAACATTTACACACGACTAAGAGTCGTATGAAAACTAAACCATGTCAACCTCTTTGCAGCCGCTTGAGGTGAGTACAGAAACTGTACTTCTTCTTTGTACTTGATTAGTATAGCACGTAAATATACCAATGTCAAGAGAAAATTACAATTTTTCTTAAAGTTTTGATGCAATTTCCTTTGATAAAGTGATAAAATCTTCAACAGATAGGGTTTCGCCACGAACACGTGGGTCGAAACCTGCATTTATAATACATTCAGATAATACGTCTTTTGGCAGGCTGATAGTGGAACCGAGAGAGTTAAGTAGTGTCTTTCTTCGCTGTGCAAATGCACCTTTAACTACACGAAAATATATCTTTCGCATACTTTCTTCAAGAGGTAACTCTTTCTTTAGCGTCAGAGTAACAACGGCGGAGTCGACCTTTGGACGAGGCATAAAGCAAGATGCAGATACTGTAAAGTTAATGACAGGTTCAGTATAGAATTGGGTAAATACTGAAAATGCCCCGTAGTCAGCCGTTCCTGCTTCAGCACATAAACGATATGCAACTTCTTTTTGAATCATTACAGTAACCGATTCAAATTTTCCCGACTCAATGAGCATTGCAAGTACGGGTGTTGTGATATAGTAGGGGAGATTTGCACAAACACGATACTTTTCATACTGACGGGGGAACTGTGATGCAAAAAGTTCATCAAAATCGACTTTCATAATATCTGAATTAAAAACGGTTATATTGTCATACTTCGCAAGGGTTTCGTCAAGTACGGGCAGAAGTTTTCTGTCAAGTTCAACTGTAACAACGTGTCCTGCAACTTGTGCAAGTTCAGCCGTCAATACACCAAATCCCGGCCCGACTTCGACCACACCTGTGTCACGGTCTGCACCTGAAGCGACGGCAATGTTGCGGACAATATTAGCATCGATCAAGAAGTTTTGTCCCAGTGCCTTTGAGAAGTTAAAACCGTGTCGTGTAAGTAAGTCACGCACAACGGTTGGATTACATAATTCCATTAAAATACACCTTTCTTAAACGGTAGCCTAAAGCGAATATTATAAGTATAAATGAAAATCCAAAATATGTCAAGAAAGGGAGGGGACATGATGGATAATGTTATGTAAGCAGAAGAAATCCCCCGAAACTGATGGTTTCGAGGGATTATACACTACTTTAGATGTTTACTAACCTTATGTAACCGGCCAATAAGTTTTTGATAGATTAAAAATTACTTCCTGCTTTCATTGAAACCAATGATAAATGCACCCATTACGACAACTGCAACAAGAACACCCAGTTCAGCAGCCTCAGGCATTGCGGCAATAGTAAGTAATCCGAGAACCAAAGTAACAAACGCGGCTAAAAATGCTTTACCCATATAACACACTCCTAAATAAACTAAGTTTTACTTATTATATCATAAATGAGCGGAAAAGCAACAAAAAAAGAGCACCCACAAATGTGGATGCTCTTTGAAATAACGAAGCACAAAACTAACGCTTTGAGAACTGGGGTGCACGACGAGCACCCTTCAAGCCGTACTTCTTTCTTTCCTTCATTCTTGGGTCACGAGTAAGGAATCCGGCCTTCTTGAGAAGGGGACGGTATTCTTCGCTAACCTGAAGAAGTGCACGGGAAAGACCGTGACGGATAGCACCAGCCTGTCCGGAAAGACCGCCACCGACTACCTTAGCGTCGATGTCAAACTTGCCGAGAGTGTTTGTGGTGCCAAAGGGCTGACGAACGATAAGCTTAAGTGTGTCGAGACCGAAGTAGTTCTCGATATCACGACCATTAATTGTGATTTTGCCTGTGCCGTTGGGGAAAAGTCTTACACGTGCAACAGACTTCTTTCTACGACCGGTGCCGTAGAAATAGGGCTTTTTACTCTTATAATCCATTGTAAGAACCTCCCACGATTAGTTGCCCATCCATGCTTCAGGCTTCTGTGCCGCATGGATGTGCTCGTTGCCCTTGAAGAGTTTAAGACGGCTCAAGGACATTCTGCCGATGTGATTTGCAGGAAGCATACCCTTAACAGCAAGCTTCATTGCAAGTTCGGGCTTGTCACCCATAAGAATACGATACTTAGTCTCTTTAAGACCACCAGCGTATCCACTGTGTGTACGATAGTACTTCTGCTCAGCCTTCTTGCCGGTCAGAATTGCTTTCTCTACATTGAGTACGATTACATAGTCGCCACAGTCTACGTTAGGAGTAAATTCCGGCTTGTGCTTACCACGAAGGAGTGCTGCTGCCTTTGCTGCAGTACGTCCGAGGGGAAGTCCAGCGGCATCCAAAACGTACCATTTGCGTTCAATGGTCTCGCCCTTTGCCATGAAAGTTGACATTGTGTTCCCTCCGATAATATATGTTAAATAATGTTACTCAAACGAGCATTATTATTTATATCACAGGTTTTTATGTTTGTCAATAGTTATTTTTGAAAAATTTAATTTGTATTTTGCTTTCTTCGATTTACTTTGTTTTTCGTCGTTTTACTCTTGTTTTCAAATATACGACAGATAAAATTTTTTTATTTTTTCTAAAATATTCTATTTATATTCGAACCATTTACCCCATATTTCTTGAAAGTTTTCCAATTTGTGATATAATTAACTTTGTAGTTTTTCAATAATTACTGTAGGGAAAAATGTACATGATACGAAATATCGGAATTTTCGCCACTATATACAATTCAAACAAAAAATGTCCTTTATTTCACGTAATTATTTACATGAGAATTGTGTCGGAAATAATTCCAACTCTTGACTGATATTCGTTGGAGATATATAATATAATGTAGACTCAAATTATAATGTTGGGGGTAACTATGAATAAGGTTTTTAGATGTTATACTGAAAAAAGGCAGGGATTTGACCTTGATGCTAAAGGTTTACTTGCTGAACTTCGTACAAATCTGACTATTGATGGCTTGACAGATATCCGTATTCTTAATCGTTATGACGTTCAAGGTATTGACGCTGACGTTTATAGTGCTGCTCGTGTCAACGTATTCTCCGAGCCACAGTGCGATGACTGCTTTGACGAGGAACTTCCATCTACTGATGGTGCCTCTTGGATTCTTGCAGTTGAATCGTTGCCTGGTCAGTACGACCAGCGTGCAGACTCTTGTGCACAGTGTATTCAGATTATGGCAACAGGTGATCGTCCTACTGTTCGTGCGGCAAAACTCTACGTATTTTACGGCACATTGTCGGACAATGACCGTGACCGTATCAAAGGACATCTGATAAATCCTGTGGAATGTCGTGAAGCATCTCTTGATAAAGTGGAAACTCTTGTTGCCGACTATGGTGTTCCTAAAGATGTTCGTATAATTGACGGCTTTATCTCTATGGACGAGAGCGGTCTTTTGTCACTCCATACTGAACTTGGTCTTGCTATGGATATGGACGATCTTCGCTTCTTGCAAAATTACTTTGCAAATGACGAACATCGTGATCCTACGCTGACGGAAATTCGTATGGTAGATACATACTGGTCAGACCATTGCCGTCATACTACTTTTGCGACTCATCTTGAGAATATTGTAATTGAGGACGAGCGTGTTCGCCAGGCTTTTGGTGAGTACTTAAAAGCAAGAGAAGAAATCTATGGCGAGGAAAAGGCATCATGTCGTCCTGTTACACTTATGGACGTTGCTACTTGTGGTGTTAAGGCACTTAAAAAACGTGGTGTTCTTAAAAATCTTGACGAAAGTGAAGAGATTAACGCTTGTAGTATTAAGATTAAAGTCAATGTCAACGGAGTTGACGAAGATTGGCTTTTGATGTTCAAAAATGAAACACATAACCACCCAACAGAAATTGAACCGTTTGGTGGTGCGGCTACTTGCCTTGGAGGTGCAATTCGTGACCCACTTTCAGGCAGAAGTTACGTATATCAGGCAATGCGTGTGACAGGTTGTGCCGATCCACGTACACCTATAGACGAAACTATCCCAGGTAAGTTGCCACAAAGACGTATTACTCAAACTGCTGCAGCCGGTTATTCCTCTTATGGTAATCAGATAGGCCTTGCAACAGGTCTTGTAAGAGAGATATACCACCCTCGTTACGTTGCAAAGCGTATGGAGATCGGTGCTGTTATTGGTGCCGCTCCAGAGCATAATGTTGTACGTGAACGTCCTGCACCTGGCGATGTTGTTGTATTGCTTGGCGGTAGAACAGGTCGTGACGGTTGCGGTGGTGCGACAGGCTCATCTAAAGTACATACCGAAAAGAGCCTTGAAACTTGTTCTGCAGAGGTACAAAAGGGTAATCCTCCTGAAGAACGTAAAATTCAGCGTCTGTTCCGTAACCCTGAGGCAACTCGCATGATCAAGCGTTGTAATGACTTTGGTGCAGGCGGTGTAAGTGTTGCAATCGGTGAACTTGCCGATGGTCTTTTAATTGACCTTGACCGTGTACCAAAGAAGTATGACGGTCTTGACGGTACTGAACTTGCAATCAGTGAGAGCCAAGAGCGTATGGCGGTTGTCGTTAAGGCAGAAGACGCAGATCGTTTTATGGCACTTGCTACAACTGAAAACCTTGAGGCAAATGTTGTTGCTACTGTTCAAGAAGAAAATCGTCTCCAGATGACATGGAGAGGCAAGACAATTTGTGACATAAGCCGTGACTTCCTCAACACAAATGGTGCGGACAAGCGTATGCAGGCAACTGTTACAAAACTGGATAAGCCTGTTTCTAAAGAACCCAAAGGAAATAACCACACGGAGAAGATGCTCAATCTTGTATCTGACTTAAACGTATGTTCACAGCGTGGATTAGGTGAGCGTTTTGACGGATCTATCGGTGCTAATTCTGTACTTGCTCCTTACGGTGGTAAAAATCACTTATCACCGGCTGACGTTATGGTATCAAAACTTCCTGTACTTACAGGGGAAACTGATACAGTATCTGCAATGGCATACGGATATGACCCGTATTTGACTGAGCAGAACCCATTTATCGGTGCTTCAAGTGCCGTTGTTGAATCTGTTGCAAAACTTGTTGCAGCAGGCTTTGATAAGAATACAGTATATCTTACATTCCAAGAATATTTTGAACGTCTTGGTACTGATGCAACTCGTTGGGGAAAACCACTTTCTGCACTCTTAGGTGGATTTACTGCACAGACAGGACTTAATATGGCGGCTATCGGTGGTAAAGACTCTATGTCAGGTTCTTATAAGGATATTGACGTACCGCCCACACTTGTCAGTTTTGCTGTTGCCGTTGGCAAGGCACAAGATACTGTTGTATCTGAACTTTCAAGTGCTAATAATCCAATTTATCGTTTTGATGCCAAGTATAACGAGGACGGAACTCCCGACTATACTGCAATCGGCGAGATGTGGGAGAAGTACTTTGCTTTGTGTCAGGCAGGTAAGGTTCGTTCTGCTCGTGCATTGTCAGTTGGCGGAACGGCAGAGGCAGTATTTAAGTTGGCTGTAGGCGGCAATGTTGGTATTGAGATTACCAACTTGTCAGACTTCTATGGACAAAACTATGGCGGTATCGTTGCTGAACTTACTGAGGATTGTGGTTTCGGCGTTCGTATCGGTCATACTGTTTCAAATGCAGTTATTATAATTGATGGTGAGCAAATTCCTATGGAATTGCTTACAAAGGCATGGCAGAGTGTTCTTGAACCAATATTCCCTGTAAATGCACAAGGACAGAGTGCTGAAACTGTTGAGAATATCTCTTGTGAAATTCGCAGTACTGCAAAGCCTCTTATTAAGACACCTAAACCTCTTGCTGTACTACCTGTATTCCCGGGTACAAACTGTGAATATGACACCGCACGAGCAATCGAGCGTGCAGGTGGCGAGGCAAAGATTATTGTTATCAAGAACTTGACAGGTTCTGCTCTTGAAGAAAGCGTCGAGGCTATGTATAATGCAATCTCACAAGCACAGATGATTGTAATTCCCGGCGGATTTTCCGGTGGTGATGAGCCTGACGGTTCCGGTAAGTTTATTGCCGCATTCTTCCGCAACAAAAAGATTACCGATGCAGTACATGAACTGCTTTCAAATCGTGATGGTTTGATGCTCGGTATTTGTAACGGATTCCAGGCACTTATTAAGTTAGGACTCGTACCTTATGGTGAAATTCGTGCAATGGACGATACTTGTCCTACGTTGACTTACAACCGTATCAGACGACATCAGGCACGTTATGTTGATACTCGTGTTGCAAGTGTTAAGTCACCTTGGCTTTGTGATTGTAATGTTGGTGATATTCACAGTGTTGCTATCTCTCACGGTGAAGGACGTTTCGTAGCAGATGAGGCTACTATGAAATCACTTATTGCAAATGGACAAGTTGCATTCCAGTATGTTGATTCAAAAGGCAACGCTACAATGGATATTCACTACAATCCTAATGGCTCTGCTATGGCTATTGAGGGTATTTTAAGCCCCGATGGCAGAGTGCTTGGCAAGATGGCACATACAGAGCGTAGCGGTGCAAATATCGGTATGAATATCTGTGGCAATAAACTCCAGCCAATCTTTGAAAGTGGCGTAAAATACTTTAAGTAATTTCTACGGGCTAATTGAAATACAAAGCATAACGACACACATTCAAAACGAATGTGTGTCGTTTTCTATCCTATTTCCTCTCTTAGCATACCTATTGCTTTTCGCTCAATTCGTGATACTTGCACTTGGGAAACACCGAGAAAACGTGCTATACGGTCTTGTGTCATACCTTTATAAAAGCGTAAAAGTATAACTGTACGTTCCCTTTCAGGCAGACGTGAAACTGCTTCTCTCAGTGATTCGTTTTCGACAATTTGTTCCTCAATTCCGTTATTACCAACTGTATTTTCAATTGTAAATCCATCGTCGCCTGCAGGCCGTTGTAGTGACTCCACAGTTGAGGGGGCAAGTTCACAGGCGGCAATCTCTTCAGGCGACAGCCCGCTTGCTTCACTTAGTTCTGACAGATATGGCTCACGGCCTAAAGACGTTTCTAAACTCTGCCGTACACGGAATAATTTGTATGTGTTGTCTTTTAGTGTACGGCTGACTTTTATCATTCCGTCATCACGCATAAAACGGCGGATTTCACCGGAAATTTTTGGAACTGCATAGGTCGAAAACTGCGTACCAAAATTCACATTAAATCCATGAACTGCTTTTATAAATCCAACACAGCCTAATTGATATAGGTCGTCTGGTTCAAGTCCTCGTCCAAAATACCGCCGTACAATACTCCATATAAGTCCAGCATTTTCTGTTATAAGTTGCTCAAATGCTGCCTTATCTCCTTGCTGTGCCAAGGAAATGAGTCCAATAGTACTCACTATTTTTGCTCCCTTGATGAGAATTTCTTTACCATAATTACAGTTGTACCACGTCCAACTACAGAGCGAACTTTAAGGGAGTCCATGAAACTTTCCATAACAGAGAAACCCATACCTGAACGCTCACTTCCTCCTGTCGTATACATTGGTGTTTTAGCAAGAGGAATATTGTCAATGCCACAGCCACGGTCACGGACAGTAACACTGACACTCTTGTCATCTCTTATGCGTATTACAATATGTATCTTGCCGAGCGTATTGGGATAGGCATGAACTATGCAGTTTGTTACCGCCTCACTTACGGCTGTTTTAACGTCGTTTAGTTCTTCAATTGTTGGGTCAAGACGTGCAATAAAAGAGGCGGCAGCAACACGGGCAAATGATTCGTTTACACTTCGACTGTCAAATTCAAGTTTTACTGTATCAATAGTTTTCATAAGTGTTCTCCTTTTTTACTGTCTGTTCTATATGAATAAAACGTGTAAGACCTGCTGCTTTGAGCAGTTTTGTAGGTTGTGGCATAGTATTTATTACTTTGAGAGTACAGTCACCACTATTTTGTTTCCTGTACGCTCCTACTAAAACTGCAATTCCGGAACTGTCCATGAACGTAACGCCTCGTAAATCTAATATTAACTCATGTGGTATATAGAGATCGATAATGCGGTCAAGTTCCATAATGGTATTTTTTGCGGTGTGGTGGTCAAGTTCGCCGCATAGATTGACTTTTACTGTGAAATCATCTAAACTGTATGTGATTTCCATAGTGTGTCCTCTCTTTCGTATGTAGTGTACGCATATTATAAAGGATAGGATATGCAAAATTTTAGCGATTTATGCACGACAATCGAAAATTTTCAAGTTTTTTTGAATGAATTGGCATAATGTTGCTAAAACTTGGAACAAAATAAAATTTGTTGCGTCTAAACACACGTTAAAGAAATCCTGGAGGAGTATTATGGTATTTTCAAGTATCCCGTTTTTATTTGTATTTTTCCCAATAGTATTAGGTGTGTATTATGCTTTGCCACGTAAATATAAAAACTTATTTCTCCTTGTATCAAGTCTGTTTTTTTATGCGTGGGGTGAACCTATATATATTCTGATAATGCTGTTTTCAACAGTAGTAGACTATATAAATGGTCTTTTAATTGAAAAATATCAGACTGACGAGAAAAAAAGCCACTACGCAAAACGTGTGGTTATTGTGTCAATTATTGTTAATATGGGGCTTCTTGCATTCTTCAAATACACTGATTTCTTTATTGAAAATCTTAAACTTATCCCAGTACTTTCGTGGCTTACACCACTTGGACTTACTCTTCCTATTGGTATCTCCTTTTATTCGTTTCAAACTCTGTCATATACAATTGACGTATATCGTGGTGATGCGAAAGCACAGAGAAAATTCATACCATTTAGTGCCTATGTAACACTTTTTCCACAACTTATCGCAGGTCCTATTGTTCGCTATAAGACGATTGCTGATCAACTTGAGGGCAGACGTGAAAACTATAATCAGTTTTACAAAGGCATAACTAAATTTACGGTTGGACTTACGAAAAAGGTGCTCCTTGCAAACAATATAGGACAACTTTTTGACTATACAAAATCCCTCGGCAATGATGAAATGTCTGTTGCTCTCAGTTGGATTGGCATTGTTGCTTATGGATTCCAAGTGTATTTTGATTTTTCCGGCTATTCAGATATGGCAATCGGACTTGCACGTATGTTTGGTTTTGAATTTGATGAAAACTTTAACTATCCCTTCATTTCCAAAAATATAACGGAGTTTTGGCGTAGATGGCATATTTCATTGGGTACGTGGTTTCGTGAGTATGTGTATATTCCACTCGGTGGTAATCGTGTCGGTACGGCAAAGCACATTAGAAACATTATGATTGTTTGGTTGCTTACGGGTTTTTGGCATGGTGCGGCATGGAACTTCGTACTGTGGGGCGTGTATTTCGGCGTCGTTTTGCTAATTGAAAAATTCTTCCTTGGTAAGTGGCTGAAAAAACTTCCGTCAGCACTGTGCCACGTGTATTCGCTGTTTATAATAGCAGTAGGCTGGACAATTTTTGCCTTTGATAATATCAAAATACTTGCTGCTTGGCTTAAAAATATGTTTTTTGCAGGCGGTTTGCCGCTGTTCAATACACAAACAGCGTATGCTCTTTCAAATTACGGAGTAATGCTTGTTATTTTGACAATTGCATCAACACCTATCGGTATAAAGGTCTATGAACGTCTAAAGTCTCGTAAGTGGATGCCTGTGCTTGTTGGTGTACTTGTTGTCAGCGGTGTTGTACTCAGTACTGCATATCTTGTAGATGCAAGTTACAATCCATTTTTGTACTTTAGATTTTAGTGAGGTAAATCCATGAAAAAAGAAAAATTTCTCGTGTGGCTTTTTTGCGGATTGTTTGGAGTTGGATTTCTTGCAAACGTGTTTATAAATCCACCTGACTATTCACAAGAAGAGAATCGCTACCTTGCCAAAATGCCAAAATTCAGTTTAGAGGAACTGTTTTTTGGTGACTATACAACTAAACTCGAAGACTATATACGTGACCGCTTTTTCGGCAGAAATTTCTGGGTTGGATTGAAAGCGGGAAGTGAATTGATTTTACAAAAAAAAGAAAACAACTCGGTAATCTTTGGCGATGACGGTTATCTTCTTGAAATTCCGACTCTTGACGACAAACAACTTGCCACAAATATAGATAAGGTTGAGACTTTTATTGACAATATGGAGGAAAGTGGAAAGAATGTTCATGTAGCACTTGTGCCAGACGCAATTCTTGCAATGAAGGACAAACTGCCTGCAACGTATCCAATTAACTCATTAGTATCTGAAGTGGAAGAGTTGCTTAATCGTGACACGCTTAATCATATAAATCTGTTTGAAACGATTGACGCTCATAAAGACGAATATATTTACTATCGCACCGACCACCATTGGACGAGTCTTGGTTCCTATTATGCATATCGTGAATTGGTAACAGCACTTGGTCTTACTCCTCGTGAGTTTTCCGATTTTTCACGCACTGACGTTTCCGATAACTTCCTTGGCACCATGTTTTCAAAGTCCGGTGCAAAGTGGTCAAAACCCGACTCCATATTCATACTTGAAATTCTTTCAAACCGCTATACAGTAACTCTTGACGATGCCGGCAAGGAATATGACTCCATGTTCTTTACCAACCATCTTGAAAAGAAGGATAAATACAGCGTTTTTCTTGACGGCAACCACGCATTGACAAAAATTCAGAATGAAAACGGAAACGGGAAAAAGATACTTCTTGTAAAGGATTCATTCGCTCACAGCCTTGCACCCCTACTTGCATCTGATTATTCGCAGGTACATCTTCTTGACCTTCGCTATTACAAGGGAAGTGTATCTGCGTACATGGCGGAAAATGATATTTTAGACGTTGTGCTTTTATATGGTGCAACAAACTTTATGACAGATGCAGGACTTTCGTTTATTCGATAGTATAAAATGGTACGAAATTTTTCGTACCATTTTTAATATCACTTGACAAATTGTGTATAAGTGCGTATAATATGAAATTGAATTTCAATTTCATATTATACGTTTTTTGTATATATATCCTAAAAGGAGGTACAACTGTGGAAACGGGTTACAAAACAAGACAAAGACAGGCAATTCTTGATTATATGGCTAAAAATGCAGACGTTCATCTTTCTGTAGATGATATATTTGAGGCACTTCGTAATGCAGGTGAATCGGTAGGAAAGACTACCGTATATCGACACGTGGAACGGCTTGCACAGAGTGGAAATGTGAGAAAGTACCGACTTGACGGCTGTACTTGCTACCAATACCAGATGGGTAAAAACTGTAATGAGCACTTCCACTTAAAATGCAGTCAGTGTGGTAAATTGTATCACCTTGATTGTTCATTTATGAGTGACCTTGATACCCATATTTTTGAACATCATGGATTTCGTATGGACAATACAAAAACGGTTATTTATGGAATTTGTAAAGGCTGTATATCTTAAATGTGTTTTTGAAAGGGAAGGACCATGAAACGTGTTATTTTAGTTTCCATATTAGTTTTATCATTCGTTCTTATATTTTGCGGTTGTCAGCCACAGACACAGGAAGAAAATGATAAATTATCAGTTGTTACAACTATGTTTTCTCAGTACGACTTTGCACGACAAATTGTGGGTGAGCATGGCACAGTAAAATTACTGCTTCCGTTAGGTGCTGAAAGTCACACATACGAGCCTCGTCCTACAGATATTATTGCGATTGAAGATTGCGATTTGTTTATCTACACGGGCAAAGATACGGAGCCTGATATAGCAAATCTTTTGCAGGGCACGTCGGGGAACGTCAATATATGTGAGGCGGCAGAGGGTATCCAACTTGATATGACAAGCGACGGTCACGGTCATGAGTATGTCTACGACCCTCACGTGTGGACAAACCCCTTAAATGCTGTTACGATGGTTGGAAATATTTGCGATGCACTTATGGAGATTGATGCCGAACACGCAACCGAATACCGCAATAATGCGAAAGAATATGTAAACGAATTGCTTATGTTGGACAAGGATATACGTACAGCAGTTGAGAATGCAAACAAAAATCTTATGGTTTTTGCAGGCAGATTTGCACTTCATTATTTTGTGAAAGAGTATGGACTTGAATATATTGCCGCATACGACTCTTGTTCAGCAGAAACTGAACCGAGTGCCGCCGCCGTTAAAAAGATAATAGATACAATAAAAAGTGAGAATATATCTGTTGTATATTGTGAGGAACTTGTGGATCAGTCAGTTGCAAAGTCAATAGCACAGGAGGCAGGTGCAAAAGTACTTGTTTTCCATTCATGTCACAATGTATCAAAGACAGATTTTGATGCAGGGGTAACATATCTTAGTTTAATGCGTCAAAATCTTGAAAATCTTAAAGAGGGATTGAAGTAAATGGCGATTATATCGGCAAATAAAGCGTGTTTTGGATACGATACAGGACTTGTACTTCGTGATATTTCTTTTTCTGTTGAGGCAGGGGAATATCTTTGTATAGTTGGTGAAAATGGCTCAGGTAAAACTACCCTGATGAAAGGATTAACAGGTCAAATAAAACTACAAAGCGGTACTTTGACTTTTGATGGTATTAGCCGTCTCGGATATCTTCCGCAACAGATGAGCGTGCGTAGAGATTTTCCTGCATCTGTGTGGGAGATTACGTTGTCCGGCTGCATAGGGCAGATGAAAAGTCGTATATTCTATTCAAAAAAAGAGCGTCAATGTGCCTTGCATAATCTTAAACTAATGGGTATTGCACATCTTAAAAACCGCTCATTTATTGAATTGTCAGGCGGTCAACAGCAACGAGTTTTAATTGCTCGTGCTTTATGTGCAACTGATAAAGTATTACTTCTTGACGAACCAACGGCAGGTCTTGACCCGTCAGCAACTAAGGAACTGTATGAACTCCTTGCCCACTTAAATCGTTACCATGGCATTACGATTATTATAATATCACATGATATTCATGCGTCATTAGCGTACGGTACAAAAATTCTTCACCTTAAAGATACAGTGAAGTTTTTCGGTACAACTGATGAATATCGTGAAAGTGAAGCAATCAAACTTCTAAATAGGGAGAACAAAGATGTTTGAATTATTAAAAGACTTGTTTTCATATAGTTTTATCGTGAGAGCGTTGATTGTAGGAACTCTCGTATCGTTATGTGCCGCCTTGCTTGGTGTCAGTCTTGTACTTAAAAGATTTTCTATGATAGGTGATGGATTATCCCACGTTGGTTTTGGTGCGTTATCTGTGGCTGCTGCTATGAATATTGCACCTCTTTACTTGGCTGTGCCTGTTGTTATTATTACGGCATTTCTGCTTCTTCGTGTAAGTAATGGAAACGGTAAACTTCAAGGTGATTCATCAATTGCACTTATATCATCTGGCTCAATTGCAATAGGTGTAATTGTAACATCCATGACGGGCGGCATGAATACAGACGTGTACAGTTATATGTTTGGAAGTATCTTGGCAATGAGTCTTAAAGATGTTGCCATAAGCGTTATTTTGTCGGCAGTCGTACTCATTTTGTTCGTATTTTCATATCATCGTATTTTTGCAGTTACTTTTGACGAACAGTTTTCTCATGCCTCAGGAATCAAGACAGGTACGTACAATACACTTCTTGCCATACTGACAGCCCTAACAATTGTTGTGGGTATGCGAATTATGGGAACAATGCTGATTTCAAGTCTTATTATTTTTCCTGCACTTACATCGATGCGAATATTTAAGACATTCAAAAGTGTAATTATATCCTCCGCAATTTTGTCGGTAGTGTGCTTTTTTATTGGAATTGTAGTTTCTTTTGTATTCTCACCGCCGGCAGGTGCGAGTATCGTGGTTGTAAATTTGATTATGTTTTGTATATTTAGTTTTATATCCCTTATTCAAAGATTTGTTTCAAAGACAAATTAATTTGAGTGTTACTTATCATTTGTTATCGTATCGTTACTAAGTGCACTGCGAAGTTTTTCTAAAGCACGTTTTTCAATTCGTGAAACATAAGAACGAGATATTCCGCATTTATCTGCAATTTCACGTTGAGTTAGTGGCTCAATACATTCAAACAGTCCGTATCGCATAGCAATTATTGTGCGTTCTCTATCTTCAAGAACAGCAAGACTTTTGTAAAGAGAGGCACAGGTGTCTTGCATCTCAACTTGTTCTAAGGCATTATCATCTGAACTGATAATATCCATAAGAGCAAGAGCGTTGCCTTCTTTATCAGTTTCTATCGGGTCGGAAAGGGATAATTCACCTGCAGTTTTTTTTGTTGCACGAAAGTGCATGAGTATTTCATTTTCTATACATCGAGCAGTATATGTGGCAAGTTTCGTTCCTTTGTCGGCTTTATATGTATTGATTGCTTTAATCAGACCGATTGTGCCTATGGAGATAAGGTCATCTTGTTCGCTTGCAGCGGCGTAATATTTTTTGATTACATGGGCAACAAGACGTAAATTGTGTTCAATTAAGCGATTTCGAGCCTCAATATCACCA
Organism: Eubacteriales bacterium; assembly: GCA_045639125.1. GTDB lineage: Bacteria > Bacillota > Clostridia > Oscillospirales > QAMX01 > JAZUCL01. The sequence continues at coordinate 17,135 of JAZUCL010000008.1, read as the reverse complement.
TCGGCAGACCGTGCAAGAAGTATAGTTTCTTCGTCCTCTGTCAGAGGTTTTGGAAATGAGCCATTTATGGAAACACGAAGCATGGAAAATATCGTTGCACATAGCAACGCAAACAGACCGTCTAACATAAGCACCTCCAAAAATCATGGTACTTTCAGTATATGCACTAAAAGTAAAAGAGTGCCAGTACAAAATAATTTGTCATAAATTTAAGAATGATTGATTTTGCCAAGAATTTCAAGTATAATGTTAGGGCAATAAATTCTTGCGAAAGGTTGATATAATGAAAGCAAGACAATATCCACAAGTTACCATTACAAAGAAGGCAGAACGTGCAATTCTTAACGGACACCCTTGGGTGTACGATACAGAACTTCTTTCGCAGCCTGACGCTGATAATGGAGCATTGATTGATATTATAAGTGAAAAAGGTGCATATCTTGGAACGGCACTTTTAAGTACAGAATCAAAAATTCGTCTGCGTCTGCTGTCGAGAAATGCCAACGATTTATTTGACAGTAAGTTTTTTGAACGTCGAATTTCTTATGCATGGAATTATCGTAAGACGGTTATGGAAAAAGATATTGATGCTTGTCGAATTGTCTTTGGTGAGGCAGACGGACTGCCGGGCTTGACTGTTGACCGATTTTCAGATGTACTTGTTACACAGGTTCTAAGTTACGGCATTGAACAGCGTAAAGGAATGATATTTGATGCTCTGCTGAATGTTCTGCGTAATGATGGACAGACAATTAGAGGTATTTATGAGCGTAATGATGTGGCAATACGCCGATTGGAAGGCTTGTGCGAAAATCGTGGCTGGTATCTTAACGAGTCTGGCGGTAATGAGTCAACGGTAACTACAATTTGCGAAAATGGGATAACGTACACAGTTGATTTTGGGGAAGGTCAAAAAACGGGATTTTTCCTTGACCAAAAGTATAACCGACTTGCTGTTTCTAAATTGGCAAAGGACAAGACCGTTCTTGATTGCTTTACTCATACAGGCTCATTTGGATTGAATGCCGCTAAAGGTGGAGCAAAACACGTAGTATCTGTTGATATTAGTGAGAGTGCTTGTGAGATGGCACGTCAGAACGCTAAAAACAATGCTCTTGATGTTGAGGTTGTATGTGCCGATGTGTTTGAGTATCTAACCACACTTGAAAAGAGCGGGAAGCACCCATACGATTTTATTATTCTCGACCCACCTGCATTTACTAAGTCACGTAAAACTACTGACTCGGCGATGCGTGGCTATAAGGATATAAACTATCGTGCTATGCGAATACTCCCAAGAGGCGGATATCTTGCTACTTGTTCATGTTCACACTTCGCCACAGAGGAGTTATTCAGACGTATGCTCTACGATGCGGCACATGACGCAAATGTACAACTGCGTCAAATTGAATGCAGACAGCAATCTCCTGACCACCCGATACTTTGGGGTGTCGATGAAACAAATTATCTAAAGTTCTTCCTATTCCAAATCGTATAAAGAGAAAGAGATGGTATTATGAAATTACTAATTGCATCTGATATACATGGCTCTGACCTCTATTGTGAAAAACTAATTTGTGCGTTTGAGCGTGAATGTGCTGATAAAATTTTGTTGCTTGGTGATATTTTGTATCACGGACCGAGAAATAATTTGCCATTAGAGTATGGTCCTAAAAAGGTGATTGAGCGTTTGAATAGTCTGAAAGATAAAATTCTCTGTGTTCGTGGCAACTGCGATACGGAAGTTGATCAAATGGTTTTGAAATTTCCAATTCTGGCAGACTACGCTGTTGTTTCTGTTGATGACTTGACAATCTATGCAACCCATGGTCATGTATACAACAACGATAAATTACCTCCAATTCAAAGTGGAGATATTTTGCTTCACGGCCATACTCATATTCAAGCGTTGGAAAAACGTGGAACTTATTACTATTTGAATCCAGGCTCGGTTTCAATCCCTAAAAATAACAACGAACATAGTTATATGGTATACGAAAACAGGTGCTTTACAATTAAAAATCTTGACGGTGAAAAAATAGACTCAATAGTAGTCTAAAGATAGGTTATAATTGCAAATTATAGTTAAATAAACCAGAATAACTATATGTGGTTCCGCTATCATCTACACCAAATATCTGTTTCTCGTCCTCAATTACAGCGTCAGGCTGGAGTCTTAAAACTGTAGTATTTTTAATATTTCAAAACAAATAATAAAAGCCACGAACGATATCGTTCGTGGCTTTTATACTACCTTCGTAACCCCTTGGGGTATTTGTTTTTAAGTACACCGCCTGATGCCTTGCCAAATCCAATAGGAAAGGCGTATCCGTCTGTGCCGACACATACCATACAATACCCTTTTTCTCCGGTATAGGGGATTTCTTCACCGGCCAAATAGCGATGAACAAGGGGATTAGATGGGTCAAGACAAACTTTGTTATATGAATCTTCTGCTGACAACGCAAGGTACAATCCATGCTCAGGCTCAAATCGAGAGCCTTTGATACTGCCGATAGGAACTCCTGAACAAATAATCGGGAGCGATGGCTGTATGGACGGTAGATATACAACATCGCCACAAAGTATTGGCTCTCCCCATAACTGACATGAAAAATGCTCATTCCAAAAATCTTTTACTATGGAAAATTCTGATTTAGACAACTGACGTGTGGAGGACTTTTTAGGCATTGTAAAAGAATCGCATCGTGTACCGTCAGTTTTTCGTAACCGAGCCACAAAATGACCCTCGCCATCAATTTCGTGGGGCATGAGTTTTGCGGCAAGTCTAATTGACTCATTGGCATTACACCACTCAGGGTGTGCAGAGGGTAGCGTGACTGCATCTATTTTTTCCATTGTAAATTCAGGGTGTGATTTTAGAAAATCGTCAATTACCCATTCGTCTTCAGTAGGATTTAACGTGCATGTAGAGTAGAGAAGTGTGCCATTTTCACAAAGAGTTTCCGCTGCCGAGTCGAGTATACTTCTTTGTCTAACAGCACAACTTTTTACGTGCTCTCGTGACCAGTCGGTACATGCAGACTCCTCTTTACGAAACATTCCCTCGCCTGAACATGGTGCGTCAACAACAACTGCATCAAAGTACGAGGGAAAAGTCTGTGCAATGCGGTCAGGCATAGCACTTGTAATACAGGCGTTTTTAACACCAAGTCGCTCCATATTTGACCTTAGAATTTTAGCACGTGCAGACACACATTCATTTGCAACAAGTAAACCCGTACCAGCAAGACGTGCGGCAATATGTCCCGATTTTCCACCGGGTGCGGCACATAAATCAAGTACACGCATATTTTCTTTTGGATTTAACGCCTCAACGACACAACCTGCTGACGGCTCTTGCATATAGTAAAGGCCTGCATGATGATAGGCATGGCTTCCTGCGCGTTCCTCAGACGAAACGATATAACCCTCTGTACAAAGCGGCGATTTTTGCAGAGAAAATGGCGAAATAGATTCAAATGCATCGCATGATACTTTCAATGTGTTTATACGAAGCCCTTTCTTTGGCTCACCATTACACATTGCATCGGCAAATGCATCAAAGTCTTTGCCAAGCAGAAATTTCATATCATCAAGAAACTCTTTTGGAATTTTATTCAAAATGTGTTAACTTCCTTTCATGGAAAATTTTAGGTGTATATTATTTTGTTTATAGGGAATAATGTATTTGTAACCAAGGTCAATAATTAGATGAGAGGTGTTTAGAATGAATGACAACAAAATGAATCAGTCTAATCGCAACAACCAGAACAACCAAAACAACCAGAACAACCAAAACAACCAGAACAACCAGAACAACCAGAACAATCAGAACAACCAAAACAATCAGAGCAACAAAAATAACCAGTCCAACAGTCAGTCCAAAAAGTAGTACAAAAACTACTAACACAGAAATTAGGGCGATACGGGGAATAGCGTATCGCCCTAATTTCTATTATACAGGATATTACATACTTTTTGCAATGGGTAAGTCAGTTTTTATATTTGTCAAGCAATAAAATAAAACCGTCTGCAAATAAGTCAATTGCATTTAATGCTTCTGAAAGAGTGTTGCCCGAACTTCCAACCTCTAAAATTAGAGAACCAACAGTTGCGTGTTGATTAAATCGCTCGTTGCGTAAATTTATAGGACGCATTAACTTTGGGTACAGTTTTGAAATTTCGTCTTGCAATTTAACTGCAAACGATAAGTTGCTTTCCCAGTTTAAGTGGTCCATACCGCCTTTATCCGTGCCGACAACTAACATCAATTCTGCACTTTCTAAGGTTTGTCCGTCACGTGATGCTAAACAGAATGTTTTTAGATTTGTGCCGTCATCATCAATTATTGCGTCACGGTGTATGTCTATGACAACGCTTATATCTGGGTACATCTGAAGATTTGATTTGATAGTGTCGAGGGTTCTTGCATAAGAGCCAGAGTAACTTGGATAGTCATGTATTGTTTTATCATGCACTACCTCAATACCTGACTCTCTAAGGCGATTTGCAAGGTGTGTGCCTATACGAACCACATTAAATTCGCTGTCGAGGGTTCTACTTGTATCACTTGGTATATATGGGTGTATATCGTCGGGAGTGTATGATTCGCTTGTATGGGTGTGAATTATTAGTATATTAGGTGTATTACCTGTTATAGTAAATGCCGGCTTTGCATTAAGAAGAGTTTCGACACATGGTTCAAAGTCAGTTTCATTGCGAAAGGTAATTGTATTTTCTTGTGAAAGAGACGGATTATTCGAGTCAATATCGGTATTATCTGTACTTTTATTTACATAGATATCGTCGTATGAAACGCCAGATGTATCTTGCGTATCAATTGCATTGATGTTTGTCCAAGTATCAGTTTCAGTTAAGTCAGTGTTATAAGTGTTGTTAGGGCGGAGAAATGGATTTAGTTCAAAAAACAGAGAAGATATTGACACTTTTGACCATGTATCTTTAGTATACTCTTTTAATATAAGTCCGAGACGTTCAGGTGGGAGCAAGACAAAGAGAAAGCATATTATAATCCACAGGACCAAGTGCTTTATTTTTTTGCAAATACGGTGATATTTGCTTTTCACGGTGTCACCTCACATGAAGAATAAACTTTTTACATTCTATGCCATTTAAGTTTTCTTCATGCCAAACTTTAGGATAAAAACATATCTATATCTGTAACTGTCAGGCCATCGTGTAGTGCAAGATTTATGGCATAGCCAATGAGTTTTCCAACATCTGCCACTCGTGTGTCAATTTCTCTTGGCGTTACCATCATCGTTTTTGTGCAACCTGAAAGTAAATTTTCATCAAAGGAAGAACAACCTACCGTTTTAAGAAGTTTTTGTGCAAGAGTAACTGCGTCAACGACAGTAGGTACACCGACAGCAATGACCGGAATCCCGAGTTCTTCATGAGTGATTGCGTTACGAGAGTTCCCGACGCCTGACCCGGGAACAATTCCGGTGTCAGATATTTGTATAGTTGTGCAAAGACGCTCCATATCGTGTGCAGCAAGGGCATCAACGGCAATTACAAAATCGGGGTGAGTTCGTGAAATGACTCCTTTCAGTATTTCTCCTGTTTCAATTCCGGTCATACCGAGAACACCAGGACTAACAGCACTTACAGGTCGATATGCACTAAAATATCGTGGCAAGCGTTCAATCATGTGGCGTGTGACCATGGTATGCTCTACGGCTATTGGGCCAACAGCATCGGGCGTTATGGCAGGGTTACCAATGCCACAAACGAGTGCCGATTTAGCCCCGATAGGTAAAAGTTGACGTAGTTCATGGGCTATTGCCTCCGAGCATCTTGAAAAAGCATTTTCCTCACGTTTAATGAGTGGGTCGAGAGTGAGTGTTATATAACTACCAATAGGTTTTTCAATAAGTTTTGCACCTTCGTCATTGAGAACTTTTACATGGTGAATTGAAAACCCAAAACGATTATACTCTCTTGCTGAGACCCCAGATAGAGTTTGTGCCTTTGTTTCATTAAGTCGTTGTTGATGTGTTTCGATAGCAAGGTCAGTACGTAATTCCATAGCGTTACCCTTTCATGTGTATAAAATAATACGAATACATTGTGTGCATATCGGGCAAAATGATACATAAGAGGGTAAATATTGTCAATTAGTTTGGTGAAATTACGAAAGGTTGATTTTTGGATAAAAATTACTTGACAATTCATGGAGTGTGTGGTATTATAAATAGGCATGTTAGAAGAGGAAAAGATGCGGGTGTAGTTCAATGGTAGAATTCCAGCCTTCCAAGCTGGTTACGTGGGTTCGATTCCCATCACCCGCTCCACATGCGCCTGTAGCTCAGGTGGATAGAGCAACTGCCTTCTAAGCAGTGGGTCAGGAGTTCGAGTCTCTTCAGGCGCGCCACTTCCTTTTAGGATGGCTTATGGTGGGTATAGTTCAGTTGGCTAGAACGCCAGATTGTGGCTCTGGAGGCCGCCGGTTCAAGTCCGGTTATCCACCCCATGAAATAAGATAAAGGAATGGCGAGTTGTCATTCCTTTGTCCACCTAAACCGCACAATGACATATTGGGATGTCGCCAAGGCGGTAAGGCACCAGACTTTGACTCTGGCATTCGTAGGTTCGAGTCCTGCCATCCCAGCCAATATGATTCATTAGCTCAGTCGGCAGAGCACCTGCCTTTTAAGCAGGGTGTCCGGGGTTCGAATCCCCGATGAGTCACCAAAAGAGACAAACACTTTTTATAACATAGTTATAATGATGTTTGTCTCTTTTTCTATGCAAATTTAACATAAAAGGAGAATATGAATTAGCAGAATTGCTTGGTAAAATTTAGGTAGATGAACAAAATTTAATCAATAAAACATAACTATGATGATGTTTTTAAATTGGATATTACAAATTTTGAGCGCATTTTGAGTGAAATCAAGATGTGCTTTTTTTATTTTAAAAGTACAAAGGAGGAAACTTACAATGACAAATAGCGAAATTAGAACTATAAAAAACATCAAACTTAAGGAGGAAGATAAAATGATGAAATTGGATTTGTATGAATCGAGATTGTTTGGTAGAATTTGTTACGGGTTTGGTAGAGATGAAGACGGCTATGTTTACATCAAAGATGATGAAACTAATGTGGTTAGAATGATTTATGACATGGCTATTAATGGTCATAGCTTGCAAAATATTCAAGAAGAATTATATAACCGTGGAGTTAAATCGCCATCAGGTAAAGATAAGTGGACAAGGGACGTTATTGATAAAACTATAAATAACAAAAAGTATTTAGCTTATATTATTTCATTCGAAAATTTCGTTGAAGCATCTATCGAAAAAGAATCTCGTTGCAGATACATCAGAAGTTAGCCTAGGGACAGAATTGCTGATTTGTTATATAATTCTATTATTAAAGTGAAAGGAGAATTGAACATGGACAAATCAGCAATTCAAAATCAGCTACGGTATATCATTGCAAAGGAACAGTATATGAAGCCATTACTTCAAAGTGAAATTATAACCGAAGAGGTATATAACGAAGTATTAGAAAATCTGTATGATGAATTTGAGGTCTGGAGATATAGCAGAATTCAAAATCCAAGTGTTGAATTTAGAAAGAAGAAAAGAGAAACAAGAAACGATTTATTGGAGCGAAATCCAGGATATATTTCTTTAACAGAATTAGCAAGAAGCAAACCACAAAAATCAACAGGGTACACTATTCAAATGTGGTTAAGAGATAGTGGAACCGTTGATTTTCTTTCTTTGTGGGAAAATAAGCACAATGAAAAGTTTCTTTTAATTCCGGTAGAATTAAAAGCTTTAACACCCAAAATATGGATTAAAGAAACTCATTCTATCGGAATTGTATCAAGACAGGGCAAGAATGGTGGGACATATGCACATAAAGAAATAGCATTGCATTTTATGTGCTGGTTGTCTGCAGAAATGATGCTAAATATTATAGAAAAATACTTGGAGGTAATGAATGATGAGAAAGATAACTGAAATTCCGGCTACAATTTCCAGACAGACAATAGACACAAATAGACAATATAGAGTAGCAGCATACTGTAGGGTTAGTACAGATAAAGAAGAACAAGAAAATAGTCTGGAAAATCAAATTACTTATTACAAGAATAAAATTGAAAGTACGACTAATTGGATGCTAGTTGATATTTTCGCCGATTTTGGCATAAGTGGAATGAATGATACAAACAGAATTGAATTTCAGAGAATGCTTGAGATGTGTGATAAAGGAAAAATAGATTTAATTATTACAAAGTCAATTTCACGTTTTGCAAGAAATACTGTTGATTGTCTAACGCATGTGAGAAAACTAAAAGCGAATAATATAGGAGTCATTTTTGAAAAGGAAGGAATAAACACACTTGATGCTGTAAGTGAAACATTTCTAACATGGTTTAGTGCTTTTGCTCAGGCGGAAAGTGAATCGCTTAGTCAAAATGTAACTAGAGGTAAAAGAATGGGATATAAGGAAGGGAAGTTTGCTTTCCCCTCATTCTTATATGGATATGACAGAGGGGATGGAAAAACACCTGTTATAATTCCAGAACAGGCAGCAATCGTTCGCAAAATCTTTCATATGTACTTTGAGGGAAATTCCATAGGCGGAATTAGGAAATGGCTTAACGATAACAACATAGAAACAACAAAGGGTATAGGTGAATGGAACAAATCTACTGTGTCAGGAATTTTGAGAAATGAGAAATATAAAGGTGATGTACTCCTGCAGAAAAGTTATACGGTAGATTATCTCACAAAAACAATAGCAAGAAACAAAGGTGAGGTTACACAATATTATATCGAGAATAATCATGAGGGAATAGTCTCTCGCGAAATATTTGATATGGTACAGGATGAATTGAAAAGACGAGCAAGTCTATATAGCAGTAAAAATCCAAGCAGATATAGTTCTAAATATGCTCTCACAGGCAAAGTGATTTGCGCAGAATGTGGCGCTAAGTACAGAAGAGTTACATGGTCAAGGAATGGAAATAAGACAATAGTATGGAGGTGTACCGAACGTTTGAAAAATGGTACTAAAACTTGCAAGAATTCGCCAACAATCTATGAGGAAGACTTACATAAAGCAATACTTGATAGTTTAAAGGAGTTGTTGCCTAAATCAGACGATATAGCTAAAAAGGTTAGAGATGAGCTTGAGATAGCATTGAATAAAGATGATAATAATCCGCAGGTCATTCGAAGAAGGATACAATGCCTTGAGAAAGAGACTGAGATTTTGCGAAACATCTTAAAAGAAACAGAAGATAAAGAATTTTATGTAGATAAAATAAAAAATATTGAAAATGAAATTTTGAATTTGGATAACAGACTTGATATAGTTAATAAACAAAACGCATCGAAAAAGATTATTGTGGTAGAAGATTTTATTGCTATAAGCGAATTAAATATGAATAATCATTTTGAAACTTTTATAAAAAATATTGTTAAATGCATTGAGGTTAATTCGGGTCAAAAAATTAGAATTTTATATCTATGATGTAAAATTAAATAAATACTTCTCCTTTGCCGTGGGCATTTCATCATTGCTATTAAAATAGCAACCACATGAATGTTAGGGCGTAAAGAATGTAATTGCAGACGAATAATTTGGGTATATTCTTTGTGATTTTAGAATTTATAAATTATATTACAGCCAAAAAGTCATCTTGAATACCCAAAATATTCGTGTTATAATATAATCAAGAAAGAGAGGTGCTCATAATGCTTAGTGAAGAACAAAAGAAAGTTATAGAAGAATATGTGGAAGACAAGTATTACGATAAGAAAAAATTATTGAAGTACTTAGAGATGCATACTATTGTTGGTAATGAAGTGTTTCAGTATTGTGATAGAAAGGCTAATAGTGAAAATCGATCAACATATAGTGATTTTTTAAATGATGAATATGGATATCGACCATTGCCTATTGATGACTTTATAAAAAGGATCCCGTTTTACTTTTATACAGTAGATAATGCTACTATTGACTTGGAAAATATGGGCGTTTTACATTATATAATTTCTTCAAGTATTCAGGATGATTTTGAAAATTATGATCTTGAAAAAATTTATCAGGCACTAGAATATATGTTTTATGAACTGAAATTACCGTTGAACAGGATTTTCAGTTATTGGATTAATCAGTCTGGTGTTGTATCTGGAGATGGGTTTATGCAGTGGAATCATTATTTACATTTGTGTCAAAAACTTGGAAAAAACAATTATTTTCCCGAACGATTCATAACAGCTTATAACAAAATTCGTGAAGAAGCAAATTTATTACCAATTATTTATGAAATTAGTGATATTGGTTTTGGGGAGGCATATCTAAGACATGGCAACATATTGGAGTTTGAAGGTGTTTTCCCTTGTGATGATATGGGAAATCCAGTGATGAAGTGGATAGGGATCCGAGTGGAAAATCCGGGAAAAATAGTATGCGTTTCTAAAAAATCAAAAATTGGAAGGCTTAAAATTCAGATTAATCCAGATACAGTAATTCATGTCTTGAATTTTTATAATGGAAATGATGATGAAGATACTTGGTATCAAGTGTATGCAGGACCTCAGACAATGGAGTTTGATTATACAATGCTAAAGGAACAACGTAAGCGTTTGGGGTACACGCAACAACAGGTTGCTGATGCTATAGAAACAAATGTGAGAACATATCAGAAATGGGAAAGTGGAGCGACAACACCGGATGGATATTTTCTTTTAAGATTACTAAATTGGTTAGATTTTTCTGATGTTCAGACTGTTATATCATATAAAGATATTAAAAAACAATACTGAAGTAAGATGAATATCGAAAGGAGTGTTTAAATGTTTGGAACAATTATAATGGATTCATATATTGCAGACGAAGCGGAGATTATGGCCAATAATATTGACGAAATTTGTTCACCGATGGATAGTTTGGGATGGTCATCGGCGGGGATTTACTCTTTTTGGGACTATTATACAAAAGAGGTTTTATATATTGGATTAGCCTCAGATTTGTGTATTCGTTTTAGACAACACAATGGACTGCAGTCAACGACAAAAACAGGCTGTAAACTTAAACAGATTCAGGAGTATTTTTCTTCTCACGAACGTTTAGGATATTCAATTCTAGTTCAGTCACCCTTATCGCAACCTGTCGTTCACAGAAATGAGTCCCTTTATAGAAAATTTTTTGATATATCTAAAGATATGCCAATTCCGAATTATGCAGGAGAAGAAGGTCTGGAATTTATTAGGCAAGCTGAAGGACAATTGATAGAATCATATAAGCAAGTAACAGGAGAGATACCTCCATGGAATAAAATAGGTGGAGATAAATTTTCTCGAAAATATGCTTCTGAAAACAACTACTTATATGTAGTTAAAGCGTTTTCGGAAGGAACTGCAAAAAATTATCTAGTTTCAAGATCCACGATAAGAGAATTGGCAGAAAGTGCGACTTTTGAATGGTTTGAAACTCAGCTTCACGGATTAAGGATGATGATGTTAACTATGAAAATGACATTTGAAGAAGCGGTAAATATACAGTTGAAACTTAATCCGTATTTTGCTGATCAGTGGAAACGTATTATTGGCAGTAATTATCTTGAAAAAGAGCTTATTATTTAGGACTAAAGACGAAGGGGGATAATGATGAATATTTCTGATAATATAATATGGAGATATAAGAGTTTTAATATGGCGAATGAATTAGATGTTGCAGGAGAGTTTATATATGACGGTGTGCAGACATTAAATGAAATGTCTTGTATAGAAGAAAGTGCCTCGCTATTCTCTTTCTTATATCATGTATCTGTTGGTATAGAACGATTACAGAAAATCATTGTAGTTCTTTGCGAAAACATAACTGTTGATGATTACGAAGAATTTGAAAAGAGCTTGATTACGCATAGTCATTCTGAATTAAGTGAGCGCATTGCAAAACATATGACTAGTAAGTTTAATGCTAAAGAAAATGATTTTTTACAAGTGTTAACGGTTTTTTATAAAAAGGCTAGGTATAACAGATTTGCTGTGAATGCTTCAGGTTGTGAAGAAGAAAAAGTTCTTTCAAGTTATGTGGAAAAATATTTAGAAAAAGATAGACTTCAATATAATTTTATTACGAATAAAATAGTCGTTGAGGGAAATGTAAGAGAACTAATAGGAAGAGTAGTTGGTAATATTTCGAAAAAGTATTATAATTTTTTAAAAGAAAAAGCACGAGAGAATAACACATATAGTTATGAGTTAAGGACTTATTCAAAAGCGGAAAAGATATTTTTGTCTAATAACAGAAAAAACTCTTTACAGGATTTAAAAGTCACAGAAATGACGGTGTTAAAAGAATTCTTCGTTTATTTAAGGAACACCAAAAATACTAGTGCAACTTTAAGATACATTGAAAAAGTTAAACCTCTTGATATAGATGCAGCTTTATTAAATGATTATATATCAGAATTAGTGTTAGGAAATGTGTCACAGGGTCTAATTGATGAAGTTGAAACACTCTACGAAGAGAATGAATACTCAATTGAAAGAATGAGAGAGGTGGGGGTAATTGGCGATACAGATGTGCTATTTGAAATAGGTGAAGTTTTTGATTGTATTCTGAAAATAGAAGATTTTATTGGAGGAAATGCAAACGACAGTAATTTTGTGAGAGAATTTCCTAAATTAATAAATAAAATAGACGATGATGAAATTGCACAAAATTTTTATGAAGCGGTAGAACTGTGCGAACAATTTTCTAAAAAACAACTGAAGAAAGAAGAGTTTGTTGCTGCGCTATCTGATGTCCTATTTGAATTAAAAAGCATTTATAGGTTTTGTGAAAATGATTTTAATGAAGAGTAACAAGTGTTGGTAGAAATCATGCATCTTTATTGTTTGATTTTTGCTTCATTTAGATATGATTTTTTCATAAGGTACCCCAAAAACACGAAATGAGTCATATTGTATCATTTATTTTTTTATTAGGCAAAACTTTATAAAATTTTAGATAAACAGTATAAGGATATATTATTTTGTCAAAAAAAGGTATCATTTGTTTACAAATGTAAAAAAATAGTGTATAATTTACTTGAATAAATAATCTGTAAAGAGGAAATATGCTTATGAAGGTAAATGAAAAAGGTGACTCAATTAAAACAGAAAACATTTTTAAATTTTTAAAAGATGGAGTTGTGCTTTTAGGAACTGTTGGAATTTATGTTGTTTTTGCTTATGTACTTATACTTGTGAACGAAAAATATGGAACCCCTATAAATAGAGAAGCAACAGATAGTATTTGGACTTTGATATGGAACTCTTTTTTTAGTGTTGTTTCTGGTGTTTCGCTAGTTATTGAGTTAGTAATTGCTACAATTCTAATTTATAATAAAAAACATGTGTCAAAAATTAAAGTTATATCAATATTTGTTTTGACATATATATTGGTTATATTTAATGATGTTGCAATTAAGTACCCGTTTTCCCAAGCAATGATTTGTATAGTGAATTTTATTGTTATTATAATTTTTGTTGTTATGTTTTTGTTAAATAATGGGGCTCCGTTATGTGCTGAAAATATAAATGAGAAGAGAAAAACTATACACAGATTGTTAGGGAATACAAGTAATAAAAAAATAATTGCTGTGCAAATGTATAAAGTAAAAGAATCACATTATAAAGATGGAAGCACTGAAAAAGTAAGATACGACATTCAATGTAAGGAAAGTTTTGTTAGAGAAACAAAAGATATAAATAGTATTCTTTCTATGACGTATGATTTGGAAAAAAGTGTGGTTGAAAGTTTCAATGTAATTATTCAGTCATATCATTCTTTTATACAAACAGGGAATGAGCAAACAAAAAAATCATTAATTGATGCGATAGTAAAAGAAAAAGAATGTTTAAGCAATAGGCTTAAATGCATACAATCTCCGGATGCTGTAACTAAAGAAGATTGCTGCTTGGCAAGAATATTAGTTATATATTTATCTTTTTTACACATACTAGATCCGGAACCGAATTCGACTGATATCCCCGGAGATTATGTAGGAGAAGTTTCTTTGTCAGATGGCGCACTTAATCTCCTTGATATTGAAATAGAAAAGAAACTGTTCACATATGTAAGAACAGGTGTACTTGGAGCAATTCTTCTAGGTGATACATCTAGGCATGTGTTTTCATATAAAAAAGATGGTGTAAAGCAAGGAAGAAAGTATTGTGCCACACAAGTATATGTTAGAAATGAAAATCTTGTAATGGATATTTGTCTATTTACAGTTGAAGAAGAAAAGTATAACATTATTCCGTCATACATAATCAAGTCCATAAATTCTATTGAGAATCAATTAAAAAAGGAATTGCATAATTTATATGGAGGAGGAGAGTTAAATGAGTAAAATGATTGCAAATTTGTCACAAAATAATTTCGCAAAAATCGATATAACAAATTGCAAAGACACACCACACTTAATAAAACTCACTTCCACCATTGATGGAAGCAAAATTATAACTGAAAGTGGAAAAACATTTGTAGTGATACCAAAGGGTAGAATTGAATTAACTAGGACAAATAAGATTGTTGGTAGCATGCGATTGCTTGATTTTATTTTTAAAAAAGAAAGACAACGAGAGAATGCTTCGGCAAGGCATTATTGTGCAGTTATACTCAAGTAAACATTGATTGTTGTAAATTCTAACCTGAGGTGAAATATCTCTGTGGTTCGGGTTTCCCCCAAAAAAGCATCGACTTTTTGTCGGTGCTTTTTTCAACTAAATCCGTATTGCGACGGAATAATTCTGTTTCGTAGATGAAATCTTGCTCCGCAAGGATAGAAGACGGATTTAATTTCATCAAAGCTGCAAAAGCTTTGATTTCATCCAAATTTGTTTGGATTTCATTTAATTGGCTGCATCTATTTTGTACGTGAAAGCCAAAACAAAAATCCTGTCGAAAGATAGGATTTTTTGTTTTGTATTATTCATTTTTCATTATTCAATATTCATCATTCATTAGGTTCGACAGGATTTTTTAATGAATGATGAATAATGAAGACGCTTCGCTGATGAATAATTAATAATTGTGGAAGTTTTGCTTGCGCAAAACATTGAATTGTAATATGCTTTAATATAAAATGGTACCAATGCAAAAATACGTCTGCATCTATTATGAACGTGAAAGCCAGAAAAAAAGACATTTTTCTTTCGAAAAATGTCTTTTTTTCATCGATATAAATTCCTGACGGAATTTACGATATACCTTCGGTACGATATATTACTGCGTAATGCGATATATTTTTGAATATCCTCGCCGTAGGCGAGATATGTCAAAAATAAGAGAAAAGGAATTTATATCATATCGCAACGAAACGAAGTGAAGTTATATCGAATTTGCGATAGCAAATATATCGCACGAGCGTGAGCGAGTATATCGCCTAAATCTTCGTGCATCATTATTATTCTGCTTTTTCAACTAAATCCGTCTTGCGACGGAATAAATCCACTAAAGTGGATGAAAACTGCTTCGCAGATGAAATCGCCTTCGGCGGATAAAAGTCGGATTTAATTTCATCAAAGTCGCAGACTTTGATTTCATCCAAACTTGTTTGGATTTCATCGTGAACAGAGTGAGCGATTTCATTATAAGATAAACTGCATCATTATTGTTCTGCTTTGCCAAAACAAAAAAATCCTGTCGAATGATGGGTGTTCGTAAAACAGTTAAACCAAAAATTTAACTATTTTACGGCATCTGTCAGACGGGGTTGGTAATCAACAACGAAAAATGAGTGATGCCAGGTCGAAAGACCGAGCATCACTCATTTTTTATCTTAACGCTTTTTCTTTTGATATTATGGAGGAACATATTATGCAGGAACTGAATTATATCCGTTGTGGTGATTACTATATTCCCGATATTCGTTTACCGGAGGAAAACAGACCTATTGGTCGATGGGGACGTATGCACAGAGATTACATTAAGGAGCATAACCTCATCCGTTTCAACGAGTTATGTCTTAGCGGTGAGCTGTGGACGTATCTGGCCGATTTGAACGAGCAGGCACAGAGCCGTCTTGAACTTATCATTGGGCAAATGAAAGCCGCTGAGGGTGTGACAGAAGACATGAAGCAGCACGATCAGATGGCATGGGTTGGAGCTATGAACAGCATCCGCAACCGAGCCGAGGAAATCATCCTCCGAGAAATGATTTACGAGGAGGATGCGGTATGAGAATCCTTGAAGAATTTTGGTACGGAAACATCGAGCCAACCGAGTATGACACATCCTCTTACAAGGAATACAAAAAGCTACTGGAGCTGATTTGCAGGAATGAAGAAAAGCTCAAAGCCACTATGACGGACGAGCAGAAAGAACTGTTTGAGAAATACACCGATTGTGTGCGAGAGCATCAAACCAATACAGACTGTTTGATCTTTCAGAATGGCTTTAAGTTGGGCGCACGAATGATGTTAGAAGTCATGGAAGAATAATCGAATATGACAAGTGGGACTTGTGCTCCAACGGGGGCACAAGTCCCTTTTTAACTTCGACACAGGTTGTGTAGAAGTTGATTTCTATGACTTCGGTGCAAGTTGCGTAGAAGTTTGAACAAGATAAATTACTATCCACCTGATACGTAAGCAACTTTTGAGACAACATAAATTACAAAAATGAGCCATATTACACGGTGAATACGCAAAAATTTACATTTAGCCACTTGAGAACGTTCCATAAATATGATATACTGTATATAATTCAGCGAACGCTGATTTTATATCAACGATAAATGAAATGGAATAAACAATTTGTGATTTTTGTTGAGGTGTAGCAAATGTCTGTGAGTTATAAGAAACTATGGAAGCTCCTAATTGATCGTGACATGAAAAAAAAAGATCTTTGTGCCGCAGCAGGTATTAGTCATGCATCGATGGCAAAGTTAGGAAAGAACGAAAACGTAACAACTGATGTCTTGGTCAAAATATGCGCTGCGTTGCAATGCGACATAAGCGATATAATGGAACTCCAGTTTGTTGATAAAGAGAATGTATAAATCACCTATAAAGAAAAGGGAAAAAGATATGAGCACACAACATTTGAAGATGCTTGATTTGTTCGCCGGTGCCGGTGGACTTTCGGA
>JAZUCL010000007.1:0-31137 GCA_045639125.1 Eubacteriales bacterium | reverse complement strand
CTTTTTCCCGCACCTGCAGGGCCGTCAATAGCAATAGCAACAGTTTTGTTTTCCATTTATATTTTCTCCTTTAGCCAACCTTATTTCCGGCAAGATAGCCGGTTGAAAATGCAATTTGTAAATTAAAACCGCCCGTATATGCGTCAACATCTATAATTTCACCCGCAAAATAAAGGCCGCTTATAATTTTTGATTCCATAGTAGCCGAATTAATTTCCTTAATATTTATTCCGCCGCTGGTAATAATGGCTTCTTCTATTGGTCTGAAGCCCGTAACCGTCATTTTAAGGTTTTTAATTAACGACACAAGATTCATTCTTTGCTCTCTGCTTATCTGATTAACCTTTGTTTCATTAGGAATACCCGACAAACCTACTATGGTGGGTATCATTTTTTGAGGAAGCAGAGCGTCAAGAGAATTTCGGAAATTCTTATTGGAATTTTCTAAAAAATCACGTTGCAAACGTTTATCCAGTTGTTCCATACTTAAGGCGGGTTTTAAATCCAATGTGCAGAAATATTTTTTCCCCGAAATATTGCGTATATGTGCCGAAGCACTAAGCACCAAGGGACCGCTTATACCAAAATGGGTAAAAAGCATCTCACCCTGTTCAGAGAATATAGGTTTTTTCTTTCCTTCTTCAAAAACGGTAAGTAAAACATTTTTAAGGGATAGTCCCATCATTTTTGCACAAAAGCCCTCTTTTATACAAATGGGAATAAGGCTTGGACGAATTTCGGTTACAGTATGAGAAAGTTTTTCTGCCATAGCATAACCGTCCCCTGTAGAACCGGTAGAGGGGTAAGAAGCACCCCCTGTAGCAAGAATAATTTTATCCGCCAAAATTTCACTGCCATCGGAAAGTTTTACTCCGTAAACTTTATTATCCTCTGTTAAAATTTCCTTTGCAGTGCCGTTAATAATTTTAACTCCGTATTTTTTTACGCCCTTAAGCAAAGCGTCTGCAATGTCCATAGCCTTATCCGAAACAGGAAAAACTCGGTTTCCCCGTTCGGTTTTAAGGGGTACGCCTAAATCTTCAAAATATTCCATAGTATCCTTTGAATCAAAGGCATCAAAGGCAGAATAAAGGAACCTACCGTTTTTTGGAATATTTGCCATAAGCTCGTCCTTAGAGCAGTTGTTGGTAAGATTGCATCTACCCTTACCCGTAACAAGTATTTTTCTTGCAGTTCGCTCGTTTTTTTCAATAACGGTAACATTATTACCGTTTTTTGCCGCCGTTGCCGCCGCCATAAGACCCGCCGCACCGCCGCCTATAACAATTACATTCAAACCCATATTAAAATCTCATTATCTTTTTAATTTTTTTATGAAGCCTGTACATATAATATCCGCAAAGTTTTGTAAGGCACATATCGTAAAGTATAAATGCTATATTTCCCAGAATATAAAGCACCGCTACACTCCATTTGCCAAACTGACCGAAAGAGTCTGTTTCTATACTGAACAGTGAGGCAAGACCTAAATAAACAACCGTAATTGCACCGTTAAAGCAAATAAATTTAAGAGCATACTCAATAAAGCGGCTTTTTATTTTTTCAAGCACAGATTTAAGTATAGGATAATATCCGAAAAATGTTACATACATAAGTTTTGCCTCTGCTTCGGCAAAAATAAAAACCAAAACAGCCGACACCAAATAGGTAAAAACAGCATATTTTTTTCCTGTTTCTACAAGAGGCATTATAATAAGTGCCCCCGAAAGAGCGGGAATAGCGTATGTGAGATAAGGGAAATACGATGCCATCATAAGCGCAACCGATAACGCCGATATAACGGCGCAAAAGGTGATATACGAAGTTTTTGTCTTCATATCAGCAACACCTGATTAAATCGCCGCCCATACATTCACAGCAACAGTCAGCGCAAATAAGTGTCTGACAACAGTCACAGGCATCCATTCCGCCCATATTTCTTGAACTTCTGTAGGGGTTATTAAAGTTTCCTGCGCCCTGACGCTTTATTCTCTCAAATGCCTGTGCATATTCGGGATTATTAGGATCAAGTCTGCAGGCATTGGCAAAGCTGGAATAAGCGTTGTCGTAATATCCCCTTCTGTACTGTACCATACCGCTTAAAAAATACCATTCGGCATTTCTTTTTGCAATAGGAGTACCGTCAAGAACAATTTGCGCCTGATCAATTTGTCCGCGGTTTATCATATCGCGGATGTCGGAAAAATCGCTTGGCGGTGTATATCCGCCGCCTGCAGAGGAACTTCCGCCTCTGCGCTGATTCATAATAGCGTCATAGGCTTCGTTTATTTCCTTCATTTTTTCTGCCGCAAGTTCGGACAGTGGATTATCTGCATAATGGTCGGGATGATATTTTCTTGCCAGTTCTCTGTAGGCTTTTTTAATATCATCGTCACTTGCATTTTTATCAACGCCTAATACGGAATACGGATCGTTCATTTTCTGTTCTCCAATCGGGTAATTTCTGTGTTCATAGTATCTTCAAGACCAACATAAATTATGTTGCCTAAAATATCTTTAAATTTTTTAACACCTAAAAGTTCAAAGGTTTTCTCAGCCTCGTTAATAACTATATAAAGCTGTGTTTTTATTTTTTCTTTTGCATTTTCATAATCTAAATTTTTTATGGGGTTAAAATTTCCCTTTTTAATATCCTTTTCTCTGTCAATCAGGCAGTCCAGCAAATATATGTACCTGCCTAAAAGTCTGCCTAAAAAAGAAAGTACTTTTTTATCCGTTTCATTTTCGGCAAAGAGAGGCAAAAGGTCAGACAACATATTACTGCTGGGCAGAGCCGCCTCATCAAGACTGCAGTTTTCTTTACTTTCTGCTAAACGCTGTTCCCTGTAATAGTTTTCGGAAAGCTTTGCAACTAAAGGATAATTTTTTGCCGCTTTTTTAAAAGGAGATTTCATTATCTGCTTTAAAAGTACAGCCAATAATTTCTTTAAACCCTTTTCATCGTCTATATCGTCGCTTATTTTATAATAACTTAAAATTACAAGGGAACCTGCAGACAAAGAGAAGGGCTCTGTTTCACAGCAATAATTACATTTTTTTAAAGGATTAAATGTACATCTTTTCCGCTGTGTAGGGCATCCCCCGTATTTTAAAGCAAGTTCTAAAAGGGAGGTAAAAGTAAAGTCGTAATTAAGAATAAATCTGCTTAAAATACCGTAGTCTTTACCAAGTTTTTTACAAAGGGAGCAGTATACGGCCTTATACATTTCAAATTCTTTTATTTTAAGTTCGGGTTTTGAAACCCTTATATAACCGAACATACTCTCCCCTCCTTTGTTTTAATTAATATAACAGAACAAAACTATTTTTTGGTTAAGAAAATATGAATTAAAGTAAATTCTTAAGATATTTTCCCGTAAATGACTTATTGCACCGAGCTACTTCTTCGGGGGTGCCGCTGCACACAACGGTCCCACCGCCGTCTCCCCCTTCGGGACCTAAGTCAATAATGTAATCGGCGGTTTTTATTACATCAAGATTGTGTTCAATTACAAGCACCGTATTTCCTGCCTCTACAAGTCGGTCTAAAACATCAATTAAGTGATGAACATCGGCTGTATGAAGCCCTGTTGTGGGTTCATCAAGAATATAAATGGTTTTTCCTGTGCTTCGTTTTGAAAGCTCGGTAGCAAGTTTAACACGCTGTGCCTCACCACCTGATAAAGTAGTAGACGGCTGACCAAGTTTTATATAGCCTAAGCCAACATCTGCAAGTGTCTTTATTTTATTATATATCCTCGGAAGATTTTCAAAATAGATAAGAGCCTCATCTACTGTCATTTCCAACACTTCATGGATATTCTTACCCTTATACTTAACCTCTAACGTTTCACGATTATACCGCCTACCGCCACAAACTTCACAAGGAACGTAAATGTCAGGGAGAAAGTGCATCTCAATCTTTACAAGACCATCACCGCCACAGGCTTCACAACGTCCACCTCTGACGTTAAAGGAAAAGCGACCGGCATTATATCCTCGCAGTTTTGCGTCGTTAGTTGATGCAAACAACTCACGAATATTATTGAATACTCCGGTATATGTCGCAGGGTTAGAACGAGGAGTTCTTCCGATTGGTGACTGGTCAATATCAATTATCTTATCCAGATGTTCAACACCTTCAATGGCATTATGTTTACCGGATTGAAGTTTTGAATGGTTTAACTCACTACTTAATTGTTTGAACAGTATCTCATTTATTAGAGAAGATTTACCTGAACCGGATACGCCTGTTACACAAGTAAATAAGCCAAGAGGAATTTCAACGTCAATATCTTTAAGGTTGTTTTCTTTAGCACCTAAAATACGTAAGTTTTTACCGTTACCACTTCTTCTCTCCTTAGGAACAGGAATATATTTCTTTCCGCTAAGATACTGACCCGTGATACTCTCCTCACACGCCATAATATCTTTTGCAGTACCGGTGCATATAATCTTGCCGCCATGAACGCCTGCACCCGGCCCAATATCAACAATACAATCAGCGGAAAACATTGTATCCTCATCGTGTTCAACAACAATAAGAGTATTGCCTATATCTCGTAGATGACGCAGTGTATCAAGAAGTTTTTCATTGTCACGTTGATGTAGTCCTATACTCGGCTCGTCAAGGATATAGACAACACCCATGAGATACGAGCCAATTTGCGTTGCAAGACGTATACGCTGACTTTCACCGCCTGACAGAGTGCCTGCACTTCTTGATAAAGTCAGATACTCCAAACCAACACTACTGAGAAAGCCAAGTCGATCACGAATTTCCTTCAAAATACGTCCTGCAATCATGTTATCACGTTCATTCAGATTGAGATTATCAATAAATTCGATACAACCATTTACGGACTTTTTACAAAGTTGGGCAATATTGATACCTCCAATAGTAACAGCAAGACTTTCTTTCTTTAATCTATCTCCGTTACATTCAGGACACGGGATTTCAACCATGTATTCCTCAATTTCATGTCTGACGTATTCGCTGTCTGTCTGATTATATCGCCGTTCAAGGTTAGGAATAACACCTTCAAATGGCTGCTCAAATATTTTTGTTGAATGTTTATATTTAATTTGAATTTTTTCTTTTTTTGTACCGTACAGAATTATATCAACGATATTCTTTGGCAATTTATTTACAGGAATATCAAGACTAAAGTTGTACTTTTTCGCTAATGCCTGAAACATCATTGATGCAATAGAGTCCTTATCAGACACAGCCCAACCGCTTGCACACACAGCACCCTCATTTAGTGAAAGTTCAGGATTTGGTATAATTCTCTCCGGTGCTATAGTCAACTGTACGCCTAAGCCTGTACACTTAGGACATGCTCCATACGGATTGTTAAAAGAAAACATACGGTGAGTCAGTTCTTCTAAACTGATACCACAGTCGGCACAGGCATAGTTTTGGGAGAATAAAAGTTCTTCGCCGCCAATTACGTCACAGATAACAAGACCACCTGACAGTTTAGCCGCCATTTCAACGGCATCTGTCAGACGTGAAGCAATATCATCTTTAATAACGATACGGTCAATTACAATTTCAATATTATGCTTTATATTTTTGTCAAGGATAATTTCCTCTGATAATTCGTATAAACTTCCGTCAACTCTTGCCCTTACGTAACCGCTACGCTTTGCATCTTCAAACACCTTTTGATGTTCACCTTTTCTTGCACGAATTACTGGTGCAAGGATTTGTAAACGTGTTCCTATCGGCAGTTTTATAATTTGATCTATTATCTGATCTACCGTCTGTTGTTTAATCTCCTTACCGCAAATCGGACAATGCGGGACACCAATTCTTGCCCACAGCAAACGGAGATAGTCATATATTTCAGTAACTGTACCAACAGTGGAACGTGGATTCTTAGATGTAGTTTTTTGATCAATTGCGATGGCAGGAGAAAGTCCCTCAATATAATCTACGTCAGGTTTCTCCATTTGACCGAGAAACATTCGTGCGTAACTTGACAAAGATTCAACATATCTTCTCTGTCCTTCAGCATAAATTGTATCAAAAGCAAGGCTGGATTTACCCGAACCTGACAAGCCGGTAAACACAACCATCTTATCACGAGGGATAGTTAAATCAACATTTCTAAGATTATGTTCCCTTGCACCTTTGATTATGATTTTATCGTTCATTTCCAGTAAATCCTTTCATATTACTCCCGTGAGTTCTTAAGTTTATCATCCATAGAACGTAATTTTGCAATCTTGTCACGAAGTTGTGCAGCATACTCAAATTCAAGAAGTTTAGCAGCATTTTTCATATCCTGTGACAGTTTATCAATAAGTTCAAGACGCTGAGGACGAGTCAGACGCACATCATCGTCATCTTCATCAGCAAAAGATATTTCGATTATATCTCTTACATCTTTCTTTATTGTCTTTGGAACAATGCCATGTTTTTTATTATACTCAATTTGGATTGAACGGCGGCGGTTCGTTTCATCAATGGCATATCTCATTGAGTCGGTTATATTGTCTGCATACATTATAACTGTACCGTCGGCATTTCGTGCCGCACGTCCAATTATCTGAATCAACGACCTGCCAGAACGCAAAAAGCCTTCTCTATCAGCGTCAAGGATAGCAACAAGACTTACCTCAGGCATATCAAGACCTTCTCTTAAAAGGTTAATACCTACAAGTACGTCAATTTCGCCGGTACGAAGTTCACGTATAAGTTTCATACGTTCAATTGTATCGATGTTATGGTGGATATACTTAACCTTTATATCAAGATTTTCAAGATAAGCAGTTAAATCCTCTGCCATCTTCTTTGTAAGAGTTGTCACCAAGACACGTTCTTTCTTTTCAATACGCCGATTTATCTCTGATACAAGGTCATCAATTTGCCCCTCAACAGGACGAACATCAATTTGTGGGTCAACAAGACCGGTTGGGCGAATTACCTGCTCAACTATTTGTCCTGAACGCATAGTTTCATAGTCTCCGGGGGTCGCAGAAACGTATACTACCTGATTGATTTTATCCTCAAATTCATTAAAATTAAGAGGACGATTATCGTATGCACTTGGCAAACGAAATCCAAAATCAATAAGTGACTTTTTACGTGCATGATCCCCTGCAAACATACCACGTACTTGTGGAAGTGTTACGTGGGACTCGTCGATTACAAGGAGAAAATCTTTTGGGAAATAGTCTATCAGAGTATAAGGTGCACTGCCCGGTGCTCGTCCGCTAATTGTACGAGAATAGTTTTCAATACCACTGCAAAAACCAATCTCACGCATCATTTCAATATCATACATTGTACGCTGACGAATACGCTGTGCCTCAAGAAGTTTTTCCTCTGACTCAAACTCTTTGACTCGTGCCTCCATCTCCTCCTCAATTTCTGCCGTTGCCTTTTCAAGTTTTTCAGGTGAAGAAACATAGTGAGATGCCGGGTAAATTGCAACGTGACCAAGACGGCGGCGAACATCTCCTGTCAAAACATTTATTTCACTTATTCTGTCAATTTCATCACCAAACAGTTCTACACGAAAAGCGGTATTTTCAGAATACGATGGGAATATTTCAATCGTATCACCACGTACACGGAAAGTATTTCTTGTAAAAGCAACATCGTTACGCTCATATTGTATTTCAACAAGTTTACGCATAAGTGAGTCACGTGGATACTCCATGCCGGGGCGTAGTGATATTACAAGATTTTTATAGTCTATCGGGTCACCAAGTGAGTAAATACAAGATACACTTGCAACAATTATTACATCACGCCGTTCAAACAGAGCGGCCGTTGCACTGTGTCTAAGTCGTTCAATCTCATCATTTATACTCGAATCTTTTTCAATATAGGTATCTGTTGTAGGGATATATGCTTCAGGCTGATAATAGTCATAGTAGGAAACAAAATATTCAACGGCATTGTCGGGAAAAAATTCACGAAACTCACTGCAAAGTTGTGCAGCAAGCGTTTTATTATGTGCCAAGACGAGTGTAGGCCGTTGTACTCGTTCAATAAGTTTTGCCACAGTATACGTCTTTCCTGAGCCTGTTACACCTAAAAGCGTCTGCTCTTGCAAACCATTTTCAACACCGGTTGCCAGTGCATCAATTGCCTTTGGTTGATCTCCTGCAGGGTCATAATTTGAATATACTTTGAATTTTTCCATCGTTGTAACTTCCCATCACTATGCTTACTATAAACTAATTATTGTTTGCAAATTCGTTTAATAAACGAAATGTAAAGTATAAATAATTTACCCAGTACCAAAGAATTATACCATATTGAATTTTATATGTAAACATTATAATCTCCAATATAAACTAACAATTTCGGGCAAATTGGGGATTTTATTGAAAGAGGCTTAACCCTTTTGTTAAGCCTCTTTCAATTATATAGATGTAATTGTCATAAAGCCGTTTAATACGGGTGAAACAAACAGTCCGATAGACGGCGGAAAAACGGTGAATATGAAAAACAAAGCAATTAAAACTCCTATTAGTATTATTGAGATGCCCTCAAATTTTCCGTTTGAGAAAGTTGCTTTTTTCGACCAAAAATACGACAGATAATACGAAATGGCAACACCGAGTAAAAAGATGAGAATGTCAATTATAAAGTAATTGAATCCGAGTATTCCAGTGTATATGTAAAATGCTCCAACAATCACTCCCATTCCTGCAAGAAGTGCAAGCAGTCTTCCTGTCCAAAAGCCCGATTCATTTTTTGAGAATATGAAATATTCAAACAAACTGAACAGTAGAAAAGGAAAAGCAAGTAGTTTAAGATGTTCCCATGTGCTTTCATTTATTGGTGTGAACAGTCCGACTAAGAAATTCTCACCGCTTAAATCGTATGTAAAGTGCAGGGCACTGCCAAGCACGGCAGTAATTATGGCACCGACTATACTTCGTGTCCTGGTATTTTTCATCAGATACTCCCCTTTCGATAATGAACATATTCACAAATAGATTAAGGTAGAACACTACTGTATATATTTTTATTTTTTGGAAATAATACACACGAAAGAGGTGTATAAAATATGGAATTAAAAGGTTCTAAAACAGAAGCAAATTTAATGACTGCATTTGCAGGAGAAAGTCAGGCACGAAACAAGTATACCTACTATGCAGCCAAAGCAAAAGAAGATGGGTTTGAGCAAATCGCAAACATTTTTCTTGAAACGGCAAAAAATGAACAGGAACATGCTGAAATTTGGTTTAAGTTTCTCCATGGAGACCCATTGCCAAGCACGCAGGATAACTTAAAGGACGCCGCAGGCGGTGAAAACTATGAGTGGACACAAATGTATGCTCAATTTGCCCAAACTGCAAAAGATGAGGGATTTACAAAAATCGCTGCATTATTTGAAATGGTAGGTAAAATTGAAAAACAGCATGAGGATAGATACTTGGCACTGTTATCAAATATCGAAAACAACACAGTTTTTACGAAGAACGGCGATGCAGTATGGAAATGTACAAACTGCGGACACATTCATACAGGAAAATCAGCACCTCAAGTCTGCCCGGTATGTTCAAAACCCAAAGCCTACTTTCAATTAGAAATAAGAAACTACTAAAATTAACTAACTACGCATCGACCGCACCAAACAGAGCCTTTTTGAAATTTTCAAGGGCTCTGTTTCTCTTTTTGTATAGACAACTTTTCTCTACCCCAAGTTGCCATGCAATTTCCTCTGTTGTCTCACCTCTATTTATAAAGCAAAGGTCAAGAACCCGCTGTTCTTCTTTTGTCAGTGCAGCAAACGCACGTTCAAATCGTTTAAGACGCATAGTAAGGGAACTAAGTTGCCATATCCGCTCCTGTTTTTCATCAATCAAGGCACATAACCTCTCCTCACCAATAAAACCGCTTCTTATATGAATTTTTTCAGTATCACCGCCTTGAAGTCTTAGCATCTTCTCCTCTATCTCAACAATACTACTTTTACAATTCTCACACGCAGTGCATAGTAGTGAATACTGTTCAAGTTCATTGATTGCAAGTTTTGTATAATCCATTAGTATGACTCCTTTCAAATAGAACTACCGGCATCATGAAAAAAGAAATATCGGGAAACTTCACTAAGAGGTATCTTAAGATTTTCACACAGTAAGTACGCCTCTGACAGTATCATATCTCGTTTATTGTTTAACAACTCGCAAAATTCCTTCTCTGACATTTTCGCACGAGTTGATAACTCCTCTAAAGAAAGTCCAAGTTGTTGCATTCTTGACGTTAACATATCTGTATTGATCACAATGAATCGCCTCCAAAATTTGAATTTTGTTGCATTACGCAACTTAAATATACTATATTCTCCAATATTTGTCAATAGCATACCGCAACATTATAAAAAATTTTTTCTTAAAGTGTTGCAATTCGCCACAAACTATGTATAATAGAAGTAAGGGCATGAACTTCTATTATGTCATTGAATGTTGTGTCTTGGGTAAGAATAAACATAAAGGAGGAAGATTTATTCATCTCACGATGCAATAAATCGAAAAATAATGAGCAATAAAGACTTTATTGAAGTAGGTAAACGAATTGAGTCGTGTCGCAAAGCACGTGGTATGACTTTAGACGAAGTCGGACGGCTTCTTGGTTTGCACCGCTCCTCTATTCTCCGCTATGAGAATGGATATACCAAGCAAATAAAACTCGTTGTACTTGAACGTCTTGCAGAAATTCTTGATACTACTCCCGAATATTTAATGACCGGCTTTGACAGTTCTTCCGACAATGTGGAGAACGACGAAATCGATAATAGTGCGGACAGTTTCAATAACAGTTTGAACACTTCTGTTACTGAACAGTCTGGCTTTTCCTACGATTATACAGATGATGCTGCTACTTTCGAAGAAGATGATGATTCTCCTATGCTTGCATCTCCAATTAAATATAATGTTGAAACTGTTTCAGACACATTACTTAACGAGGATGAAATCGCTTCTCTTTATTCTAAAGACAAACTCCCTCATAAATTCTCATTTGTCAGCACATCTTGCGATTTTACCCAACGTATTTCCCCTGGCGATATTTTAACTATGAGCACGGCTGAGTCAACGGTTGACGGAAGCATATATTTATTTTTAACGAGAGATAAGTTGCTTATCCTTCGCCGTGTATTCCATAATAGTCAAGGATATACACTTACCTGCGATAATCCCGATATTATCCCTATAACTATACCTTATATCGGCAAAAACAGTGGATATTCACTTATTGCACGTCTTACAAGTCTGTTTATTGAATTTAAGTAAAAAGCCCCGAATTATACATCGTATAATTCGAGGCAAAGTGTTATTTGATTTTATGAGTCTTCATAAATGAGTCAATCTCATTTTTTCCATCTAAAACACCAAACATCACATCAAACTTCTTTGTTTCAAAACCATCTATTGTCTTTAGTGTGCCATTGTCACGCTCACCTTTGCGTGAATTTAAGAAGTTATTTGACGGTTCAAGTCCCATTACATAGTCACCTGACTGCATTGACTTCCACTGACACAAGTGGGTAAGATTATCAATGTGATAGCGGACGAAAAATCCAAGTGATAGGTTTTCGTTAATCGCAAGTGCGTAGCAATAACCATCACTATCAGGGACTATTTCGTGGAAAAATACTTGTTCAGCAAAGGAATCTATTGGCTTTGTAGCAATTTTATACTCGCTAAAGCCAGCCTTTGCATCTTCATTTCGAGGTGTAACGTGACTTTCAGGTGTATGAATAGTTACACTTTCATCAAGGAATGGGAATCCGAGGTTGATATGATATAAAATCTCAAACTCGGTCGGAATTGCTCGTGCATTAAACAAAGTATCCTCAATATGTACCCACGGCTTACTGCCCCAAGTTGTAATTTTACGGCTAAGTTCAAACTTCTCACCAAACAGTTTCGACTCTGTAACCTTACCGGAAATTTCTGTGACGATGTCGTTATCAGTCAGTGTAGTCTTTGCACTGACTTCGCTTGCCGCATTACCGTCGTATCTGCCGTGGAGTGAATGAGTTGTACCATCGGTATCAACACAACCGCCTCCTACATTCATAAGACCGGCAGTAAACATCATACCGCCATTCATTACGCTTGTAAAGTGATTGTCATCGGCTATAAAACGTTTTCCCGACACCGGGCCATTCTTTGTTAAAAACGAAAGATTTATTCCTTTATACTCCATTTCATAAAAGTCAAGTCCTCTGTCCTCTAATACTGTAAAACGAAGACCGGAACCGCTTTTAACGTCAATTGCACGCATCCCCTGTGCCATACCCTCTCCATACTCAAAGCGTCTTGCAAAGGCAAGTTGGGACAGATTTGATGCACGGCGAAGTAATTCTTGCTTTGTGAGTCCATTCATATTTAACACCCCATTATCTAAATTTTCATTTATTTGATATATCATATTAAATACATAACTGAAAGGTTGATTCCCTTGAAAAGACTATTGATTGTTGTAGATTATCAAGTTGACTTTGTTACCGGTTCTCTCGGTTTTCTCGGTGCAGAAAAACTTGATACACGCATCTGCGAAAAAATAAGTTTGTATCGTAAAAGCGGTGATGACGTATGTTTTACTTTTGACACACATAGCGATACATATTTGACAACTGTAGAAGGTCGTTTATTGCCAGTACCCCACTGTATAGAAGGAAGTGTAGGTCATTCCCTATACGGCAATACAGCCACATTACGAAACGCAACTGATAAATGCTTTTATAAGACTACATTTGGAAGTGAAGAACTTTTTGACTATCTGCGAAATGAAAAATATGAGTCAGTTGAACTTGTAGGACTTGTTTCAAATATCTGCGTCCTTTCAAACGCAGTTCTTGCAAAAGTTGCACTCCCTGAATCACACATAATTGTAGATGCCTCATGTACAGCAAGTCATGATAAAAAACTCCATGAAGCAGCATTAGATACCCTTAAAGGAATTATGGTAGATGTGATAAATCGCTAATAAATTTTTATATAAAAAAAGTTGATAACTAAAACCAAGCCCTGAAACATACGCTTCAGGGCTAACAATTTATTTACTTAAATTGCTTCGGTTTACGGCAAATTATTCGCCCTGTCTCATTTTAGCGAAGCAATCGCTGCAATATACAGGTCTGTCGGTCTTAGGCTCGAAAGGAACACGAGCCTCGCCACCACAACTTGCACAAGTTGCTACAAAGAACTCTCTGGGAGCACGAGCAGCATTCTTGCGTGCGTCACGGCAACTCTTGCATCTTTGAGGCTCGTTCTGGAAACCACGCTCAGCGTAGAACTCCTGCTCGCCTGCTGTGAATACAAATTCTTCACCGCACTCTTTGCACTTCAATGTCTTGTCCTGGTACATGTCTTTTACCTCTCTTTGACTATTTGCCCTCTGAAAAATTACGTCAATCCTTGCAAAAGTGTACCTTGCGGTTCTCGAAGAATTGCTAACTGATGCTCGGGCATAAAATATATTGCATCACGGGTTTTCCCGTAATTGCCAAATTTTAATGCGGCAGATACCGCTATCCTACTACCTGTTAAGGTGTGCAAGTTTCTTTCTAATGCGTTGAACTGCGTTGTCAACTGACTTTTCACTTTTATTAAGTCGCTGCGACATTTCTAAATATGAAAAGCCGTCAAGATATAATGACAACACACGTTGTTCAAACGGTGACAGTAAAGACGATATAATTGACTTAGCCTGTATAGTTTCTTCACGGTCAATAACAAACAATTCCGGGTCCGATACCAAATCAGCACTAATGTCAACTCTCGGCTTATCAGAATCAGAAGTCAACTGCTCAAACGACAAAGCCATATTAAGTAGTTGATTCTTTTTACCCTGTGCGTTACGAATGGCTGTATATATCCTTCGTCTGACACATACAGACAAAAATGTTGAAAATTCAGCCTTTGTGTCATCATACTCTCTAATTGCATTGATCAAACCAAGCATACCTTCCTGTGTCAAGTCCTCGCTGTCACCGCCTGCCAAAAAGTATGGACGTGACAGGGAACGCACAACTCGCCAATAGCGATTGACCAGAATTTCCTCTGCTTCACTGCAACCATCTTTAACAAGAGAACACAGTTTCTCATCGCTCATTTTTTCAAGATTCTTAGGTATAATCGGCGTTTTCAAATTAAATTCGACACTCATTTCATATTACATAGGCATAGTATACATGGAACATTTCAATTTGTCAAGTGCGTTGTTAATTTTTCGTTAAAAGTGCCATCTATTGCTATCTAATTACGTATATTATGCACAATTAAATAGTATTTTATCCAAATAAACAGATAAAACCGCAGAGCAAAACAAGGATAAATTACTATTGGTTCAAGTCAAATTCCTGCTGTCCAACATAGTCAATGTGTAAATGTTCATAAGCAAGTCGTGTTACACAACGACCTCTTGCAGTTCTGGCAAGAAAACCTATTTGTAGCAAATACGGCTCATATACGTCCTCAAGAGTAACGGCCTCCTCACCAATTGTAGCGGCAAGTGTTTCTAAACCGACAGGGCCACCATGATATATATCTATTATACTTTCAAGCATTCGTCTGTCAATGTTATCAAGTCCTAGTTTGTCTATTTCCATGGCATTCAATGCAAGGTCTGCAACAGACTTTGTTATAATACCATCGGCACGAACTTGAGCAAAGTCACGAACACGTTTCAGTAAGCGGTTTGCAATACGAGGCGTACCACGAGAACGGCGTGCAATCTCTCTTGCTCCCTCTTGTTCAATCTTTGCACCTAATATATCTGCACTTCTCTTGACAATGAGTGTCAATTCCTCAACAGTATACATTTCAAGACGGAGAATAACACCAAATCGGTCACGAAGCGGTGCTGTCAACTGTCCGGCACGAGTTGTTGCACCAATAAGCGTAAATGGTGGCAAATCAAGACGAATTGAGCGTGCAGACGGACCTTTACCAATAATAATATCAAGGACATTATCCTCCATTGCAGGATACAAAACTTCTTCTACACTTCTGTTTAGGCGGTGTATTTCGTCAATAAATAAAATATCATGAGCGTTTAGATTAGTAAGCAGAGCCGCCAAGTCACCTGCTTTTTCAATAGCGGGACCTGACGTAATACGAAGATTAACGCCCATTTCGTTTGCAATTACTCCTGCGAGTGTAGTTTTACCAAGTCCGGGAGGTCCATAGAGCAGAACATGGTCAAGACTCTCGGTACGCATTTTCGCTGCCTCAATGAATACCGACAAATTACCTTTTGCTTTTTCCTGTCCAATATAGTCGCAAAGGTGCTTAGGGCGTAAATTGCCCTCCATATCATCTTCTTGCTTAAATGTGGAACTTACAATACGTTCCTCATAATCATTTCCAAAATCAAGGCTCATATCAATTATCCTTTCGCAAGATTTTTAAGTGCATAGCGGATAAGTTCTTCGACACTTGATGCTGCTGTATCAGCACCACGCAAAGCAGAACTTGCCTCTGCTGATGAATAGCCAAGCACCTGAAGTGCCATTAGTGCCTCACCGGTAGTATCAAGTGAAGATATGTTTTCATTTTGCACACCTATATCTATACCAGACAATTTATCTGAGCCGTACTGCTTTTTAAGTTTATCCTTAAGTTCAAGAATAATTCGTTGTGCAAGTTTCTTTCCGACTCCGGGGGCTTGTGTCAATGCCTTTTCATCATCAGATAAAACTGCAAGTGCGAATTTTTCAGGAGATAGTGTTGATAATATTGAAAGTCCCGCTTTCATTCCAACACCTGAAATTCCAGTAAGAAGAAGAAAACAATTTTTCTCGTCAACTGTATGGAATCCATACAAATCCATTGCATCTTCACGTACATACAAATACGTATATATACGGCATTTCTCGCCAAGTTTCAAATTTGCCTGCGTCATTGTAGACACATGGCATAAATATCCCACACCGCCACAATCAATAACCGCCATATTTGGCTCAGAATGAGCAAGTTTTCCTTCTAAATAATAAAACATTTTAATTCAACCTTTCAAACAATCTGCTTGACATACTTGTTGAGTGGCATAAAGCAATTGCTAAAGCATCAGCAGCATCATCGGGACGTGGTATTTTGTCAAGGCCAAGTAATAGTCTTGTCATCTCCATCACTTGTTGTTTCTCTGCTCTCCCATAACCGACAACCGCTTGTTTAACTTGAAGTGGTGTATATTCCTCTATTGGAATATGGCGTTTTGCACATGCAAGAACAATAACACCTCGTGCCTGTGCAACTTGGATAGCCGTTGTAGTATTCGTATTAAAGAACAATTCTTCAATAGCGACAGCATTAGGTTTATATGTATCAAGCAGTACATTCAAATCATCATAAATTGCTATAAGACGATCATTAAACGGCTCATAACTCTCTGTACGGATTACTCCGTGGGTTATATGCTTACTCTGTATGCCGTTACTTTCAATTACTCCGAAACCGACAATTGCATAGCCGGGATCGATGCCGAGAATGGTCAAAATCGGTTACCTCCGTAATATTTTTTGAAAATGCACAAATTATGTAAAAAAGTAACATTATTTTGCAAAGAATTTACCTTACAATTCTTTCATATAATAGATTATAATGCACTTATCAAATAAAATCAAATAATTTTTGAAAAATAATATTTTTTGAAAGAATGACTCTCGATCTAAAAGAAACTTTTATAAGGCTCAATAGATATTGAGTATAGCCGTTGAGTTTTCGTCGGCTACATTTTTATTTGCATATTCTCTTCCCTGCCTTCATATACTCAACTATAAACCGATGAAGGGATTGGGCAGCATGAATAAATTGAAGTTGTGCGGACAAATTGCAAGCGAAATTGTATACAGCCACAGCACAAGAACAAGAGAATATTCTACATTCAAATTATCAATAAAAAGGTTATCAGACGCTGAGGATTTACCTGATATTATCGTACCGAGTGAAGTAATACTATCCAGTGGAATAAAATCAGGTGACTTTGTATCTGTTGACGGTCAACTGCGTTCATATAATAATAAAAATGCAAAAGAAAACAAACTTAAAATTAACGCATGGGCGTTATGTTTAGAAAAGTGCGAGCCGAATTATCAAAACGATGTCGAACTTATAGGTACTGTATGCAAGCAACCGATATATCGCCAGACACCATACGGACGTGAAATAACTGATTTAATGTTGTCAGTAGAACGTCCAAATGTATCTGAATATCTGCCAAAGAGATATGACTATTTGCCATGTATTACATGGGGAAGCGTTGCAAGAATGTGTGCTGACCTAACCCCTCACACAAAAATACACCTTCTCGGCAGATTTCAAAGTCGACAGTATGTAAAAATGATTGACGGTATTGGCTACGACAGAACTGCCTATGAAATATCCGTTTCTCGTGCCGAACTTGAAGATGAGATAAATGAAGATACACAGAGTTTCCATGAAGTATAAATACATAAATATTGATAATTATATTGGAAAACCTCCGAAAAAATCGGAGGTTTTTTAGTTTACTTTATTTTTGCACAGAGACTAACCCAGTCATTTTTCTCACGGCGTGAAAAAACGTCAAAGCCCGCATCACACAATGCCTTCTCCACCTCATCAGCACGTTCACCAATTATTCCGGACGTAATAAGAGTTCCGTTTTTTGCAAGATAGCGAAGGAAGTATGGACGCATTGCAATAATTACATCCGCAACGATATTTGCAACGATAATATCATACTGACATTCACCAATTTTATCAGCAAGTGTAGCATCACTTATAATATTTCCGCAGTAGGCGTTAAAAGAGGAAGTATCCATACCGTTATTTTCCATATTTTCAACTGCAATACGTACGGCATGTTCATCTATATCAACTGCCGTAACGTGACCACAGCCACTCATATAGGCACATATTGCAAGAATACCACTTCCACAACCCATGTCAAGTACACGGCAATTAGGAGTAACGCTCACTTCAAGTTGTTCCATACAAAGTTGAGTTGTGTCGTGAGTTCCTGTACCAAAGGAAGACGACGGATCAATTTCAAGAATCATTCTGTTGGTAGGTTCATTATATTCCTCCCACGATGGCTTAACGATAAAACGAGAACCAACGGGAAATGGCTTAAAATACTGCTTCCAGTTATTTGCCCAATCTTCTTCGCATACATTTGAAAGCGTCACGTCAAGACGACCATACAGTTTGTCTGTATCAGACTCTAAAAGAGCAGACATTGCCTGACGCACTGATGCAAGAATTTCCTGACCTTGCGGATTGTCGGGAATGTAAATCTTAACATTCGTTTCTTTATCACGAAGTTCCATAAGTGACTCATCTACATAGTCCCAATAAATCTCCGTATTAGTGAGAAATTGCTCAAAATCAGCACTATCCTCAATTACAAATCCGGTTATACCAAGATTCATCAGTACTCCGGTAACTGACTCGACACCAATTGATGTTGTATAAATAACAGTTTCTATAAAATTCATAACTAACCTCCGATAACAACTTGTTCCTGACCAGTATAGCATGAATTAAAATAAATTGCAATCTTTAGAAATTTTGGAAAATGTATAGACAAATTGTTTTATATTTGGTATTATATAAATAGTAATATTCTTGATTTGGAGAATGATCGTGCCAAGATTCTTTGTATCGTCAAATGACATCTCAAACGGTGTCGCTCACGTCTTTGGAGAAGACCGTGATCATATTGTAAAAACCTTACGAATGCGTATCGGTGAAGCGATTGAACTGTGCGATGGTGAGGGGTTTGTATATCACGGAACAATTACTGATTTTGACAACGAGAAAGTTTTTGTGTCTTATAACAGTTTCGTACCATGTGACAGCGAAGCAAGCACATCTGTCACAGTTTGTATCGCTGTGCCAAAAGGTGACAAAGCAGAGATGATTGTACAAAAGTGTGTCGAACTTGGTGCAAAGCGAATTATTCTATATATGTCATCACGTTGTATTTCACGTCCAGATGATAAGTCCGCTGCAAAAAAGATTGTACGTCTTTCTAAAATTGCAGCAGAGGCGGCAAAACAATCTGAACGTGGTATTATTCCAACGGTTGAGGGTATTTACGACTTTACATCAATGCTCAAAATCGCAAAAGAGCATACTAAAAGTTTATTCTTCTATGAACGTGGCGGACTGCCGATAAAAACACTTCTCTGTGATGAACAGCCTGATTCTGTTGCAATAATTACAGGTGCAGAAGGTGGCTTTAGCGATGATGAAGTTGCGTTAGCAAAAGATGCAGGAATTTTAGTAGCATCTCTTGGCAAACGTATTCTCCGCTGTGAAACGGCACCGCTTTGTGCATTAAGTGCCGTTATGTATCATACGAACAATTTATAAACTTAGTGAAAGGCTGCATTGAATTGAAAAACAAAACTATTTCAGAAAATGATTTTATCACAAATAAAATTGTTTTGGTCTTTTCATTGGCTTTGCTTGGCGTACTTGCACTAATGGGTATTTACAGACTGGTGTCTGACACGCTGACAGCCATTGTGACTATCTTCGCCCTGCAAATTTTTGGGGCATTATCTCTTATCGGATTTTTTGTCGGTGTATATCGTTACTTTTATGAACATCGCCGCAATATTGACGTGTCAAATAAAATCCTATGTGGTAAACATATTGCCGTATTTTTTGCAATTCTCTCCTTTTGTAGTTTCTTTATCGTCACAACCAATCCACAAGCGGCAATTCGCACATTATATATAATTATACCTGCTTTTGCAATCTTATATCTAATTAAGACAATATTCATGCGTGATTTTTTCACCATATCACTTATATGCAGTATAGGTGCATTACTTTTATGGGGTATGTCCGGACTTCTTGCCGGCGGACACGTATTTCTCTTTCCATTCCTTATTGTTTTAGGACTTCTCTTAATTATTGCAATGGCAATAGTCTTACGTATGGCAAAGAGTAATGACGGAGTTTTTTCTGCAAGTGATATTACATTCTCTGTAATGGACTCTGACACAAGTTATGCTATACCCTACTTCACCTTGGCAGTTCTTGCCGTATTATTTATCATGTCGCTGTTTGTAACAGCACAGACAATTCTCTGGTTTTCATTTGCAGTGTTAGGTTATCTTTTTATATTGGCTGTGTATTACACAGTCAGGCTGATGTAATCAAAAGAAGGAAAGGACAGATGTTATGAGAATTCTCGCTGTGGGTTGTCATCCTGACGACTTAGAAATTAGTTGCG
The DNA here is from genome assembly GCA_045639125.1 of Eubacteriales bacterium. GTDB lineage: Bacteria > Bacillota > Clostridia > Oscillospirales > QAMX01 > JAZUCL01. The sequence goes on along the minus strand of JAZUCL010000007.1, from coordinate 10,928 downwards.
GCGGTACGTTGGCAAAGTATGTCAAGCTGGGACATACTGTAATCTCCTGTCACGTCGCAAACGGTAACATGGGCCATGCAGTTATCATGCCCGATGAACTCCGTGCTATCCGTACAAAAGAGGCTGAGGAGGCAGGCAGAGCACTCGGTATTACAGAAGTCATCAATGCTGATATCGGAGACCTCTACGTAAGTTCATTTGATGAGGCTCTTGCTGCAAAAATGACTGAACTTGTTCGCTATGCAAAGCCTGACATTATCCTCACACATTGCCCTGAGGACTATATGCGTGACCACGTTGAGACTGGTAAGACTGTATTTAATGCGTCTTTCAGTTCAAGTATCAACCACTATGCTACCGGTGAAGCATTTGGCGGTAATTGTGCTCCAATCTACTTCTTCGACACTCTTGCAGGTGTAAATTTCTTACCTACAGAATACGTAGATATTTCTGATACTATTGAACAGAAACTTGAGGCTGTCAACTGCCATCAGAGTCAGATTAAGTGGATGCTTGAGCATGACCATATCGACTTCATTGACTTTGTACGTACCTGCTCTAAGTTCCGTGGTTTGCAGTGTGGTGTTGCCTACGCTGAGGGCTTCCGTACTAATCCCACTTGGCCGAGAGTTCCCACTAAGCGTTTACTTCCGTAATCCATTAAATTTACATACATAATTTGAAAGGAATGTTTTAACCATGGATTTTATGTCTACCGTAAAAGGTTCTCTTCTTGAGGGATTCTTCCCTGCAGGTTGGGATCTTGCAAAGTTCGACGAGTGCTGTAAGTGCAGCGAAAATCCCGCATCCATCACTGACCGTCAGTCTTTCTGGAACAAGGACTTCTCTCCCATCGAATGCGAAAACGTATATGATTTCGATATGATGATGGGTCACGAAATCGCTCTTTCCATTAAGAAAGCACGTGACGGTGGCTACAAACTTGCTATGATTCTTCCCGTTGGTCCTATGGGTATGTACCGTTGGGCAGTTTACTTCCTTAAGGCTTGGAACGTAAAGTGCGACCACGTATACGGCTTCAATATGGACGAATGGTCTGATGCAGACGGCAACACTTTGCCCTCTGACAATCCCGGTGCATTCCAGAATGCTATGACTAACGCATTCTACGGGCCTCTCGGTGAACTTACCGTTCCCGTAAGTCAGCGTAACTTTGCTACAAAAGAAAATCTTCCTACATATCCTGAGAAGATTGCTAAACTCAAGGCTGAAGGTGCTAAACTTATTACCGTATTCGGTATCGGCCGTATGATGCATATCGCATTCTGGGAGCCCCACTTCGCTGCAGAGTTCGACTCTGAGGAAGCGTGGAAGGCTAACTACTACCGCATCGGTGCAAAACTTCATCCCCTTACAATCGAGCAGAATGCATTGACAAGTTTCAAGAGCCGTACTACTCTTGTTCCTTGCCGTGCTAACACCATCGGCCCCGGTCTCTTCCTTCAGTCTGACTATATTATCGGCGGTTGCGACGGTACTCTCGGTCGTGGCATGCAGTGGCAGGGTCTTTCCCTTTGGGTTACTCTCCGTCACGGTCCCTGCACCTGGATTCCCTCCAGTTATATGCCCACTCTTCCCGGCAAACTCTTCTTCCTTAAGGATCTTGCAGGTCCCCTCGTTGCAGAGTGTAACTAATTTTATTAAAACTATACATCTGCCGCAGCAATCGCTGCGGCAGATTGATTACAGTCAGGAGTCAAGCATGGAGTATACAAACGACAAAAGGTTTATTCGTACACAAATGCTTTTAGGCGTTAATTCAACAGAAATACTGTCTAAAAAACACGTTGTAGTTGTCGGTTTAGGCGGTGTTGGAAGTTATGCCGTTGAGGCAATCGCCCGTGCAGGTGTTGGAAAAATAACTGTTATAGACCACGATACTGTTGACGTATCCAATATCAATCGCCAGTTGTACGCATTATCATCAACTGTCGGCAGAAATAAAGCAGACGTTTCAAGAGAGCGTATTTTAGATATCAACCCAAATGCGAAAGTTGTATCAAAAGTAATGTTCTATAATTCCGATTGCCGTGAAGAAATCTTCTCTACTCCTATTGACTATATCATAGATGCAATCGACTCGGTAACTGCTAAACTCGACTTAATTGAAACGGCAATCTCACGAAATATACCTATTATATCTGCTCTCGGTACAGGAAACAAACTGGATCCAACTCGTCTTACAATCTCTGATATTTCAAAGACTTCAGTTTGCCCACTTGCTCGTGTCATACGCCGAGAACTCAGAGTAAGAGGTATAATTCACCATGAGGTTCTCTACTCCACGGAAGAGCCGATTACTCCCCTTAATTTAGAAAATTCAAACGACATACGAAGAAGTGTCCCCGGTAGCATCGCATGGGTGCCGTCCTGTGCCGGACTTATGCTTGCCGGTCATGTAATTCAAAAACTAATAAAGTAGAAAATATAGAGACACCCTCTACTGAGATAAACAGCACCGGTTTATACAACAAAGCCCACCGATATATCGGTGGGCTTTGGCATTTACAGATCAATATTAGATTTGACATAAATATTATCTTTCTTAACCTTGCTCCAATCAAAAATTTCAACAAGTTCAGATAATTTACACGGTTCATATTTATCGGTTAACCCCGACAGATATGCAAGAAATCCGATAACCTTTTCAGGATAAATACCGCTATTACGAATTATACCAATATCCAAATCACGGTCACGTTTTGAAAGCCGTCTGCCGTCCTCTGACAGTAATAATGGCACGTGATAATAGTTTGGTACCGGGAATCCAAGTAGTTTGAACAAATACATTTGTCGTGCTGTGGACGGTAAAAGGTCTACTCCCCTAACCACTTGATTAACGCCCATAAGTCCATCATCGACAACAACTGCAAGTTGATAAGCATACACCCCATCACTTCGTCTTATTATAAAGTCACCGCAATCTCGTGACAGGTTTTCGCTGTATATGCCAAGATTACCGTCAACAAATGAAATGTCTATATCATCAACACATAGACGCAGTGAGTATTTATCGCCTTTCAACGCACGCTGCGCAGGTGACAAATTTCTACAAGTACCATTATAAATATACGTTCCGTCTGTTGCATGGGGAGCGTTTGGTGAATGGAGTTCGTCACGAGTACAAAAGCACGGATATGTAAGACCTTTCTGCGATAGAATATTGACGTAATTATCGTAAATTTCATTACGTCGACTTTGGATATATTCAGGTTTTTTACCACCTATATCCCAGTCAAAACCAAGCCACAGCATATCATCAATTAGTGTATCTGTATACTCATTTTTACAGCGTGACAAGTCAAGATCCTCGATACGAAGGAGCATTGTTCCATCGAAACTCCGCACGGAAAGCCATGCAAGCATAGCACAAAAAACATTGCCAAGATGCATTCTTCCGCTTGGTGTCGGTGCAAATCTACCGCATACGTTCATAATGACTCCTTTCAAAGAACTTATAATTCTATATAAATCTGTAGTCGTCAAAGATTTCAGTGTTTGAACCTATTGGTGAATACGTGTATATTATAGCACAAAACTATATACAAGTAAATTTATTATTGTACTTTATTCATCATTGTAAAAGTACCCGTACACAAAAGATTGTCAGAAGAATCAGTAACCTCAACATTACATACACCTACTCGCCTACCCCACTTAATTACTTTTGCATAGGCAGTAAGTTTTCCAAAAGTGCCTGAACGAAGATAATGAATATGGGCAGACTGTGTTACCCATGCACGTCCATCTGTACTTAGACAACAACCTGCTGATATGTCACATAGAGTAAATAAGAGTCCTCCATGTATACAGCCATGCAAATTCTTTTGTTGTTCATTGCAATCAACTTCCGCCTCGGCGTACCCGTGCGAAAGATGTTTAAGTTTAATTCCCTGACGAATTGCAAATGTGTCTTCCTTGTTATAGTATTCTATCCATGATTGAAGATCCAAATTATTTACTCCATTCAACTTCTAAATTTATAATAGTATGCCTCAATATACAAAAATCAGCCACGAGAATAATCTCAAGGCTGATTTATTATAATTACAAAATTGTCTTAAGTTGAGCTAATTTATCAATTTCAATATCAGCACGTTCATACTGGTTATCCCACTCAACAAAGCCACGTAGCCAAGCAGTATTCATGCCTGCGTTCTTTGCTCCAAAAATGTCGTTTCTAGGGTGATCGCCGACATAAAGGCACTCACTTACATTACAAGAAAGTTTGTCCGCTGCATAAGTAAATATCTCAGGTGCAGGCTTGTCAATACCATAGTCTTTTGATACAACAATTACATCAAACAATTCACGAATACCTGCTACCTCGATTTTTGCGTTTTGCATGGCAATAGGACCATTCGTTACAATACCAAGAAGATATCCCTTTGCTTTTAAGCATTGCAAAGTGTCAACCATATCGGGCATATGGGTTGTGGAAAACGGATAAAAGAAACTCCAGTATTGAAAAAATTCCTCATAACTTGGAGCATTTTCCCAGTTAATTTGCTGACAAAAAGTTGTATAGCAATCACGATTTTTAAGATAACCGTCTTTGAAACAGTCACAAAAACGCTCTTTAATAAAGCAGTACTCTTTGCTTCTATCGGAAAAATACTCTCGGATAAGTGCATGGGCAACATGTGCAACGGCTTTACGTCTTTCTATAAGAGTGTTATCAAGGTCAAAGACTACTGCCTTAATGTTATTCATTTTTATTCTCCTTTGAATCATGTTTTTTTAACATACACACAGTATTTGAAATGACATAAAAGAACATGGCAACAAATACGAACATACGAAACGGCTCATCTGTCGCCAGTCTAATATCATCACTAAGGCAGACAGCAACAATTCTACCGCCGACAGTAATTAAAATAAAGTATATGGAAAGAAGTGATGACGATATAAGCCGTGTCAACTTCTTTGCACCAAATACTAAAAAGACAGTTGAATAAATAACTAAAACAATGGTAATTGCACCGATAAGGTCGTATGCAAAAACTTGAATTACAGGCTCAACAGGATGCTCCATAAACGTAAAAATCAACATAAAGCATGACCAAAATACTTGTATAGTGGAAATAAATTTCAAAACGTCGCCATCTACATTCAATTTACGAAATTTAATCATAAACAAAAGTGAAATACCGCAAATTAATGTCAAGAGTCCGTATACAAGTTCCGTAACAGATATATCGTTTATTACATTTATAATCTTATAAATGCCGAGAATGATAAGCATAATAGATGATATTAGATAAAGTAGCGAAGCAAAAAACGGTTTTTCACCAAAAACTTCAGCGTATGTTGTTTCCTTTTCGTTGCGATAAAATAAACCGCAAAAAATTGAAAGGGAAACAGTTACGAGTGATAAAAGAGGAAGAATATATCCATTAAAACTACCGTATTCAAATATATTTGTCGTAGAATCGAGACAAAAGGCAAGTTCATATCCCCTCAAAAACGCACCAAGAATACCAAACACAAAAACAATGGCAAGAATTGTTGGTTTACCACTACACTTCATAACAAACGCCCCCGCAAAGCCCATAATACACAAAATTATAAGCACAATAAATAACCTAATTAGTATACCATAAACGAAGTATAAATAACAAGAGGAAATCAAAGAATTTTACTAATATTTTCCCATTTGCAAATTATCTATTTCATCGCAAGATTGTACATTGCCTGTGCAATAATCTTTGAACACTCCATCAATTCATCAACTGCAACACATTCATTTGCTTGATGTTCCCCTTTTCCTGCACCACCAAACGCAACACACGTTCCGTTAGGCATATTCTTAGCATAAGTACCGCCACCCATTGAAGTAGTGGTACACGGCTCATTTCTAAACATTTCAAAGGCTTGGGACAGTTTCTTTATTAGTTCACTGTCATCACGGACATATAGCGGTTCTTTCAGGGATTCAACATCTCCAAATATACGATTTTTCTGTGCTGTACGATTAAGTGCAAGCACAATACTTCTTCCCTCTTTTGTAACAGGAAAGCGAATATCAATAGTTGCCTCGCATTTTCCATCAGCAATTTTTAAGATTCCAAGATTTACAGTTAAATCTCCACTTTCCTTGTCGCTTGTCTTTATACCAAGAGATTTACCGTCCCACTCATGTCCAATACACTTTTCCAAAAAGTCTAAGAAAGTTAATATAGACTTATTTTTCTCAATACGTTTAAGAGTTGGTATTAAAATACTTGCAGCATTTACTCCCTCATTTGGAGTTGAGCCGTGTGCAGACTTGCCCACAGTTGAAAGAGTAATTTTTTTATTCTCTTTTGATATTAAAATAAATTCATCAGCAAGACTTGTGTCAAAATCACTTACGCTAAGGGTTGCTGTGCACGCATCAATAACAACATTAGGGGCGTCACCTGCCACAAGACGATTTATTACACTATCACCTGTATAGGAAATATGGAATTTATATAAAAGTCTACCTTTTTCACGATTGATAATGGGAAAATCAGCATCGGGAGTAAATGACATAATGGGTGGTGTTGTCCTTTCAAGATAATACTCAATATCGTTTGATGCCGTTTCCTCTCCACAGCCAACGATTGCACGTATTTTGCGATCAAGTTTTATATTTTTATCAAGAAACATTTTTAGAGCAAATAGCGTCGCAACAGCACAGCCTTTGTCATCACATACACCTCTACCGTACAGTACACCATCTCTATTCACAAGTGTATAAGGATCACTATTCCACTTGTCAAGATCACCTGTCGGCACTATATCAAGATGCGTAAGAGATGCGACAACTTCATCACCGTCTCCATACTCAACATGTCCTGCATATCCATCGGCGTCAAATACTTTTAGACCAAATTTCTCACCATAGGACAAAAAGCAATCTAAAGCATCACGATTGCCTTGACCAAAAGGTGCGTTTGGTAGAGAGTCACCTTGCACACTTTGGCATGATACGAGTTGTGACAGCACGCCAATCATTTCATCACGATAATCATCCATATATTTTCCAACATTAAGCATTTAATCAACTCCTATTAAAATAAACAGCACTATGACAAAGTATACCCGACTTTATCATAGTGCCATATTGTTTATCGGATTATAAATACATTTGCACGTTTAAGTGCCTTTACGATAAGTACAGAAATAATAAAATCAATTATACTATGTACAAAAGTTCCAAATCCAACTAAACCGACGATACCATAGGCAAAACTTGTATCATAAAAGCCCTGTGCAAGAGAACCGCCAAAGTAGAACGGTAATACGCTTATCATTTCAAACACGCCGTGTAACAAACCTGTTATAACAGCAAGAATTGAAAGAGACATAAATGAATTTTTAATCTTACCTGACTGTACAAGCCAAGCACCCACGAGAGCAAAAATTATATGACTAAATGCACGAATTGCAACTACAAGGGGCATACCTGAAAGCAAAAAGCCAAGTGCTGTGCCAACGGCTACAATAGCAGCAGACATAGGCGATACAAACATAGCAATCATTACGGGAACATGAGATGCCAGCGTAAACGACATTGGCTCTATTAAAATCTTAAATGGAGGCTGCATGACAAGAGGAATCAAAATCCCAAGTGCCGTAAGTAATGCCGACACAACAAGTGTCTTTGTACTGAATTTAATTTTAGTCTGTTCCATTAAAAATTTCAATCCTTTCGTATGTAAAAAATACCAAAACGTATTATACCATTAATTACACAACTGTGCAATGGGTTACGACAATTTTTAAGAACTTTTATTATTCTGATATAATAATCAAATCACGTATCGCCTCAAATTTCTTTTCACCAATTCCCGACACTTTCATTATATCTTCAACCTTCTTAAATTTGCCATATTTCTCTCGATAATCAATTATTTTAACTGCTGTTGCCTCACCTATACCCGGGAGTGTACACAGATCTTCAATTCCTGCTTTATTGATGTTGACAATTGGAACAAAATTAGTTAAAATTTGTATAGATGAATTATTATCACTTGTATCACGGTTTGCAAACACTTCATCAAGTCGTTTCTGCAAAGCGACCTCGTCTTCTATCCATTCCTGTTTAGCCATAAGTTCAGGTGACATTACGGCAGTTACCTTTGGTTCATCAATATCACTTAGTATAGATGAACCAATAACTGCAAAAATGAGCAGGATTGTTAGAAGATGCATCAAGCGAAATATTGACTCATATTTCAATCTGCCACCCCCTAATCTTTTCTTAATTATAACACACTGCGTTCTACATTTCACTAATAATTTTAATTTTCTTTGAATATTTTCATTTAGAAAGGATTACAGTATGAAACACATTTATACAAAAGTCATTTCCGTGTATTTATGTCTATTTATGGTACTGCCATTGTTCTCGTCTATTTCCAATGCCATTTACGGTGACGAGCCTGAAATAACAGCAAAGGCGGCTCTGCTATATGCAGTTGAAAGTGATACCTTGCTATATGAGCATAACATTCATGAAAAACTCTATCCAGCATCAATTACGAAAATAATGACTGCTCTTTTAACTTTAGAAAATTCAAATATGGACGATGTTGTCACAGTAACCCAAAGTGCCATGAATGCCGTATCTCCCCAAAGTAGTATTGCAGGATTAAAAGTCGGCGAAGAATTGACAGTACGTGATTTGCTTATCTGCCTACTCGTTCCTTCAGGCAACGACGCCGCTAATGTTCTTGCTGAACATATCGGCGGAAGTATAAGTGGCTTTATCGACATGATGAATGAACGTGCTGCAGAACTTGACTGTAAAAATACAAATTACGTAAACGCTTCCGGCTTACATGATGAAAATCATTATACTTCTGCCTACGATATTCTAATAGTTCTTCGTGAGGCACAAAAATATGACCTCTTCAACGAAATAACAGCAAGTTCACGTATGACTATACCTGCTACAAATCTTGTTGAAGAACGTACTTTTAACAGCACAAACTTTCTCATTGCATCTCACGTTACTTCTAAGTACCTATACGATTATGCCATAGGTACAAAAACAGGCCGTACTACTCCTGCCGGAAACTGCCTTGTAGCAACGGCTGAGCGTGATGGCACTACTCTTATTAGTGTTATTCTCGGTGCCGACACACTTACAACTGAAAATGGCGGTACAGATATTCGTAGTTTTACTGAAACTAAGAGCCTGTTTACTTGGGGCTACAAGAAGTTTTCATATCGCACTATTGTCGATAAAACTGATGCCATTGCAGAAGCAAAAGTTGCTCTTGCAGAAGCAAAAGACTATGTTATATTAAACCCTGACGGAAAAATTCAAGCATATGTCCACAACAGCGTAAAAGACAGCGAATTTGATATTAAGTATACGGTTAACGAAGATATTGTTGCTCCTATTTCACAAGGCCAAGTTCTTGGAAAACTCAATGTATGGTATGATGGCTCAATAATCGGTTCTCTTGACCTTGTGGCAATGAATGATGTGGAGCGTAACGAAATTCTTTATTTCTTTGATGAACTTCAAAAATTCTTTGCAAGGCCTCTCGTCACATTAACAGTTATTGTAATTATCGTATTGATTTTAGTGTTTATTATTTACACGGTGCTTGTCAACATGAGTAATCAACGCCGCCGTGCATCGATAAAACGTAGAAAACAACGTAAATATTAAGTAAATTAGTAAAAACGCAGACACGCTCAATTGCGAGTCTGCGTTTTTCTAAATTTTATAAACAAATAACATGCACATCTGTTCCAAGTAGTTTTTGTACTTGTCTATAGAATTTCCTAAAAAATTAGTGGTTATTCTTTGCTTTGGTCGCAGAAAGCAAAAATTGCTAAACGAACAAACTCTGCTGTACCAGTTCCACCGGCTTTATCGATATTTTCCTTGAAACGAGAATCAGCCGTATACATCTCTCCTAATCCACGAAGTATTTTGTTGGTACAGGAATAGTAGTTTTTCGAAATATATGCTTTAAGGGCAGATATTTGACTAAAAACAGCATTGTCCGTCGGTTCACAGTTCTTTAGTTTGCCTAATTCAGTAAAAATTTGCATAAGCCCTTCAGTTGTATCATCGAAATCTACGCCTGCCTTTTCTTTAGCCTCATACTCTTTGTAAACGGTGGTATTTCCCCACCTCTTTTTAACCTCTTGTTTGTATTCATCTCGTTTAGATTTGTCAAACGCATTAAAATTCATATCCCATACTCCTTCACTTATATCCTGCTTGCGTAACATGTGTCGGTTTAGGTAAGGCAATCGAGTCATAGTAATAATGAGTATATCACATATTATTTAATTCTTCAAGGATAACACAGAAAAGACCCCTGCGGAGGTATTCTCCGCAGGGGTCTTTATCATAGAGTTGTTAAACTAAAGTGCTTAATTGTGTGCGTAATTGTAAGCGGAATTACCGAACTTAATGAATGCATCTGTAAGAGCCTTCATTGTACCACCAGTGGTTCTCAAAGCGTATGCCTCAAGTCCATCTATCACTTCTACTACTACATTGCCGTCTGCATCGTAGAGTCTGAATGTGATGTCCTGGCTGTAGTCGCCTACTACCATACCTGTAAGTTCGTATATGTTATACTGTGTACCCTCGATTGTTGCTGTCGAGTATTCTGTTGTTTCGCTTACTACAGGATTTCCGTTATGGTTTGTAAAACTAATCTCTGCACGTACACCGTTTGCATTCTTTGATACAGCGAACATCATAGAGATATCACTTACGAAACGTACGTTAGAAGCCTTGAAGTAGTCTTCACCTGCTACTACCTCTCTTACGTCAGAAAGTGCTACTTCAGGTGTTGCAAGATCCTGATACTCTTCAAGATTTGCATTTGCAAGATTTGCAGTATTGTAACCAAAGTAGGACTGTGCTGCTGCACCGTAGTTGAGCATATCTACTACTGTTGTCT
>JAZUCL010000006.1:0-106275 GCA_045639125.1 Eubacteriales bacterium | reverse complement strand
CTCACAGAACGACATGGCTACGATCCGACTTCATGCTGCAACCGCTACACAGAAGACTGTAGACGGTCCTTCTATGAAGGACTGGCGTGGTGGACGCGGAATCTTGGAAAACATGATTCCTTCTTCCACAGGTGCTGCTAAGGCTGTAGGAAAGGTTCTCCCTGCATTGAACGGAAAGTTGACAGGTATGTCTGTTCGTGTTCCTACTTCTGACGTTTCTTTCGTTGACTTGACTGTAGAGTTGAACAAGGAATGCAAGTACGAAGACATTTGTGCTGCAATGAAGAAGGCTTCTGAAGGCGAATTGAAGGGAATCCTTGGTTACACAGAAGATGCTGTTGTTTCCACAGACTTCCGCCACGATCCTCGCACTTCTATCTTTGATGCCAAGGCTGGTATCCAGCTGGACGGAACCTTTGTTAAGGTTTGTTCTTGGTACGACAACGAATGGGGTTATTCCAACAAACTCCTCATGCTCATTCAGCACATGGCTAAGGTTGACGCTGAATAATTAAATATTATTTGTGACGTACCGAGCAAAAGTCTGAATTTATTAAGCCACTCATCTTTTTCGATGAGTGGCTTTTCTTTTGGTTTTCTCTTATACATAAAACTTCCCCATGGGTTGGCCCATGGGGATATTTTTTTCTCTTACAATACGCTTCCGTCTGGCTTAAACAGCGGCAACTGTTCAAGATACAAAATATCGTCACGATACTTTGCGTCTCCCTCTGCCAAGATTGCCATACGGCCTGCTACAATACCGCCTGCCTCCTTGACAAGTTTCTCTACTGCTCGTAGGCTCTCTCCCGTTGATATTACGTCATCGACTATCAGCACTCGTTTGCCTCGCATCAACTCAATATCGTCTGCGTCAATACACAGTACCTGCTTTTTTGCTGTTGTGATTGAGTTTACCTCGATTGTATGCACGTTCTTCATATACAACTTTGGTGTTTTTCGTGCAATTAGATAATTATTTTTTCCGCTTTGCCGTGCCATCTCATACACAAGAGGTATGCCCTTACTCTCTGCCGTTATCATGATGTCATACTCGGGAGCAATTTTAAGCATTTCTCTGGCACAGCACTTCGTTAACTCCACGTCACCAAAGATAACGAATGCGGCGATATACAACTCGTCATTTACTTTACACAGCGGAAGTTGACGAGTCAGTCCTGCGACTTTCAATTCATAGGTCATAGTAAAATACTTCCTTTCTATTCTAAGTCTGCCGTTGATGCTTTTACTATACGGCGTATTTCACGCATGGTTTTCTGGTCTATCCTACGTCTAAATGATACGAACAGTGACGGTGTAAATACTGGTGTATACGTGTACTCACTTAGTCCGATAAAGTACTGTAAATATGGGTTTTCCTGTATTTGTCGCACTGTTTCTGCATCGGAAATTTTGAGATACTGCTTTATAAGTAGACTTCCAAGCATTACTCGAAACGGCTTTGCCGGTGCACCCAGATTTGAGTAGAGTATCCCACAGAACTTGTCCTCCAACTCCTGCCACGGAATAGCATTTGCACGCACTACCCAGCGGTTGTCCTTATGCAGTTTATCCTCTAATGGCTTAATTAGAGAGAAGATATCAAGTTGACCGTCATCGTATTTATACATGGTGGACTCCTTTTGCGTGAATATTTGTGCCGTCTTTTGGACGGACGTACCCAACGTACATAAGAACTGCCGCAAGTGACCAAAACAGTGCCATCATATACGGCTCCTCAAAGATGTTTTCAAAATAGCAGTGGGCTAAAATACCACATAAGCCTGCGTAAATTCCTGACGTAACGGGAAGTGGCACGTCCTTACTCCTTGCACAACATCTAAGGCCAAGCCATATAAACGCCACTACAAGAATAAGAAACGCAACAAGACCTGTATATCCCATCTCTGCTCCCAGTTTGAGATAATAGTTGTCCATATAGAAGTAGGAAAATTCTTCTGTCACTTCAAGAATTTGATTTTGCATTGCCACGGCACCGCCAAATCTGCCAAGACCAAATCCGATAAACGGATTTGTTGCCATCATCTCCTTACCGACTGCCCAACGGAGTGCTCGACCGCCAACGGCTGATGCGGTGGCAAAATCATCGGTAAATAGGTATGTTATTCGATTGGCGATTGATGGAATGAACATGGCAACAGGTACTGCCATTAAAAGAAGTGCAAACAGACGTCTGTCCTGTATTACGGCAAATACAACTACCGCCACACACATTCCCACCCATGCACCTCGGGAGAACGTAACTAAAACGCAAACGCACAAAATTCCCACAACGCTCCATGCAAGAAGTTTTTTCCACAGCCTGTTGACTGAGTAGGCGAACGATGCGGCAATCGGTGCTGTCATTACCATATACGCTCCTAAAATGTTAGGGCTTCCCATAATGGAGTAGGCACGACTGCGAACTCCTGCCTCTGTTTGACTTACCCAGTGGGCAGGAATCGGTGCTCCTATGACGTACTGATATATGCCGTGGAGGGCTACTGCACACCCTGTTAAACATACGACTTTTGCAAGAAGTACGCAGTCTTTGTCGCTGCGGATAAGGCGAATTACAACGAAAAACCACAGCATATACTCAACGGTTGCACGATAGCCTGCAACTGCAATAGAAAATACGGGGGAATTTACGCACATCAGCATAAAGCCAACGGCACAAAAGAGTAAAATGGGAATATCGAGAGGTGTTGCGTGAGATGAAAATCTCGTTTCATCTCTTTTTTCTTTCAGTCTGCAAGCGATTATATACGCTATACACACGGCGAAGAATCCCTCGTCCCATATACTTGCTACTGTTGCCAACTTCAAAATATCACGAAGCAGCCAATCTACAGGCAGATACAGGCCAACAATGATTATCATTATGCGATTTACTGACAAGTCAAGGGCGGAAATGGCTCTGCCAAGAACTCCGTGTGAAACGCATCGTGTCCACAGACACTTCATTTTACGAAAAACTTTTTGTAAAGTTTTATATACTCCGCTTTCTCTTATAATCGGCAATACTTTGTATCCGACACGGAGGCATACTCTGTCAAGAAAACGAAGCAGTGAAACGTACCATGAACAGTAAATACGGCTTTCACGATTGACAAAACCCTGCCATATTCTCTTTACACGGCTGGTATTGTAGTGTCGGGCAAAAAAGTTACTTATTCTGCCTAATATACTTGCCTGATACCATGTAGGCAATCTACGGCACAGAGCCAGCACGACACGGCACAAAAAGCAGTTGCGAAACGCATCAATCATTGACAACCACCGAATCTACAAGCACATTCGTTTCAAATGTGCGTGTCTTAAATGTAAATGTTCTACCTGCACGTACTTCTTGTGTGCCTATCTTCAAAATGGGAGCACCTGACGCAATCTCACTTTCTACAACGATAATTACGTCCTTACGAACTGGATCTTCTGCTGTCACAATTCTTCCGTCATCGGTAGGAAGTTGCACTGTATACGGCACATTGTACACGTCCAAAACTTTTGCATCTATATAGCCTGTTCCCATTACAAGACGCTGTCCCACTAAATTATTTCTTTCAAGTTCTTCCAGCATATAATCGTAAGTGCCACGAATACGGAATGTTGTCGTCATTGTAGTTGTTGGTGCCACACTTGCCTGTACCTGTGGGCCGAGAATTTTCCAGCCGACTCCGATTACCAGTAGCACGATTATAAGCAGACAAGCCAGGTCTACCACGTTGATAATCCCAAATAGTTTTCCTTTTTCGTTTAGTAGTTTCATTGATACTGTCCTTTCAAACGGTTTTTTGACCCATTATATACGTATTTCTCCGTACATAATTATTATACTGTTTCTAAGCAAAAACTGCAAGAGGCTATGAAGATTTTTTGCAAAAATACACATATTTTTTTGAACTTTTTTGTTTTCCTTTCATTGAGGTTACTGTCTGTATAATAAATGTATATTCTAAAAAAAAGTGTCAATAATATCCTTGAAAGGAGTGACCTTACCAATGAGTGAACCGAAAAAACTTCTTAAATTCTTTGAGGACAAGGGCTTTTACATAGTCCTGTTTCTTTGCGTTATTGCAATCGGAACGGCTGCCTATGTACTGTTTCTTGCCCCGACACCAAGTGGTGTAGGTGATACGGTAATGTCCTACAGTGAGTCAAACACACCGCCGACAGACGACGTATATTCAAACGACACTTTAGATAACGATACGTCTGTTGACACTTTCTCTTTCCCAAAGTCAACTACGGCGAAAAGTACCACTTCTGCCGCTACGACGCCTAAAACGACTACTGCTGCTACGGCAAAGCAGACGACGCAAGCACCGAAATCCACTAAAAAGCAAACAACTGCCTCTCCTGCCGCTACAACTGCCGCTCCCACTACGGCAGATACGTTCTATGTACGACCTGTAAGTGGTGAGATATATCAACACTTTTCAGGTGATGAGTTGACTTATGACAGAACGAATGGCGACTGGCGAACCCACAACGGAATTGACTTTCTCTGTAATGACGGTGACAAAGTCATGGCAGTTGCAGACGGCACTGTAGAAGATATTTTTACAGATGACTACTACGGTACAAGTGTACTTTTAGACCACGGTAACGGCGTAAAAAGTGTATATTTAGGATTAGTTACCGAGGCGACAGTATTTGAAGGGCAGACGATATCGGCAGGAGATTATGTAGGTGCAGTTAATTCTGACGTCCTTTTTGAAAGTGCGTTACCTGTACATTTCCATCTTGAAATGACAGTTGACGGAAAGCGAGTAGACCCTCTTTCTTTAATAGACGGATAAAATACTGAAAAACTGGGGAGTATTTATTGATACTTCGCAGTTTTTCCTTTGTCAAGTGTCAAAAATAACGAAAATCTACTTAATAAAACGGCAATTTAACGAGGAAAAACTGTTGTAAAATCTTTTAATTTGTGTTATGATATATTATAAGTATAGTTATATATTTCCCTTCCTTTGTTAAAATCACACACACAAGGGAAAACAGAACGTAATTTCTTCAAATATACTTCTTTTCTAAAAAAATAACGTAAAGGACGACACAAATGGAAACCATTCACGACATTTGGAAAATGACGCTGTCTTTGATGGAACAACACTTGACGGCAATTACGGTCTCCACATGGTTTGACGATGCTATCCCCATGGAATTTGATGGGGAAAAAATGGTGATAATGACGAGCAGTAAGATGAAAAAGGATATTATCATCAGATATCTGCCGACACTTGAACAGGTGATGGCTGAGTTGTTCTCATCGCAAATTGAGGTGATTATCTGCACCCCCGATGAGTATAGCCTCAGAAACCGTGACGGAGAGAAAAACGAAGATGAGTATGAGCATACTTTCTTAAACTTCGTTGTAGGTAACTCAAACAAATTTGCTCATGCGGCGGCTGTGGCCGTATCTAAAAAGCCGGGCAGTGCTTATAACCCTCTTTTTATCTATGGCCCGTCCGGTCTCGGTAAAACTCACCTTCTTAACGCTATTTCCGGTGAGATAAAAAAGAACAACCCATCTTTTCGTATCACTTACGTTACCGGTGAGATTTTCACAAATGAGATTATTGACGCTATTTCACGAAAAACTACCCATGAATTTCGTCAGAAGTACCGCCAAAGTGATCTATTGTTAGTCGATGACGTACAGTTTATCGCTGGTAAAGAGAGTACACAGGAGGAGTTTTTCCATACTTTCAACACTCTCTACAACGACCACAAGCAAATTGTATTGACATCTGACCGCACTCCAAAAGAGATTTCTACTCTTGAGGATCGTCTGAAAACTCGATTCGAGTCGGGTCTTTTGGCGGATATTTCTCCTCCTGACTACGAGACGAGAAGTGCCATTGTCAAGGCTAAGGCTTCTAAACTTAATATTACTCTTGAAACGGAAGTCGTTGACTTTATCGCAAACAAAATTACCTCCAACATCAGACAACTCGAAGGTGTAGCAAAAAAAATGAAGGCTCTTTCCGAACTTATGGGACTGCCTCTTGATATCTCTACTGCTCAACGTGCCATTGAGGATATATTCAAAGAAAATCCGGGTCTTAATCCATCTCCCGAATACATAATTGATGAGGTTGCTCGTTTCTACGATATGTCTGCCGAGGATATTACCGGTACTAAGAGAGGTCAAAATATCATGCTCGCTCGGCAAGTTGCAATATATCTTGTTCGTACCATGACAAAAAACTCATATCCGGAAATTGGTGCTAAGTTTGGTGACCGTGACCACACAACTATTCTTCACTCCTTTAACAAAATGGAGGATCTTTATAAGTCTGACGAGGAAACAAGACACACTATTGATCAACTTATAAAGACAATCAGAAATCAGTAAACTTTTCCCCATACGTCTGTGGAGTGTGTAAAATTTCCTGTGGAGAGAAAATTGACCTGTTAAAACTTGTGGAAGAAAGATATTTTATTAACAACTTGCCTGTGAAAAACCTAAAATACTAAAAACTAATATTTTTAATTATATTTTGTTGTTTTTCGACAAATTCACAAACTTTTTTCCACTAAACTTTCCCCACTCGACAGTTTTCAACTTTTCCACCGCTATTACTACGGCTACTTCTTCAGAAAAGTATCTTTACTAAAAGAATAAAGAAAAAATTTCCCTTTTAATAAAACGTATCTTTATCATACGAGGTGAAGTAAAATGAAATTTTCCTGTGAAAAGGCAATCCTAAATGACGCTATATCAAAAGCACTTCGTGCTGTTTCTACAAAAAGTACAATTTCTGCTTTGGAAGGTATTCTCTTTAACGCTTCTAAAGGTATAACTCTTACTGGTTTTGACCTTGAAATCGGTATCCGCACATTTGCTGAGGCAAACGTAATTGAGAGAGGCTCTGTTATACTTAACGCCCGCCTTATCTGCGATATTGTTCGTAAACTTCCCGACAATATCGTAACAGTAGAAACAAACGAAAACTTTATTACTACTATATCCTGCGGTCCGTCTCGTTTCACTCTCAACGGTACTGACCCTGCTCAATATCCCGAACTTCCAAGTGTACTTCAAGAAAGAAGTGCCGTTTTACCTCAAAATATTTTGAAATCTATGATTTTGGGAACTATTTTCTCTGTTTCAGATAACGAGGCTAAACCTATCATTACAGGTTGTCGTTTCCTTATTGAAAACGATACTCTCACGGTAACTGCTCTTGACAACTACCGTCTTGCAATTCGCCGTGAGAAAATCAGCCGAAGTGACACGGCAGAAAAACTTTTGTTCGTAGTTCCTGGTAAAACACTTCGTGAAGTTGAACGTTTTCTTGACGAGGGTGAGGACTCAGTAGTAAATTTGTCCCTTTCCCGCCGTCATATTACCTTTGAGATGGGAGATACAACTCTTACGTCACGTCTGCTTGAGGGTGAGTTTATAAATTATGACTCTATTATTCCAAAAGACTCGTCTATTCGTGTTCAAACAAACACAAATGCGTTAATCGACAGTCTTGACAGAGTATCTCTTATTATAAACGAGAAACTTAAAAACTATGTCAAATGCGACATAAAGGGCGATATAATTAAGTTAAGTTGTCAGACGGCGATAGGTACATCTTATGACGAGTGTAGCGTTAAACTTGACGGTGAGCCTATTTGTATCGGCTTTAACTCACGATACCTTTTAGATGCACTTCGTGCTTGTCGTGATGAGGAAGTTATTTGTTCACTGTCTGCTCCACTTTCTCCTTGCGTAATTACACCTATTGAGGGAGATAAATTCTTGTATCTTATTTTGCCTGTTCGTATGAGAACTGACAACGAGCAAGATAAGTAAAGGTAAGAAAAATGGCAAAAAAAGAAATAAAAATAGATACAGAGTATATAAAACTTGACGCTTTGCTTAAATTTGCAGGTCTGTGTTATACAGGCGGTGAGGCGAAAGCGGCAATTCAGATGTCCTTTGTTCGAGTCAATGGCAATATCTGCTCGGAGCGTGGTAAAAAAATCAGGCCTGGTGATGTTGTTTTGTTCCAGGGGATAGAGATGCATATTAAATAGCAACTTATTCTTTCTTTAAAAGATTATACAGAAAATTAAGGAGTATCAATGTATCTTACCCATTTATCGTTAACAAACTTTCGCAATTACTCATCTGCCGAGATTGTCCCTTTAAGTGGTACAAACTTAATATTAGGCAAAAATGCACAAGGAAAGACTAACTTGGCGGAAGCAATGTGCTACTTATCTACCGTCCGTTCATGGCGTGCAAGTAAAGAGAGCGAACTTGTAAAATTAGGTGAAAATGAAAGTAAAATTTCCGCTACACTTAAAGCAGAGCGAGAGTATACTATCAATGTTTCATTCGGACAAAAGCGTGAAATTATAATTAACGGAGTAAAAAAGAGGAAAACGTCAGAACTGCTGGGCGTTTTACGTACAGTTTTATTCTGTCCGGAAGATTTATCACTAATTCGTGACGGTGCAGCACAAAGACGGAGATTTTTAGACTCTGCCCTTTGTCAGTTGCGTCCTAACTATGCCATTCTTTTAGGAGAATACGGACGGCTTTTACAGCATAAAACACGTATTTTACGAGATTGTGATGAAAATCCATCACTTTTAGATACTATTGACGATTTCTCTGCCAGAATGTGTATGGTGGCGGCACAACTGATTCCATACAGAGCAAAGTTTCTAAAGGATTTACACTTTTATGCAGGCGATATACACCGAGATATATCAGGGGGGAGCGAGGAGTTGAAAGTGGAGTACAAGACAGTTTCAACTGTAGACGACCCATTTGCATCGCCTGAGTCAATATATGAAACTTTATGGCGGCACTATGCTAACCATAAAAGTGCTGAAATTGCGTCAAGAAGTTGCCTGTCGGGCATTCACAAAGATGATATTTTACTATATATCAACGACTTGGCGGCAAAAACTTACGGCTCACAAGGTCAGACGAGAAGTGTAGCACTTGCACTAAAATTAGGACAGCGTGACTTGTTTTTTAACGATACCGGTCACTATCCTGTACTGATTTTAGATGATGTTCTGTCTGAACTTGACTCAGTTCGCCGTGACTACATTCTGCGTGGTATATCGAAAGGACAAGTATTCATTACATCTTGTGATGAATGTCTCGGTCTTTCTGCTGACAGAATATTTAACGTGGACAATGGAAAAATCACAGTATCTTAAAGAGGTAGTATATGTATCTTCATATCGGCTCAGACCACATGATTTGGCAACGTGACATTATAGGTATATTCGACCTTGACACGTCAACTGTCGGGACACCGACAAGAGATTATCTGACAGCCGCACAGCAGGCAGGTCAGGTAGAGGACGTAGATGAGAATTTACCGAAAAGTTTTATTGTATGTACGAATGTGGGACGAAAAAACCACCATTTCACAAGGGAAAAAATGAGAAGCAAAGGAAACAGACAAAGGCTGTATATATCACCACTTGCAAGTGTAACGCTTAAAATGCGTGTCGATAATTCCAAAATCTAACAGATACAGAAAAAAATAATAGAGAAAGAGTAGTTAAGATGGACGAAAACAATGTAATTTTACAGGAAGAAACGCTGGACTTAAAAGGCTCTTCCAACTATGACGAATCGGCAATCCAAGTCCTTGAAGGACTTGAGGCGGTAAGAAAACGCCCCGGTATGTACATTGGCTCAACGTCTGTGTCGGGCCTCCACCATCTTGTATATGAGATAGTGGATAATGCTATTGACGAGGCTCTTGCAGGCTATTGTACCCATATCGAAGTCAGTATCTTAAAGGGCAACATTATTGAAGTAGTGGATAACGGCAGAGGTATCCCCACCCAAATCCACCACCAGACAGGTACTTCCACCCTTGAAGTTGTATATACAGTCCTTCACGCAGGCGGAAAGTTTGGTGGCGAGGGCTACAAAGTATCAGGTGGCTTACACGGCGTTGGTGCGTCTGTTGTTAATGCGTTGTCTGAATGGCTTGAAGTTGAGGTACACACAGGTACAGAAATTAAGTATATGAGATTTGAAAGAGGCGAAAAAGTTGCTCCGATAGCAACTATCGGCTCTACTGACCATACGGGAACGACTGTACGATTTAAGGCTGATGCAGGAATATTTGATACAGTTGAGTACGATTACGACACACTTCTTACAAGACTTCGTGAACAGGCATTTCTTAATGCAGGTATCGCAATCACTATATCTGACCGCCGTCAAGATGAAGAGCGTACCCAGGCTATGAAGTACGATGGCGGTATCCGTTCGTTCGTTGAACGTCTTAACAAGTCAAAAACGCCTATCCATGACGATATTATATATATCAGAGCCGACAAAACTGACTCAAGTGCTGAGATTGCTATGCAGTACACAGACGCATACAACGAAAGTATTCTATCCTTTGCCAACAACATAAAGACGAGCGAAGGTGGTATGCATGAAACAGGCTTTAAGACTGCATTGACGTCCGTTATCAACGATTACGGAAGAAAGTACAATATTCTCCGCCAGGACGACAAAAATCTCTCTGGTGAGGACGTTAGAGAGGGATTGACGGCAATTATAAGTGTTAAACTTATGGAAGCACAGTTTGAGGGACAGACGAAGACAAAGTTAGGTAATGCGGAGATGCGAACTCTCGTTTCCGCAATGATAAGTGAGAAACTAAGCGACTTTTTCGAGGAAAATCCTGCAGTAGCGAGAGCCATTCTTGACAAGGCGTTGACAGCGTCAAGAGCGAGAGAGGCGGCGAAGAAGGCGAGAGAGGCGACAAGAAGAAAGTCAGCCCTTGACGGAGCGAGTATGCCCGGCAAGTTGTGGGACTGTCGTGACCGAGATCCTGAAAACGCAGAGTTGTTTATTGTCGAGGGTGACTCGGCAGGCGGAAGTGCAAAGGGAGGCCGTGACAGTTTACATCAGGCGATTTTGCCACTTTGGGGCAAGATGCTCAACGTAGAGAAAGCACGTCTTGACAAAATTTACGGTAATGAGAAGTTGACACCGGTTGTAACGGCAATCGGAGGCGGTATAGGCCCAGACTTTTCTCTTGAAAAGGTACGTTATCATAAGGTTATTATAATGGCAGATGCCGACGTTGACGGCGGACATATTCGTTGTCTTTTGTTGACGTTCTTCTTTAGATTTATGCGTCCGCTAATTGAGGCGGGGTACGTATATCTTGCACAGCCACCGCTATATAAGGTATCAAAGAGCAAGAAGTTTATCGGATATTGCTATACAGATGAGGAACTTGACAAGATGTACGAGGAGTACGGCACAGAACTTGACATTCAGCGATATAAAGGTCTTGGTGAGATGAATCCTGATCAACTTTGGGAGACGACGATGAATCCCGAGACGAGAGTAATGATGCGAGTTCGTCTTGAAGATGCGGCGTCAGCAGACGAAACATTCTCTATTCTCATGGGCGAGAAAGTAGAGCCAAGACGAGAGTTTATCGAGCAGAATGCAAAGTATGTAAAGAATTTGGATATTTAGAGAAAGAGTCACCCTCGGTTGAGGGTGATTTTTCTTTACGTTTTTCTTTATTGCTCCGCAGGCCCTATTTCTGTATGGACAGAAATAGGGGAAAGAGCCACAAAAGAGGGGAGAAGTATCTCCTCTCTTTTGAAATCTCACCTCTCAATGGGGAAAACGGGTAAATAAAGGAATGAATTGGAAAGTTGCAAGAAAAGAAATGAGCCTTTTCTCTAAGTACGCAAAGAAATGCGGAAGCATTTGTATTATTTTCTCCAAGTCTTGCACGGCGGAAAGCGACCGCAGGTACGGTTTTCGCCAATAACGGACGGAAGATATGATTTGCAAATTACATTTTAGAGAAAAAGTCAGCCTGTGTTTTGATATGTTTCACGTGAAACAACCATATACATCAACTTGAAAAGAGTAAAGGAATATGGTATAATGATTTCATCTTTGATGAAATCAGCGATATAAATTCCTGACGGAATTTGCGATATATCTAAAGATGCGATATATCCCTTCGGGGTGAGAAAAGAAATTTATATCATATCGCAACGGAAAGAAATGGAGTTATATCGCACGAGCGTGAGCGAGTATATCGCTAAAATTAGTGGCATCTAAATTGTACACTGATTCTATAATGTCATAAATGTTGAAACATAGAGGAACGCCATGGAACAGACTGAAAAAACTTGCCATGAGGATATAGTACAACTAAAGAACGGATACCGACTAATTCAGGATAAGACGCTGTTTCGTCTTGGAACAGACGCAATCTTGCTATCGTCATTCCCTAATCTGCCCCAAATGTCAGACGCTCGACTTTGTGACTTGTGTAGCGGAAATGGTGCAGTATCGGTTCTCCTTTCTGCCACTCACCCAAACCTTAATACAGTAAGTGTGGAAATACAGCCAAGATGTGCTGACATTGCACGTCGAAATATATCCCTAAACAACATAACCCACCGTGCAACTGTCGTTGAGACGGATTTGCGTGAGATAATGTTTCACGTGAAACAGTTCCCTCAACTTAAAGCAGGTAGTTTCGACGTCGTCACCTGTAACCCCCCCTATAGACGTGTCGGTACTGGAAAAACTGCACCAGTAAACGAAATCGAAATCGCTCGTGCCGAAGTTATGTGTACTGTCGAAGATGTGTGCCGTACCGCCGCTTTCTTGCTCCGCTGGGGCGGCTCTTTCTGTTGCGTACACCGCCCTGACCGACTTTGTGACTTGCTCGTCGCAATGCGTGACGCCGGTATCGAACCAAAAAGACTCCGTATGGTACAGCCTCGGCATAATGCACCGCCGTCTATCGTCCTTGTCGAAGGTAAACGTGGCGGTAAATCAGGATTGTCTATTTTCCCTCCACTTATTATCTATGACCAAAACGGTGTCTATACAAATGAAATTGCAGATATTTATGCCATCTGACCCCCCTCCCCCCTTAATTTACGTAAGGAGATGTGTTTATGCCCGGTATTCTCTATATTGTACCCACTCCTATCGGCAACTTGTCCGATATGACTATGCGTGCTGTCGATGTCCTTAACTCTGTGGATTTTGTCGCTGCCGAAGATACTCGTGTCGGTATGAAACTATTGTCCGCTTTCAATATTCAAAAACCTCTTATTAGTTACTACGAACATAATAAACGTGAAAAAGGCGAAATTATTTGCCAACGTATCCTTAACGGCGAAAATTGTGCCCTCACTACCGATGCCGGAACTCCTGCCATCAGCGACCCCGGTAGTGAGTTGGTCGCTCAATGCCGTGAATACAATATTCAAGTCGTCGCTCTACCCGGTGCTTGTGCCGCTGTCACCGCCTATTCCCTTGCAGGACTTACTGGCGGTAGGTTTTCTTTCGAGGGTTTTTTGTCTATGAATAAAAAAAATAGACGTGACCACCTTGACGGACTAAAACGTGAGTGCCGTGCTATGATTTTCTACGAAGCACCTCACAAACTTAAATCTACACTCGCTGACCTTGCCGAAACTTTTGGCTTAAATAGAGGTATTCTCCTTGCAAGAGAACTTACAAAACTCCACGAGGAAGTTGTTCGCCTTACCATCGGTGAGGCGATTGAAAAATATAGTCAAACTCCACCTCGTGGTGAATTTGTCTTAGTTGTCGATGGGTGTACCGCCGAGGAATCAGCACAAACTGATGACTCTGTCCCCGACCCCATCGCCCTCGCTATGTCCTATGTTCAGCAAGGTATGACTAAAAAAGATGCGGCTAAACGTGCCGCCGATGAAACGAATACTTCTAAAAATGATATTTATCGTGGCTTAACACGAACATAGTGCAGTTACGGTAGCAACCGCAACAATATAAATCTCTGACGAGATTTTCGATATGTCTCTCGATATTTTGCAAGCAACTCGATATGTCGCTGATGCGACGAGATTTTCAAATTTTTGTCCCTAACTTGAAAAAATTATAAAGTTTGAAATGTTAGGGATAAAAAGCCTTCCCCTTGAGGGGAAGGTGGGGTGCGAAGCAACCCGGATGAGGTGGAAATGAATACAATAAACAACACAAAATTAACTGGTAATGCAAAAGTATTAAGAAAGAATATGACCAAAGAAGAAAGACATCTTTGGTATGATTTTCTGAAAACTTTGCCTATAACTGTTAACCGACAAAAGGTGATAGGCAACTATATCGTTGATTTCTATATTGCATCGGCTAAAATTGTTATTGAACTTGACGGTTCACAACATTATGAAGATAAGGGTGTAGAGAATGATACAAAAAGAGATGCGTTTCTAAATGATTTAGGAATTAAAATATTAAGATATTCAAATTTGGATGTTAACCAAAGATTTGAGAGTGTTTGCGAAGATATACTAAATAATATTAACACCTCATCAGTCACTTCGTGACAGCTTCCCCTCAAGGGGAAGCCTTTGACAGGAACAATTTTTTGTCCCTAACTTGAAAAAATCATAGTAAGAATGTCGAAAAAAGATGAAAAGGTGATTATATATGAAAACAAAGAGATGTAGAAACTGTGGGGCATTATACCCTGATGATATGACACAATGTCCGACTTGTGGCAAAGAAAATAATACATTATTCTCTAAAACAATTGATACCAAACCATACTACCCATTGGAATCTCAAACTAAAAAGATTACTGTTCTGTGTCCATATTGCAAATCAATAAACACGCAAAAGATTACTTCTACAGAAAAAGTTGTTAATATTGCATTGTTTGGGATTTTCGGAAACAAAAGAAAGCATCAGTGGCACTGCAATGATTGTAAAAGCGATTTCTAATGATTTTTTGAACTTGATTTTATATGAACCATTACTAAAAAAGATTGCTATCTAGATTATACAGTCTTTATAATATTGCAAATTTTGTACTTTAGGAGGTATTTTTATGCACGAACAAGGATCAATCTCCATTGCAACGGAGAATATGTTCCCAATTATCAAAAAATGGCTGTACAGCGAAAAGGATATTTTCGTCCGTGAATTGACGAGTAATGCTTCTGACGCTATTTCAAAACTGTCAAGACTCTGCTCTATCGGAGAGGCTCACACAGACGGAAAATATCGCATTACTGTAACTGCTGACAGCGAGAAAAAGACGTTGTCCTTTGAGGATAATGGTATAGGTATGACGGCTGACGAGGTGAAAAAGTACATAAATCAAGTGGCTTTTTCAGGTGCACAGGACTTCTTTGAAAAGTACAAGGAGTCTGAGGGCGGTCAGATTATTGGTCATTTTGGTCTCGGTTTCTACTCTGCTTTTATGGTGGCGAAGAAAGTTACAATAGACACCCTCTCCTATGTAGATGGTGCTACGGCTGTTCGTTGGGAGTCTGAGGGCGGTACTGAATTTACATTGTCCGAGTCTGACAAAACGACACGTGGCTCACTTATCACCCTTGAACTTGACGATGACAGTGCTGAATTTGCAAGTAAGTGGACGGTACGTGAAACTCTTAATAAGTATTTTAGATTTTTGCCGACACCTATCTACGTATATGACGCAAAGGACGAGAAAAAAGATGACGACAAGCCGATAAATGACTCCGACCCACTGTGGAATAAGAACCCATCTGACTGCACCGAGGAGGAGTACAAGGAGTTTTATCATAAGGTATTTATGGATATGGCAGACCCACTGTTTTGGGTGCATCTGAATATTGACTATCCATTCCGCCTGAAAGGTATCCTCTACTTCCCAAAACTCAAACACGAACTTGACAGTATTGAGGGACAGGTGAAACTCTACTGTAATCAGGTGTTTGTTGCCGACAACATCAAGGAAGTTATCCCTGAATATCTCCTTTTGCTCAAAGGCTGTATTGACTGCCCTGACTTGCCTTTGAATGTGTCACGTTCGTTCCTTCAAAATGACGGCACCGTTACCAGATTGTCTGCACATATCACTCGTAAGGTGGGAGACAGACTTATGGGATTGTTTAATACTGAGCGTGAGCGTTATGACGGCTACTGGGACGATATAAATCCATTTGTCAAGTACGGCTGTCTGCGTGATGAAAAATTTTACGACCGAGTCAAAAATGCACTCATATTCAAGACGATTGACGGCGAGTACAAAACTGTCGATGAGTATCTTGCCGAGAATGCTCGTACTGAGGTACATGAATGTTCTTGCGAAAGTGGCGAGGAATGTACTTGTGAAAATGATAAAAAGCGTGAAACGAAACTCGTATACTACGTTTCAAGTCCCACCGAGCAGGCACAGTACGTATCTATGTTCAAGGCTAATGGAATATCTGCCGTCATTCTTGACCAGATGCTTGACAGCCATTTTATCTCGTTCCTTGAGTATAAAGTGGAGAATGTACGTTTTAAGAGAATTGACTCAGATTTGTCCGATTTGACTGCTGAAAACGGCGAATTTACAGAAAATGAGAGTGTTACTGAACTTTTCCGTGATATTTGCGGTAGTATGACAGTTGAAAGTGCGAGTCTTGCAACAGGTGCTGCACCTGCCGTTGTGACTCTCAGTGAGGAGAGCCGTCGAATGGAAGAGATGAGCCGTATGATGCGTGGCGGTGGGGACTTTACAAATATGTTCCCACGTGAAGAGAAGTTCGTTCTGAACTTGGCACACCCGCTTATGACTACCATAGCGACACTTTTGGCAGATGGCAGAAGTGACGATGCACGTCTTGTTGCGACACAGGTATATGACCTTGCACGTATTGCACAAAAGCCTCTCACGGCCGATGAGATGACGGAGTTTCTTGCACGCAGTACCGATATTTTAAGTCGAATTAAGTAGATTAAATATACAACAAAAGGGGGCTATGCCCCCTTTTTGTACACCCTCCAGCGGGGGTGATTTTTTTCTAAATTGTAATTTGCAAATCACGAATTCCGTCCGTTATTGGAGGAAACCGTACCTGCGGTCGCTTTCCTCCGCACAATACAAGAAGAAAAGATAAAATAAATGCTTATTTCTTAGTTTTGTTTTTGATGAACTTGTAAGCAATAGTAAAAAATAAATTACTTTTTAATTGATTAGGTTAGTTTTGCAAAAAGGCTCATTTCTTTTCTTGCAACTTTCCAATTCATTCCTTTATTCACCCGTTTCCCCCATTGAGAAGAGAGTTTCAAAAGAGAGGAGATACTTCTCCTCTCTTTTGTGGTTCTTTCCCCTATTTCTGTCCACACAGAAATAGGGCCTGCGGAGCATGGGAATAGTGTTGCTATTCCTTGTAAGTTTTGTAAAACAAAACTTGTGACGTACTTGGTTGATAGTTTCGTGACTTCCACTAAAAAAAGAAACGCCCCATAAGGCGTTTCTTTTTAGTCATATATTCTCTTTTGCTCCAATGGCTAATTCTATTACTCAACAGGAACGAGGGCAATATGAAGTTCATCAAGTTGCTTTTGCTCAACTGCAGATGGAGCGTCCATCATAAGATCCTGTGCATTTTTATTCATTGGGAACGGGATAATCTCTCGGATAGAGTCCTCTCCTGCAAGGAGCATTACCATACGGTCAACACCGGGAGCAATACCTGCGTGAGGTGGTGCACCATAAGTAAATGCGTTGTACATTGCAGGGAACTTTGCCTTTACATCGTCCTCGCCAAGACGTACAAGTTCAAATGCCTTTATCATAATTTCAGGGTCGTGGTTACGAACGGCTCCGGACGATAACTCAACACCGTTACATACAAGGTCATACTGATATGCAGTTATAGTCAGTGGATCGACTTGGCCTGCCTTTGCCTTTTCAAGAATTTCAAGACCGCCGTTTGGCATGGAGAATGGGTTATGACAAAACTCAAGTTCGCCCGACTCCTCTCCAAGTTCGTACATGGGGAAATCAACAATCCAACAGAACTCATATCGCTCCTTATCCATGTGTCCGTCACAAGCGATACCGAGTTTTGAACGAAGTACGCCGGCAGTCTTTTGTGCTGTAAGCAACTTTCCTGCCGTGAAGCCAACAAATGAATTTGGAGTCAAGCCAAGTGCCGATACAACCTCGTCGGTTCGGTCTGTCAAAAACTTAGCAATACCGCCTGTCAGTGTGCCATTTTCATCTAACTTTGTCCAGTACACCTTGTTGCCGGTCTGTACCTCAACGTCTGCACATAACTTGTCTATCGCCTTACGTGCAAGAGTGCAGTCAGAAACTACAACCGCCTTTACAGCGTTATTTGCAAATGGCTCAAAGCCGCAATCGTTAAATACTGTTGCATCTTTTACTGTCAAATCAATACGAAGGTCAGGCTTGTCCGAGCCGTACTTCTCCATCGCCTCAAGATATGGGATACGGACAAAAGGAGCGGAAGATGCAATATTATACTTTCCGTACTTTGCAAAGATGGGAGGCAAAACGTCCTCCAAGACAGCAAATACGTCATCTTGGTTTGCAAATGCAAGTTCCATATCAAGTTGATAGAACTCGCCGGGGCTACGGTCACCACGTGCGTCCTCATCACGAAAACACGGTGCAATTTGGAAATAACGGTCGAAGCCTGCCGTCATCAAAAGTTGCTTAAACTGTTGTGGTGCCTGAGGTAATGCGTAGAACTTACCCGGGTGCTTTCTTGCAGGCACAAGGTAGTCACGAGCACCCTCCGGACTTGACGCTGTCAAGATAGGTGTTGTTATTTCCAGGAATCCGTGCTCTGTCATAGCACTGCGAAGTGCATTGACTACGTTTGCACGAAGCAAGATATTCTCCTTGACGGCAGGATTACGCAAGTCAAGATAGCGGTACTTTAGACGAATTGTTTCGTCTGCCTCACGGCTACGATTTATCTCAAAGGGCAGTTCGTTGTGACGGCATCTGCCAAGCACTTTAATAGACGTGGGAACTACCTCAATGTCGCCTGTTGGGAGTTTTGGATTCTTTGAGTCACGTTCACGGACAACGCCTGTAACGGAAATTGTCGTTTCCTTGTTGAGAGGCTTAACGAGTGCAAGCATATCCTCTGTTTCAAGCACAAGTTGAGTTGTGCCGTAAAAGTCACGTAAAACCACAAAGGCAAGGGAAGAACCGACTGCACGCACATTCTCCATGAAGCCTGACAGAGTAACTGTCTGACCTACATTTTCAATGCGAAGTTCTCCGCAAGTATGTGTACGGGATTGTGTCATTATATGTCATCCTTTCAGATAAAGTCTGTAAATTTAGTTATTCTACAATGGGTTTGCTTGAGTTCATTACGGCAATACCTGACAAAATCTCAGCCGCCGCCTCGTCTGCCGTCATCGTGCGTTGGTCACCTGTACGCATATCCTTGAGTGAGCATACGTTTGCGGCAATTTCATCTTCACCCATAAATATAACGTATGGAATGGAAAGTTTGTTTGCGTAACCGATTTTTGCCTTGAACTTCTTAGGTTCAGTATAAAGTTGGGTACGAATACCGACGTTGCGTAACGATGTTGCAAGTCGAATTGCAGGAGCAAAATCATCGGTCATTGGCAAAATAAGAACGTCTGCAGGAGCGGTATTTAGAGTATTGGACAAAAGGCCCTGCTCATTAAGCACGTAGAACAGACGAGTAAGACCTATTGATATGCCGACACCTGGGAGTTTGCGGTCAGTATAATACTCTGCAAGGTTGTCGTATCTGCCACCTGAACAGATAGAGCCTATCTCAGGGTGGTCGAGCATTACAGTTTCATATACTGTACCTGTGTAGTAGTCAAGACCTCTTGCGATGGTCAAATCGACAGCGAAGTGGCTTGACGGAACGCCAAAAGACTCCATGTGGTGCATAACTGTTTTAAGTTCGCCGGCCCCCTCGTCAAACATCTCATTTGTACCGATGTAGCGGTCAAGCATAGACGTTATATCATTGTTTTTTGCACTGATAAAGGCGATAATCTCCTGTGCTTGTGACTCACTTAACGATACGTCATCAATTAAGATGGAACGTACAGTATCTGCACCGATTTTATCAATTTTATCTATCGTATGCATAATGTCGCCAGCCTTGTCGGTCAAGCCTAAAATTGCAAAAAATCCGTTTAATACCTTACGGTTGTTAAGACGAATTTTGAAGCGGTTAAGACCGAGAGCCGTAAAAGTACGGTAGATAACCGACGGAATTTCCGCTTCGCTCATAATGTCAAGACTGCCATCGCCGATAATGTCGATGTCCGCCTGATAAAACTCACGGAATCTGCCACGTTGTGCACGCTCGCCACGATATACCTTGCCGATTTGGAAACGGCGGAATGGGAATGTTAAGGATGAATAGTTGAGTGCAACGTATTTTGCAAGAGGTACCGTCAAGTCAAAACGCAGTGACAAGTCACTGTCGCCTTTTTGAAAGCGGTAGATTTGCTTTTCCGTCTCGCCGCCACCTTTGGCAAGGAGTACGTCAGATGACTCTATTATTGGAGTGTCAAGAGGCGTAAATCCGTAAAGTGAATAAGTGCGGCGAAGTGTGTCGGCAATTCTTTCAAACTTCTGTTGGTCAGTGGGTAAAAGTTCCATAAATCCGGATAGGGTACGAGGTTTAATTCTTTCCATTGTATAACTCCTGTTTATATAATACATGAAACTGTCTGCGAAGCCTACAGACCACGCAGACAGAGAATTTACAAAATACTAAAAAATCGGGCGTGGCTTTTTACCTGTCTTTGGGTTGACAATTTCACGCCAAGACAAGTCGCCCCTGTCAAGACCTAAAATGAGCATTTCTGCAGTTGCTATATTTGTAGCGATAGGTATGTTATGAACGTCACAAACTTTCAAAAGAGCCGTTACTTCTGGTTCTTTTGGCATAGGTGAAAGTGGGTCTCGTAAAAAAATGACCATATCTATCTCATTATAGGCAACACGAGCACCTATTTGCTGATCGCCGCCCTGTGCTCCTGATAAAAATCGGTCAACAGTTAAGCCTGTGGCTTCTGAAATGAGTTTGCCTGTTGTTCCCGTAGCACATAAGTTATGCTTGGAGAAAATACCGCAATACGCCATACAGAATTGTACCATCAATTCTTTCTTCTTATCATGGGCAATCAATGCAATATTCATATAATCTCCTCTTTCTTAAAATTTGTTGTTTCCTCATTACTTTCTCATAAGAGGCACTTGCTCACCTGTGATGCGAAGTGCAATATTCTCGTAGGCACGATGTGCATCGTACTTACGCCACTTTTCGCTTAACATAAAAGGTTTCGTTTCACGCAGACACTTTTGGATCTCCTCGTCCTCAGGTACGTATCCAAGAAGCGGAAGTCCGGACAAGTCCATTGCGTCATCAATGTTGAGTCCCGAGCGAAGTAATTTCCGTTTGACTCGGTTGACTACAAGATACGCATCGTCAACACCAAGTGCAGAAAGAGCGTGGGCTGTTTTATCTGCACAACGCAAACTGACACGATCCGTACCTGACACAACAATAGCACTGTCAGCACTTTTTGCCGACATCTTAAATCCTTCACCAAGACCTGCAGGACAATCTATGAAAATGTATTCATACAGCCCCGACCGCTTTGCCATACGTACTACCGTTTCAAGAGCCTGAGGCGGTAATCCTGACGCAGTACAAAAGGCGGGGGCATTTAGTATATGAAGCGAGGGGATTTCCTCAGGTGATACAGTTGCATTTTGTAGGTCTACACGTGATGAATATACGTCATAGAAATCGAACAACGCAGTTTCGTGTATGCCCAAGGTTAAATCAAGACTTCTCAGCGGTGCATCGGCATCAATGAGCAGACACTCTCTGCCGTACATTGCTAATGCTGCACCTACTCCTGCACAAAAGGTTGTTTTACCAACCCCTCCTTTGCCGGAGGTGACAATGATTGCTTTGGTCATGACGTTTTTTGCCGTCCTTTGTTTTAATATAACTTACCAAGATTATTATACAACAAACTTTTTCCAAGTACAAGTGGCAAGATGTTTCATTTTTATGCCTAATTTTGTGGCACTTTGACGAAAACAGCGTGATTTTATACTGTGTATACAGATATTTTCACAATATATGCTTTGTTTTTCGCTGATTCTGCAAGATATAGGCAAGAAAAAATTTTATGTGCCAATCAAAAATTTGTGGAAAAACCTGTGGATAATGTGGAAAACTCTTGTTTGGTGCGGAAGAAAAACTATATAAACACCCGTGAATTTTGCAAAAACAGGTAGGTTTTTGTATTATGCAAAGAGTTTTAACTTGTGTATACCTTGTGGAAAGGGAAATTTTTTGGCATTATTTTAGTTTTGCAAATAAAACCTAAGAAATAAGTATTTACTTTATCTTTTCCGAGTGATGTACGGCGGAAAGCGACCGCAGGCACACTTTCCGTCAATAACGGACGGAACGTGTGACGAAGATATAAATAATCTCCCCTTATGCTATTCACAAGGGGAGAAATTTATCTTCCATATAACTGAGTGAGAGTACGGATTTTATCACATAAAGACATATACTGGCTACTGTCGTTAAGCCGCCACCGCCAACTGAGCCCCACCTCACCGGGTACATTCATTCGAGCATTACTGTCAAGACAAAGCCAATCCTGCATGGCAATAACAGCCGTATCGCACACACTGGAGAGTGCAAGGCGAATAAAAGCGTCCGGCAAATCATCTACTGATTTTGTATCCGTATACTTCATAACAAAATTGACAGAGTCACCGCCTTTAAGGGCAAATCCCAAGGCTGTATCGTTGTCGTGAGTGCCTACGTACACTACCTCATTTTGCGTTAACCGATACGGAACAAAGGGGTTTTTATCGCTCTCGTCCATAAACAGAAGAACGCCCATACCGGGATAGTTAAAACGCATACGCAAAGCGTCTGAGTCAGGATTAAATACGCCTAAATCCTCCGCTATTACGTCAAGATTGCCACGTTCACTGTCAATAACAGAAAGCAGTGCATCTGCTGGGCCGTCACGCCACTGACCTGTTGCTGCCGTCTCGGCATCTGCAGGTACTTCCCAGTAGCGAGTAATTCCTAAGAAATGGTCGATACGCAATACGTCGTAAAGCCTCTTCGACGCACGAATACGCTTTCGCCACCAACTGTAGCCGTTTTCTGCCATTACCTCGTAGTTATATATAGGATTACCCCACCGCTGTCCGTCAGGACAGTATATGTCCGGAGGGACACCGGCAACAACATACGGCTCAATATTTTCGTCAAGGTGGAACTCTTTTGGATTTGCCCACACATCTGCCGAATCGGCGGCAACATATAAGGGAATATCACCTACAATACGAACTCCACGTTCATTTGCGTATCTTTTAAGGGCAAACCACTGGTTAAAGAATAGATACTGCACTACCTTATGGTACATTATCTGTACGTGGAGTAAATCCTTGTAATTTTTAAGAGCATCTTCGTCTCTACGCTTAACGTCGTCGGGAAACGATGTGTATGCACAGTTAAAATGATCCTTTAGTGCGGAAAAAAGAGCGTAGTCGTCAAGCCAGTCCATCTCATCACGACAGAAACGGAGAAAGTCTTCGCTGTCATGGTTAAAACGAGCGAAAGCGGCGGCAAGTAATGAGCGGCGAGTTTCGTATAATGAGCCGTAGTCTATTAAACCACTACTTCTTTTAGGCAACTCACTTTCCATAAGTAGTCCGTCAGACACAAGACGGTCGAGACTTATAAAGTAGGGATTACCTGCAAAGGCAGACGGTGACTGGTAGGGACTGTCGCCAATAGACGTAGGGTGTATTGGCAACACCTGCCATAACTTCTGCCCGGCATCTGCAAGAAAATCAACGAACCGATACGCTTCGTCACCTAAGTCACCGATACCGTAAGGTGACGGCAGAGAAAAAACAGGGAGTAAAATACCTGATGTGCGGGACATGGCAAATCTCCTTTAATAATGTCTTTGATAATATATATACTATAACCATATTATAACTCATAAAAGATAAAATCTGCAAGAAAAACCGTAAGATACACAAATATTTTTCCCTGACAAAAAAGGTTCATACATTATTGTTTTTGGAAATATGGAAGAGTGTCAGTAATTTAAGTTCACACGTCCACCACAAAATTATTAAATGGCGGATATATGTTGTCTAAATGCACAAAAATTAAATTCCGCAACTTAATTAAAGCAATATATGGATAAATTATCAAAAAATGCAAAATCTATGAAGAATTAAAGGGCTATCAAAACAGTTTAATTGTGGAGAAAATGAAATTTTTCAAAAAATCTCAAGTGTAATATATTGACAATTACTAAATCTTATGATAAAATTCCTATTACGAAGTAGAGGACTGCATGGGAGTTCTATGCCGTTTATACTTTGAAAAAGAGGTATATACATACCCAATATTTTATCAGGAGGGAAATCTCATGACAAAACGCACACTTGCACTTATACTTGCGGCATTGATGATTGTTACCCTGTTTGCAGGTTGTAACTCAGGCAATCCTGTCGCAACAGACCCCTCAGCAGATCCATCTGCTACTGGCTCTGATGTTGCCGATTACGGCGATGTTGGCGGCCTCGTTCTTCCTCTCACCGATGAGAGAGTTGACATCACATGGATGACCGCTCACGACAACATAGAGTGGGCAGACAGTCCTCTTGTTCAGGAAGTTTTCAAGCGTACAGGCGTTTACATCAACATTTTGAATGTTCCGGCAGACGCTAGTGAAGAGAAGATCAATACTATGCTTGCTTCCGGCAATATCCCCAACATCTGCGTAGGTGGCAATAACCTTGACATTTACGGCGAGCAGGGTGCATACGTAGATCTTACAACTCAGGAAGAAAATATGCCCAACATGTTTGGCATCCTTCGTCAGGAAGAAAATGAATGGTACTTAAAGAGCAAGTCATCTGACACAGGTGCTCTTTATGAACTTCCCAAATACGACTTGAACAGAGACGTAAACCACATGTGGATGTATCGTAAGGACATCTTCGACAAGAACAACCTTACCGTTTGGGAGCCCGGCGACACAGTTGGTTTCTATGAGACTTTGAAGACATTAAAGGAAATCTATCCCGAGTCCTACCCCTTCTCCGCAAAGACTGGTAACGACATCTGGAGAGTAAATGCTGCAGGTTGGGACATCAACGGCGGTCAGTTCCCATTCACATACAATGAAGACACAGGTCTTTGGGAATACGGCTTCTTCCTTCCTGAGATGAAGGAAATTCTTGACTGGTACAAGACATTCTACAACGAGGGTCTTCTTGACCCAGAGTTCCTTACAAATACAGCAGCAGACTGGACTGCAAAGTTTGCCGCTCCCGAAAAGTCTTTCGTTACATGGGACTGGATTTCAAGAACAAATCTTTTGGAGCAGCAGGTTGCAGCAGAGCAGCCTGAGTACGACCTTGAAGGTGCTGCACCTTGGGGTCCAACTGGTAAGACATACACATTGCCTCGTTTGAGCGAATCCGGTATGGCAATTTCCGCAGTTACAGAGAACTGGGAAATCGCTTGTAAGTTGGTTGACTACTTCTACAGCCCCTCTGGTGCTGAACTTGAGACTATCGGTATTGAAGGCGAATGGTTCAACTATGATGAGAATGGCGTACCTGTTTATACAGACCCCGAACTCACAGGCGTAGTTGACATTAACACACTCGGCGAAAAGTACGGTATGTGGAATAGCGGAATGTACCTTCGTACAGACCGTCGCTCTCACTACCACATTTTGACTGAAAACGAGCAGGGTTGTGTTGACGTTATCCTTAACGGTAATGGTTTCACCGAGACAGACCCCTCTGTTGTTCTTACTAACGAAGAAAACGAGATTTATGTTGACCTTAATACTGACTTGGTTGACCAGTCCTTTATTTTCTGCATGAAGTACGTTATGGAAAACGGCACAGATGCTGATTGGGATAAGTGGGTTAACGAGTCCGCTAAACTTTACGAAGTTGACAACCTCCTTGCAGTTTACAACGCTGCACAGGCTCGTTATGACGCTAAGTAATAGTCAAGGCATAAATAATAAGGCTAATCTTTGAAGTTTGAAAATAGCCAAATGATTTAGTTTATAATTTACTTGGAACGAAGGGCTTTATGCTCTTCGTTCCAAGTGATAATTTTCCCTGCGTACAGGATTTCCTCAAGTGTGTCAAGATTCATACAATTTATATGTTGGCATAGTTGAGGGAATCCCACCGCAAAAAAGGCTTTGGGACGAGCCGAAATCGGCTCAACGTCTGACGGCTTGGGAGTTTTAGATGCGGAAAAGGGCTTCGCCATTTGCGTTCACTTCACCGCCACTACAAAATTATGAAAGGGTGCTATATGTTGTCCAGTCAAGCAGTTAATGCCGTTGCACCGGCAAAGCCGAAAAAGGACCATCCTCATTTACGCAAGTTCATAAAAAGCAGACACCTTCTTTTGATTTTTCTTCCCGGACTTATATATTTCGCTTTATTCAAATACGCTCCCATGTATGGTATTGTCGTAGCGTTTCAGAAGTTTTCACCATTCCTCGGTATTTGGGATAGCCCATTCATTGGTTGGAAAAACTTTGAGGCAATTTTCATGAGCGAAAACTTCTTGCCTCTTTTGAAAAATACGTTGGTTATTGGTATTCAAGGTATGATCTTCAGTTTCCCGACCCCCATTATTTTCTCAATTTTACTTAATGAGTGTCGCTTACCGAGACTTAAGAAGACTGTTCAGTCTGTCTCCTTCTTGCCTTGTTTCCTTTCTACTGTTATCGTCTGTTCATTTGCAATGGACCTTCTTTCTCCCGGTAGTGGTGCTATTAACGCTATTATCAAATCCTTGGGTTATGAGCCCATCTTCTTTATCATTAAACCTCAATGGTATAGAACTATCTACCACGTGACAAGTATTTGGTCTGGTGTTGGTACCGGTTCTATCGTTTACCTTGCCGCTTTGTCCAATGTTGACCAGCAACTTTATGAGGCTGCTGATATTGACGGCTGTGGTCGTTTGAAGAAGATTTGGTACATTACTTTACCTTCTATTCTTCCTACAATTTGTACATTACTTATTCTCGACTGTGGTTCTATTATCAACGTTGGTGCAGAGAAGACTCTTATTCTTTACAATCCTGCTACTATGGAAGTTGCTGATATACTTAGTACATACGTATACAGATATGGTCTTCAGGGTGGTAACTTTGCTATTGGTACTGCCATTGGTTTATTTAATTCTGTTGTATCACTTATTCTGTTGATGATTACAAACTTCATCAGCCGCAAACTCTCTGATACAGGTCTTTGGTAAGGAGGCGAGAGATAATGGCTAAAAAATCAAAACTTAATAGACTGACAACTTTTGACTATGTTGTTATAGGTTTACTTCTGTTGTTTGGATTCATTTTCCTCTACCCGGTATATCGTAGTGTTATCATTTCTTTCTCTGATACCTACTATATTACTCGTGGTTTCGTACAGTGGTATCCCATGGGATTTAATTTAGGTGCATACAAGTTGATTTTGTCTAATAACCGTGTACCACTTGCTTACGCTAACACTATCTACTATACTGTTATTGGTGTTCTCGTACAAATTGTTTTTGCGACTCTTACAGCGTACCCTTTATCTCGTCCAAATTTTTGGGGAAAAAGTGTATTCATGAAATTGATTGCAGTTACAATGTTCTTCTCCGGCGGTTTGATTCCTACATTCCTTCTTGTCTCCGGACTTCACTTGCTTGATACTGTTTGGGCTCTCGTTTTGCCCACTGCAGTTTCTACATACCACATGATCATTGTTAAGAATTTCTTTGAATCAATTTCTCCGTCACTTCACGAGTCTGCTACTATTGACGGTGCAAGTGAATTTAGAATCTTTCTTAAGATTATGCTACCCTTGGCTAAAGCATCTATTGCTACTGTTTCAATGTTTTTCTTCCTACAACATTGGAACGCTTACCTTGCTCCTGTAATCTACTTAAACGACTCAAAACGATATCCGTTGCAGGTTGTTCTTCGTCAGATGCTTATTGAAGGTGAAACCGGCAATGTTGGTGAAGCAATCACTGAAAACCTCACTCCCGAGGCTATGAAGAATGCGACTGTTGTCGTTACTATGATTCCTGTACTTATCGTATATCCCTTTGCTCAGCGTTACTTTGTAAAGGGTGTTATGATTGGTGCTGTTAAGGGTTAATAGGGTTTATTTAAGAACGTGTGTCAAAAGACGCACGTTCTTTTTTGTGGAGTAAGATGAGAACGGCGTTGCCGTTTCGTACAGGTTTTACAAAATGAAACTCGTGACGGACTAGGTTGACGATCTCCACCTCTCAATGGGGGAAACGGGCGAATAAAGGAATGAATTGGAAAGTTGCAAGAAAAAATGAGCCTTTTTGCAAAACTAACTATGTAAATGAAAGGCATTTATTTTGTGTTTCTGATTACCGTCTGGCAAAACAAAACTAAGAATTGCGTGAGCATTTGTATTATTTCTTCCATGTCTTGCAGGGCGAAAACGACCATAGGTTCGGTTTCGCCAGTTATTTAGTTATGAATTGTCAAACAAAGTGCAAAAAAAGGAACGGCAAAGGCTGTGTACGCTTAAGGAAGTTTTTATGCTTAAAAAGAATATCTTATTTACCGACAAAAATGACAGAAAACACTTTACATTCTCTGTCATTTTTACTATTTTGTAGTATTATCTTTACTTGCAGCAATACTATCATCTTTGATTTGAACATCAAATTCAGGAAAACATAGCAAAAAGTAATCACACTCGTCGCAACAACACTCAAAACCTTGCTCGCCGTTACCAAGGCAAACAGTAGGTTTCCCCGGCGTAAGCTCAATACCGGTAATGTCTATGCTCTTTTCTTGAATTTTATTGTTCATATATCCCTCCATCAGCATATAAAAAGGTGCGCAACCGAAGTCACGCACCGAAAAACGCAGACTCCAATTGTCGCCAAACAATCTATTCGAAGCATAGGCATAAAACTACACAATCAAACGGGAGCTGCATTTTTACCAAAATGAGTTCGTTTTATTGTGTAGCAAAAAAAGGCATAATATCCCATAAATAGAAAATACACCTATGGCTACGAATATTAAGATTGTTTGGCATAGTCATTATATCACAATTTTTGCAATTTGTAAACATATTTAGTGAATTTTTATCCAATTACATTCCGGGAGATAGCAAAATGCCTCCCTTGTGTAAAGAGAACTTTTTTGTTCATCTATGCCTTGTCATTTTTACTGACAAGCACTGCATTTGTGTTCACAAATGTAAAAATACGGCATACCTCTTTCGAGATATACCGTATTCTTAAAACTGTCCTTTAGAGCGACGCTCTAAGCCGTTCCTTTTTACTTTCTATCTAAGTTTTACTTTATAAATCCACCGCACAAAACTGCATCGCCGTCATAAAATACCGCACTTTGTCCGGGTGCAGGTGCTCTTATGCTGGGAGAAAACTCCGCTACTATCGTGTTGCCGTCTCTTGACACTATCGTACATGGAGAAAACGTCCGTGAGTACCGAACTCGTGCAGTACAGGGAAACGGAAGTGGAGGAAAGGCAGATGTTTGTACATTTATATCGGTTACGGTGACAGAGGAAACGTAAACATCGTCACCGTCAGCAAGAATAACTTGGTTTTTATCCCGACAAATTGCCTTTACATATATCCGCTTACCTGTGGCGATACCGAGATGCCGTCTCATACCGACAGTATAGCGGTGTATGCCCTTGTGAGTGCCAAGGACTCGTCCGTCCTCTGTGACGAAGTCACCGCAAGGCGGTTTGATGCCACGCTTTTCCACAAATGAGGCATAATCTCCGTCAGGCACAAAGCAAATTTCCATACTGTCCGGCTTGTCAGCAACCGAAATGCCGTACTCGTGTGCCTTCTTGCGTACCATATCCTTTGAGGAGAGAGTACCGAGAGGGAACGTAAGACGAGGTAGCCACTCAATCGGAAGTCTGTGTAGCATATACGTCTGGTCCTTGTCACTTACAGATGTGACGAGGCGAGATTCGTTGTTTCGATTTTCAATTCGTGCGTAGTGACCTGTCGACACGTAAAACGCACCGATACTGTCGGCAACGTCAAAGAGCGTCTTAAACTTCACAAGTGGATTACATATAATACAAGGATTGGGAGTACGGCCTGACAAATATGCATCGCAAAAAGGTGCTTTGACGTGCTTTTCCAACTCGTCCTCAATGGGAATTGACACAAAATCAATGCCGGCAGACGAGGCAATATTACGAGCGTCAGTATCATCACCAAGTTCGAGGAATACTCCTGTTACATGGAACCCGTCTGCCTTTAGCATATAGGCACATACGGCAGAGTCAACACCGCCTGACAGCCCTAAGACTACTTTTTGCCGTGACAATTCCATATATACACTCCTTTGCTGCTTGATTTTAATTTATACGTACATTTCACCTTCAAGAGGCTCGATATGCCCTACATTTACTCCAAGAAGTTTTGCAAGAGCCTGTGGTGACTTAGTGCCTGATGCTTTCATACCGGCGAGTATGATTTCACCTGCGGCAACAGCGTCTGATACAGGGTCGTGGTGGTTTAGAGGTATACCCAAGGCTGCAGATACAGTTGACAGTTTGTGATTTACAAGGTCAGGAAGTAGTTTTCGAGACACCTGACATGAACATACGTAGTCATGTCCGTCAAGATACAGACCGAAGTGGGCACAATTCTTCCGCAAAATGCCGGTATCGAAAGGTGCGTTGTGGGCAACGAGAGTCATGCCACGTAAGATAGGGTACAACTCCTGCCACAATTCACAAAACAGAGGTGCATCATACACCATATCGGGAGTAATGCCGTGAATTTGCGTATTGTAAGAGGCAAATTCGCCGCTTCCGTGTGGTGGGCGAATAAGCCAGCGGTACTTATTTACAAGTTTGCCATGGGAAAATATAGCAACGCCCAATGCACATATACTCGTTGCGTTGGAGTTTGCGAGTTCAAAATCAATTGATGCAAAAGGCATCGAAACGCCTCATTTCTAAAATGTAGTTTTTCTATTATAAGCGTAATTATTATACATTATATAGGGTGAAAAATCAACGAATAATTTAGTAACGTGAGCGTTGTGAAAAAATTCATCAGACTTTCATATTTCCCCATTGAAATTAGTGCTTGAACATGATATACTATGTACATATCGTGTCGAAAAGATATGAAAATTCCAAAACATCAGGAGGCTAATATGAAGATTTCAAAAATTCTTGCACTTGTGCTGTGCGTGGCTATGATGATCACAATGTTCGCAGGCTGTGGCAAGGCAACCGTAATGACGGTTGACGGTGAACCTATTACCGAGGGTGTATATACCTATTATTACAGTTATATGTTTGCAAACTACGGTTCAATGTATGATGCGGAGCAAATCCGCACTCTTGCTGAAAATCAGATTATGCGTGATGTGGCAATTCGTTCATTAGTAAAGGAACTTGGCCTTGAACTTACTGCTGCTGAGCGTAAGGCAATGATTGACTCTCGTGAGGCACAAATTGAGCAGATGTCAAGAAATGTGTACGTTACAATGCTCAAGTCAATGAGCCTTACAACAGAAGAGTTTGCACAGATTTTTGAGACAGGCTTCCTCTACTCAAAACTCTTTGACTACTTCTATGGTGAAAATGGCATAGACCGTCCTGAAATTGAGGACATTCGTGCAGAGTATTTGGCAGAGTACATCAGAGCAACTCATATTCTTATCTCTACCTCCGAGGCAGAAACAGATGAGGATCGTGCAGCAATTCGTACAAAGGCTGAGGACGTTCTTAAACTTGCAAAGTCCGGTAAGGACTTCGTTGAACTCGTCAAGGAATACGGCGAAGATCCTGGCGTGGCTGAAGACCCGGCAACAGGCTACTACTTTACAAAAGGTGAGATGGTAGAAGCGTTTGAAACTGCTGCATTTGCACTTGAAGAAAACGCAATCAGCGACCTTGTTGAGACGCCTTACGGCTACCATATCATTAAGCGTCTTCCTATGGACGAGGCTTACGTTGATGAGATGGTAAACTCTGAGGAATTCTACGAGTCATACTGTGCAGTGATGCTCGGCGAAATTTTACAGGCTCGTATTGATACATTGACTCCTACTTATGAGGACGCACTCCAGACCCTTGACTTTAGCGAAGCAATCGCTATGTGGTTGGGTCAATAATAGATAGTGGATAGAACACGGAAGTTTGAAAAGACTTCCGTGTTTTTTTGTTTTTGATTACCGTCTGGCAAAACAAAATCAAGAAATGCGATAGCATTTATTTTCTTATTCTTCTTGTCTTGTACGGCGGAAAGCGACCGCAGGTACGCTTTCCGCCAATAACGGACGGAAGTTGTGATTTGCTCGTTTCTCAAAACAAAATGTGGTATCTTTCAAAAGAAAGATACCACATAATTTTTTTATTCTGCGGAGATGAGGTAATAGTACACAGGCTGACCGCCGTACACTGTTGTTACCTCGGCGTTGCCCTTTTCAAACATTGCACTCGCTGCTTGTGCCTCTTCCTCCGTTACGCCCTCACCGTAGATTACCGTGACAAATGATACATCGTCTGTCACAAGTGAATCGGCAAGTGAAGCAAGAACTTCGTCCTTATCGGTTGAAGTGTGGCTGAGTTTGCCGTCAACAAGTGCCATGTAGTCACCCTCGTGTATGTCACGGTCATCAAATGTTGAATTTCGTGCCGCATACGTCACCTGTCCTGTACGGACTGCCGAGGCTGCCTCCATCATTGCATCACGATTTTCCTCTGGCGTTGCCGACTCGTTAAATACGAGCATTGCAGAGATACCTGCATTCACTGTCTTTGTAGGCACAACTGTTACCGTCTTTTCAGTAAGAGGAATAACCTGTTCTGCCGCCATGATAATATTCTTGTTATTAGGCAGAATGTAAACTACATCGGAGTTTACACTATTTACTGCGTCAAGGATATCGGCCGTTGACGGATTCATCGTCTGACCGCCCTCGACAACTGCATTTACACCTAAATCACGGAAAATTGACGCAAGACCGTCACCTGCCGCAACACTTACAAAGCCGTATGGAAGTTTCTCTCCTTGGAATACCGGTTCAGATGCCGGCTCTTCCTGTGAAATGAGTTTTTCCGTATGCTGTAAACGCATATTCTCAATCTTGACGCTGTCCAATGCACCAAACTTCAACGCACGCTGTATAGCATCGCCGGGATCGTTTGTATGAACGTGGACTTTGATAATTTCTTCGTCATCTACTACTACAACACAGTCACCAATCTTCTCAAGATGACGGCGTAGAGCCTTTGCGTCTTGCTCCTTGCCACTTTCACGTAGTACAATAAACTCGGTACAATATGTGAATGTGATGTCAGCAGTATTAAACTCGGCAAATGCACTGTCTGCCTTTGCTTTTGGTGCAGA
The DNA here is from genome assembly GCA_045639125.1 of Eubacteriales bacterium. Taxonomy (GTDB): domain Bacteria; phylum Bacillota; class Clostridia; order Oscillospirales; family QAMX01; genus JAZUCL01. Next base: position 72,993 of record JAZUCL010000006.1, on the reverse strand, counting down.
GTCAAACGCTGTGTAGAAGTCAGTTACTTCTCCGTTATACACTCTCTGCATTGCCTCTAAGATTATAAGATAACCAGCACCGCCTGCATCTACAACGCCCGCCTTTTTAAGTACAGGGTTCTGATTTGTCGTTTCCGACAGTGCTACTCGTGCCGCATTTACTGCAGAGGCAAGAATATCGGACAATTCGCCCTTGCACTTACCTGTCGCTTCGTCTAATGTTGCCGCCGCTGTTGCCGCAAGGGCGGCTTTGCGAGATACTGTTAATATTGTTCCTTCTGCTGGCTTCATTACCGCCTTATATGCCGTGTCTACGCCATTTGTCAGGGCCGTTGCAAATAACGCTCCGTCTGCATCGACACTTCCTTTGAACTGCTTCGCTATTCCTCTAAACAGCAGTGACATAATTACACCGGAATTTCCTCTTGCTCCTCTAAGGAGAGATTGGGCTACTATCTCGGACATCTTGCCAAGATTTTCGTTTTCATGTTTTCCAAGTTCTGCTGCCGCCGCAGAAATCGTCAACGACATATTCGTACCTGTATCTCCGTCAGGGACGGGGAACACGTTCAAGTCATTGAGTTCCTGCTTGCGTACTTCAATGGAACGGGCGGCTTCAAGCACCATAAGGCGAAAAAGCGGGCCGTCTATTACTCTGTTCAAATCCTTACACCTTCCGTTAGATAATTTAGTCAAGCATTATGGAGTCGACATAGATATCAACTGTTCGTACATGGACTCCTGCAAGCAGTTCTACATTATATCTAATTTCGCTCGTTATAGACTCGCCTACTGCCGCAATGTTGACACCATGCTTTACGATAATGTGTAGATCGATATCCACATTATCGCCCTCTACTGTAACGGCAACTCCCTTGCGGTAGTTTTCACCACGAAGGAGATTGACGATACCGTCTGTCTTGGTGCGGTGTGCCATTCCGCATACGCCGAAGCAGTTATTGGCACATACACTTGCTATTCCTGCGATTACATCGTCAGATACATCAACAAAGCCATGTTCGGTCTGTATTTTCATAGACATCTATTCCTTTCAACTGTGTAGATAACTTATTTTACATGATTTCACGGAAAAACACAAGGCAAAAACAGTAAAGTAAAGTCGTTTTTCAAAAAAATTTTTATATTTTTTGAAAATTTTTTATTTCATTCTTAAAATGCCACATATCCAAAGGAAATATGATAGCCGTCAAGAATATTTATTACTTCCACTTGTGACTTAATTGCATAGTTCACTGTCGCTCTCGTACCACCACGAACAGGGTGGGATTTAGGGTCAAGGGCCGCTATTACTAAAGATGAGTTATCTACCATATAGCGATTTCGTGCAAGCATCGCTTTGCCGCCTGAAAGGTTCGTCACTATTCCTTTTTTATCACATGACTCAAGTACCCTATTATAATGTAGTATTTCATCTTCTGTCCAATTTACCGTCTGCTCAGCACATGGAATTGCAGCCTCCAATGTGATTTGCCCATACTTCTCCTTTAATTTAATTACAACGTCTGCCGCCCACAAGTCCATGCCAAGACTCATTCCTGCTATAAAGTGGTTGTAGCCTCGACTAATTGCTTTTTCAATTTCCTCATACAGACACTTTACCAACAACTCGTGGGCGTATGAGCCGTCTGAAATACGAAATGGGAACTTGTCGGGGCGATGACCTGTAAAACAGCAGGTGGTGGACTTGTCGTAAGATTTTGTCATATAAATCAACCTTTCAATTTATGTGAAATACGTATATATAATGTAGTGATGTATATAGTATAAAACGGTCGTTCTAATTATGCAAGAGGAAAGGTAAAAAAATATATAAAAAAGTGAAAAAAAGTGGAATATGGAAAATAAGCGGAAAAAACGTGGAAATAATGAGGACGAAAAATAGTGAAAAGTGTGGTACAATACACATAGTGAAAACTGTCGGAATACAGGCGTAGTGTGTGGGGCGGAGTAGACATACTTCGTCCCACAAGTATTTCACGGCTTTCACGCAGAAAGGAGTGAGTGCTTGGCAGAAAAAAAGACACGGCGGCGACTTGCGGCACGAACAGTCCAAAAATTTTGGGCAAAACTCATGGAAAATGATACGGCAGATATGAAAGACCGCCTCAAAGCCAGTGAGTTTTTGGCAAAGTCAATGGATTTGTTTGAACACTCGACAGAGCGAAGTCAGACAAACGGCGAAGTGAGTGATGTGGAGGTCACGGTAAGTTACAAGGAGGAAACACAGTGACACGTCTTTTGTGTGTGGAGGCAAATCCTGTGTTTCGCCCGATACACCATACGAAGTGTAGATACGTTGCAATGCGAGGCTCGGCAGGGTCGGGGAAAAGTACCGACACAGCAACGATGTACATTTTAAGACTTATGGCGGAAAGTGGACGTAACCTACTATGTGTGCGTAAAATTGAGGACTCTAACCGAGCAAGTACCTATGCGGAACTGTCTGCTGCCATACGGCGTATTGGCGTGGAGGACTACTGGGAAGCAAGCGTTTCTCCGTTACGGTTGCGGTGCTTGACAAATAACGCACAGATTTTGTTTCGTGGTATGCTTGATGAGCGTCAGCGGGAGAAACTCAAAAGCATTACCTTTCCAAATGGAAAGTTGACTGATGTGTGGATTGAGGAGGCTACGGAGTTGGAGGCAGACGACTTTGAAATTATTGACGATAGACTTCGTGGCATTTTACCAGACGGTTTGTTTTATCAGATAAAACTTACGTTTAATCCTGTCAGTGCACACCATTGGATAAAGAAACGATTTTTTGACCACCGTGACGAGAATGTGTTTTGCCACCACTCCACATACCTTGACAATCGCTTCATTGATGACGGATTCCGTTTGAGAATGGAGCGAAGGCGTATACTTGACCCTGACGGATATCGAATATACGGACTTGGCGAGTGGGGAATTACGGGAGGACAATACTTCTCGGAGTGGCGTGATACGATACACACGTGCAAGCCATTTCCACTGCCTGACAAGTGGCGGAGATATTTGACTATTGACTACGGACTTGATATGTTGGCTGCCTATTGGATTGCTGTCGATTCAAACGGCAGGGCCTATGTGTATCGTGAACTGTACGAAAGCGGTTTAATAATCTCCGATGCGGCACGAAAAATATTGGCTTTGTGTAATGAAACGCTGTACCAGAGTTTTGCACCCCCGGACTTGTGGAACAGACGACAGGACACAGGCCGTTCCGCCGCCGAAATATTCGCCGAGTGCGGACTGCCTTTGACAAAGGCGGAGAACGACAGAGTTTCTGGTTGGTACGACTTAAAGGAATGGCTGCGACCATTTCAGGACGAGACGGGCATGGTGAGAAGTCATTTGACGGTTTTTGATACTTGCGAAAACCTTATACGCACTCTACCTTCCTTAACACGAGATGCACGTGACGTAAACGATGTTTCCGTAACGCCCCATGAGTTGACTCACGCTCCTGACGCCATTCGCTACTTTGTGGCAGGCAGACCACTTGGTTATCGTGAACAGGAACGGACAGGCAGACCGTTATACGACTTGCTTGTACCGAAACAAAATGACGCTGTATATTAACTCATACGACTATGCCTATGAGTTTAGTGCGGCGAAAGGAGGAATCGAATTTTGACGAAAGAACAGTTCGTCAGAGAACGGCTGGAAAAGGCGAAGCGTGGACGATACGATGCGGAAAGTTCCGCCGCCGAGTGCCGTGAATACTACGAGGGCAAGCATCGTACTGCCCTTGAAATCGCTGATAGTTGTAAGCGTGAGGGTATTGCGTGGATTGTTGCCATGTGTCCCGACCCTTACATACACGTGGAAAGTCAGGTAACAGGTGATGTGCCTGACTTTTCATTTCACGGCAGAGAAGAAAAAGACGATGCAAACGCAAAGAGCCGTGAGGCGATTGTGCGGTATGTGTTGGAGTCAGGCGGATACGCTGACATGGTTGCCGCCGCTGACCGCCGTTGTATTATCGGCGGTACCGCTGTGTGGAAAGTGTTTTGGGACGGTACGGAGGTACGAGTTGCTAATGTTGATACTTCTTGCATTTACCCTGACCCAAACGCCACCAATATTGATGAGTGCGAATATATTTTCCACTGCTATCCCATGCAGCGTTCTCTTCTTGCTCGTCTCTACCGTGAGGAATTTGCTCAAAACGGCATTGACCCTGTCCGTATGCCCTGCGATCCACTCGGTGCTTTCGAGGACTCAACGGAGAGAGAGGATACGGCAGTTGTGACGGAGTATTGGTACAAAAACGAGAATGGCGACATCTCCTGTGACTTGTTTATCGGCGGTGTCGAACTTGTTCATACGGAAAACTACTGGGAAAACACGTCTTTTACGTGCTTTCCTTTTGTTTTTCAGTACAGAACGAGAGATGCCGACTCTATCTGGGGCAAAGGCGACCTTGCTCCTATCCTAACTCTTGTAGATGCAGTGGACAGAGAGTTGTCTGCTTCACAACTTGCATCGGCATTTTCAGGTAATGACGTAATATTGGCGGAGCATGATGCTTTCTCCGTACCACCCACTAATCGACCGGGTGCTGTCTGGGAGTTGAAGCCGGGTGCTATGGGTAAGGTTCAACGTCTTGGCGGTCGTAATGACACCGAGGACAGACTTGCCATGATAGACAAGTACCGTTCTCTTATTCAAGAGGCGGTTGGTAACTTCGATGTGGATATGGGTAAAGAGCCTGTCAATATTACCAGTGCCACAGGTCTTGCACAACTTATTGAGAGGTCTGAACTTCGTAAGGCGACAAAGAAAGCGGAACGACTTGGTGCTTTCCGCCGTTTACTTGACCTTATTGACCGTACCGCCCTTGAGTTTTACGACAAGAGACGTGCCGTGTATATCGGTGTCGGTACGACAGATGTACACCGTGTGGAGTATGACCCTGCCGTACTTCGTGGCAAAGATGGGTACTTTCCTGAAATTGACACCATAATCTCCACAGGTGACGGTATGCATTCGTCAAGGGCGTTTTTACTGGGTGCTCTTGATACACTTATGGGTCATGCCATTGATGCCGTCAACTATCCTCTTGCCGCTGAAGCACTTGCTCTTGCAGGAGTTGCTGACGCAGACAAGATTCGCACCCACTTTGAAAAGGTTCTCGGAAAGGAGGTGACGGACAATGAGCAGACACACGAAGAAACTCGTTGAAGAAATTCTTAGCGGTCTTGCCGCCGAGCCTTTGTCACCTGACGAGGAAGTATCGGAAAGTGAGGACGTGGCTAACGAACCAATTCCTAACGTCGATACACCTGAGCAAGTGGACGAAAGTGACGAGGACACATTAGACGAAGTGGAGGAAACAGAAACTTTAGATTTGCTTTCTGACCTTGAAACACTTCGCACTCAGTACCCTGACTTGCCACTTGAAGAACTTGCATCTGATGAATTATTTATTCGATTTGCGAGAGGCAAGGGCAACGATTTCAGAACAATCTGTGCTGACTTTGACAGTTTTATCGACTCAGTGCGACAAAGCATAATAGAAGAGGAACAGGAGAAACGAAAACTGCAAAGAAGGACAGGCGGCGGAAGCCGCAAGAGCGTATCGAACTTCGGTTTGAGCCGCTCACAACTTGACTTTTTGGATGCGTGGAACAGGGACAACCCTGACTATGCCATGACACCAAAACAGTATGCACACAGTCTTAGAAATGACTGACAAAACACTACATTATATATAGGAGGAAAATGCTATGGCAATATCCAACATTAACACCGCTTGGAAAACCGACCTTTACCCTGTTATTGATAAGGTGTTCGACTTTGAGTACAAGAGTAGAATGGCACTTCTTCGCCAAATTGTATCTGAGGAGGACTCTAATTCTGTCAGTTACCGTATAGAGAGTGCCGGCGGATTTGGTGAACTTCCCGGATACAACGGAGAGTTGACCGACCTTAATCAGAAGCGTGGTTTCCTGACTGTTATTACACCTACCGAGCGTGCAGGTGCCATTGACATCAACTACAAGTACGCAAAGATAGACAAGTCAGGAGAAGCAAAGCGTGCTGGCAGACGTGCCGCTTACTCTGCTGCAATGAGCGTATACATGGGTGTACTTCGTATGTTCGGCAACGCCTTTAATGACAACTTTGTAGGTGGTGACGGCAAGCCGTGGGCTGCTACCGACCACCCTGTTGCAAGTATTGGTAATCCCGACGGAACACCTATCGTTGACAGCGAGGCAGGTACTTACTCTAACCTTGTAGATACCGAGTTGAGCGTATCTGCAATTACTCAGGCAAACATCATGGCAAACAGATTTGTTACTCCTGACGGTCTGCCTTTCTTCACCGACTACTTCTCCAACGGCATTTTGCTTGTATCTCCAGAACTGGAGGGCAAGGCACGTGAAATTTGCGGTCCACAGGCGAAAATCTGTCCTGAACAGAACCCCGACTCCAATACTTATGCGGCAAACCCCGTATACGGTATGCGTTACATGGTTGTTGGCGGTGGTGACGTTGGCTTTACTGCAAAGCAGTGGGCAGTTGCCGATATGACTCTTCTCAAGGAGTGTGCAAAAGTAGTCTACATTTCTCGTCCCACAGTTATTCGCAGTGAGTTGGACAATCCGCTTATTGCAAGAATTGTGCCTTACGTTGACTTCGGTGTGGGCTGGAGCGATGCACGTCCCATCATCTTCTCAAATCCCCAGTAATTGAGCAGTTAACAAAGGATTATTAACATAAATTTGCTTAATAATGTAGGACGAGGGGATTAGTCAGTACATTTATAAGCAATATGAGAGCCGATGCGGTAGGTGTGTCAACCTGCCGTATCGGCTTTTTCAAGGAATAAGGAGGAATCAAAATGACGATTTCCCAATGTTTAGACAAGATAGCAAAACTGTTAAACTACTTTTCTGTGGCAGGAAATATTATCTCATCAACTGACGGTACGGCGACCGACTACAGACTTCGTGCCGTGTCGCTTATTGATACGGCACAAAAGGAGTTGTGTGTCCACTTCCCTCTTAGTAAAAGTATCACCATGTCACAGCGTAAATACAAAAATCTTATGCCAGAGCGAAGCCTTATGGATATTGGCGAACAGACGGCATTTACAGTGTCAAACGGCACAGCACTCACGTTTGTGACTGATGGGAAACTTCGTGTGAGCGTTGAATATTTTCAGGACGGACAGTGGACGCAGTACGCATCTCTTGAAACGAGAAAGTATGCTTGCTTTCAAAAATATGTACTGCGTTTTACTCCTTATGAAACACAGCGTATTGTCTTTTCGTCAATGGAGCCAGGCAGCACTGTATATATAGGAAATACTGCCGTATATAATGTACCTTTTGACAGCGATGAGGAAGTGCCGCCGAGGGTTAGTTTTTACTCCCATGCACTTCCTGACGATTTCTACCGCTTTGACGAAGTTACGTTTACGCCTACCGCTTTAAGCAGTGTCCAAAAGAATGTGCCATACTGTATCGGCTGGCGTACTTTTGACGTTGTTCGTGACTTTGACGGCGTATTTTTGCTTAAATACTTTGCCATGTGTCCCACTATTGACGAAACGACTCCGCAAGATACCAAACTCAGTCTTGAGGAACATCTGTGTGAGTTAATTCCATACTATGCGGCAGCGGTGCTGTCGGCAGATGATAATTCCGCTTTAAGCAGTCAGTTAATGAGTATATACCGCACGAGAGTAATGAATTTGGAAATGAACGATGCGGTACATCATATCGAAAACAGCCTGTACGCAGGAGGTGGACGAGGTGTACTGTAAAACAGCCCAGTATCCTAAAGGTAAGCCGTATAAAATGTCCGAGTTACGTCTTGGCGGCGACAACCGACGTCTTGATGGCGGTGTCAATGTATTTGACTTGCCTTTTGGTTTGGAGGATAACCAGTCCAGTGATATGTGTAATCTCATTTATCGTGACGGCGGTCTTACGAAACGTGACGGACTAAAGGAGTATGCTTCTTTGCCAAGCGGTAGACCTGTTACCGCCTGCCAAAGTGATTTACGTGGTACGGTTTTTCTATATGACGGGCAAACCATATACGCTTTGAATATGGAAACCGTCGAGTTTACTGAAATTGCCACAGTATCCGTTGAGGGAGCAGAGGGCAATTTTGCCCTGTTTGGCTCAGACGTGTATTTTACTGACGGAACAACTTTTGGTAAATGCACTTTGTCGGGTATCGTTCCGCCTAAGAAATATGTGCCGTTGGTTATTGTAGGTCGTTCACCTGACGGCTTTACAAAAGCCGGTAGTGCATTTGAAAGTTTTAACGGAATGACCGACCATTTTCGTATACAGTTTGATTGTGACGGCGAGTCAACTACTTTTCGTTTGCCTCGTAATAGTGAGTATATTTCAGCGGAAACGGAGAGCGGAGCAGAAATTATATACGAGTCGGAAAATCATACCTTGTTAACAGTAGACCCTCTGCCGTTAGGCGATACGGTTACTGTTACTGTACGTCGTGAGGGAGTCAACCGTATTGACGGCGATGATGTAGGCCTTTTTGCCTGTAAAAAGATAGCCGCATACGCAGGTGACGGCAGAATATATCTGTGCGGTAACGGAACAAATCTGCTTTATCCGTCGGCACAGGGCAGACCTGACTACTTCCCTACCGACCTTGTGGCAAGGGCAGGCAACTTCGATGAAATTACTGCTGTTGGCAGACAGTACGATACTCTCGTAATATTTAAGCGTCATGAAACGCTGTATGCAACTGTGGGAAAGGAAACAGTTATTCGCTGTCTTAACCCTGTTATCGGATGTGATATGCCCGGAAGTGTTCAGACGGTAGGTAACCGCCTTGTATTTGCCAATACAGACGGCGGTGTGTTTATTGTCGTGTCTACATCTCGTGAAAGTGAGAGGAATGTACAGCCGATAAGCCGTAACATAGACCCCAAACTGAAAGAACATTCAAGGCAGGCACTTAGTCAGGCAAGTTCCGTATGTTTCGAGGGTCGGTACTGGCTGTGCGTTGAGGATAAGGTGTACGTATGGGACTACACCACACGTCCCTATATTGTAAGTCAAGGCACAGACAATGCGGCAAGACGTTTAGGCTGGTACATCTTCGAGGGTGTAAGCGGCGGTACGTGGTTTGACTTTTACAACAGACTTTACATGACGGAGCGAAACAGCGGACGTGTATCGTACATGATACGTGAGTTTAACGACTACGGAACACCAATTACTGCATATTGGAAAAGTCCTGTTCTTGATTTTGGTGCACCGCACGTATACAAGCGTATAGAAAACGTATGGTTTGTATGTAGAGGCGACAGAACGTGTCACGGCAAGGTGAGGTATCTGTATGACTTGTACGATGGAGCAAAGGGCGTTGAGGAACAAAAGGACATCAAAATTGAGAGTTTCAACTGGTATGACTTTACATGGACTACATTTATGTGGTCAGTGGCAGGTCTGTTTAAGACGCTGCCCCGTCGACCTGCTCGACGCCGTGTCGTACAGTTTTGCGTTGAAATTTCATCAAATTCTAAAGAGGAACTGTCAATAGTAGATGTTGTTACATCGTATCGTGAGGAGTATCGACTTAAATAGCGGTACGAAAGAAAGGAGTATCAAAATGGATAAATTGTTTGAGCAATTTGCGTTTGAACCGCCGGAGGGCTTGGAAAGCCGAATCTACTCACCTACGTATCCTGAAAGTGAGGATGCAATTCGTGGGCAGATACAAGGCATGTCAAATCAACTGCGAGATAAATTGAATTTCATATTGGAAACGCTGTCAAAAGAGGGCACAGACGATAGTGGTGCTGACTACATCGGTTCTGCACCGTTGCCCGGCATTAACGCTAACCATGTTGGCGGACAACTTAGAGAGATTTTTGCACTGATTCAAAATCTTTCTGTGGGTGCTATCCCTGACGGAACAATTACAACAGGAAAACTTGCGGACGGAGCAGTAACTCTTGAAAAAATTTCCGGTGGCTCAATTCCGTTGTCATGGGTTTCAGGAAGTTTGAAAATAGTCACAGGCAGTTACCGGGGCACAGGCACGGCAGGTTCCGGCAAACCTTGTAGTCTGACATTTGACGGTGAACCGCAACTTGTAATCATATCAAGCGGAGAAACCAGCGGTGTTACACGAGGTTTAATTGTATTGATTAAAGGAGCGTACGATACACTTGGCATGGGCAGTCAGAGCCATACTAAAGACTCCTTGACGATAGAATGGGGCGAAAACAGCGTATCTTGGTATAGTTACGGCGAAACAACAATAGATGCAACGCTTCAGGCCAATTACCTTGACAGTACATACAATTACTTTGCAATCGTGAGATAGGAGTGATGGGAATGTATATTATTAAAACGAAAGCAAATGAATACGGTTTAAGACCGCCTTTACAGACGTGGAATGGTGATACTGCTCCCTCAGGCTGTGCCATCTGCTCACAGGAGTTTTATGATGTGTTCTACTCGACAAAACCTGCTGGATTTGTAAATATCCAGGTGGAAAACGGTGTCGTAACCGCAATGACAGTAAATAGTGAGGCGTATGACACCTACGTATCGTCACATCCTGTATCTGCAGAGGTCGAACCTATTGACTATGACGCTGTACTTCTTGACCATGACTATCGTATCTTGTGTATTGAAACAGGTATAAACGAGTAAAGGAGGGAAATTTTATGGCATACAGACTTCTAAAGAAAGTTATTTTGGCAGGTAACTATGACAAAAATGACATCTTAGAGAAACTTGACGTGTACTACGGCTTTGAGCGTATTACACTTGAGCAGTACACGGAACTTCAAACGCTTATAACAGCATAGCAAAACGACAAGAAAGGAGCGATGCTATGGATACGGCAGTACGTAGCGAGGGGGGAGATGTTCTGCTCCGTCACCGCATTGACGAATTAACGAAACGAATGCGAGTCACTGAAGAGCGGGTTGACTCTCTGCAAAAGTCTGCGTATACAGAACTTCTGACGGCTGAACTTATAAAGAAAGATATTGCATTCATCAAAAGCGGAATGGAAGATATGCTTACTACTGTCAAGGCGTTGGCAGAAGCACCGTCAAACAGATGGAATCAGGTGGTAACTGCAATTATTTCATCTGCTGTGGCGGCACTGTCTGCATTACTTATCGGATAGGAGGCGGCGGGGATAGAAATTATCACTGATTTAATCACAATAAACTACACGATAGGTAAGGTGATAACACCTAAATATATTGTTATTCACGAAACGGCAAACAAGTCAAAGGGTGCAGACGCAAAGGCACACAGACGCTACTTTGGCACAAATAAAAATGCCAAAGCGTCTGCCCACTTTGTAGTTGACGACAAGTGTGCAATTATGCTTGGAGAATATGAGATAGGCAAATGCTATGAAATGTGGCACGTTGGTAAGGGGAAATTTAGAAATCCAATTTACAACAGCAACTCAATCGGCATCGAAATCTGTGTAAATTCTGACGGCGTGTATGAGAAAGCCTGGGCGAATGCAGTGGAGTTGACACGTCAAATTATGTTAAAAACTTCCATTGATGCACAGCACGTTGTACGCCATTATGACGCATGGGGCAAAAACTGTCCTGCCACCATGCTTGCCAATCCGTCATTGTGGGAAAAGTTCAAAATTGAGGTGTCAAAACCACTACCGAACAAAAGTACGAATATTGTCAAAAAATGCCGTCATTTTTCACAAAGTTACAAAAAGGGGGTGATTTTGTGAGTTTTGTTGAAATTTTGTCATCTTTTGTAACTTTTTCGCTGATGGTCGTTTCCGTGTTTTTAGTCCAATATTTGAAATCTAAAATTTCCGATAATACGTGGAAAAGTATAAAATTTTGGGTAAATTCAGCGGTTGAGGCGGCTGAACAGGTCTATAAAGTTCAAGAAAAGTCAGGTGAGGAAAAACGAGCATACGTTTTGGAGATGTTAGACGAACTTCAACTGAATTTGTGCGAAACAGAGAAAAAACTACTTATTGAGGCGGCTGTTTCACATCTTTCTGACACAAAAAAGGCTTGACGTAAGAATTTGTTTGTGGTATAACTCACAGACGAGCCGCATATAATTCATGTGACGGCGGGAAAAAATACCTATTTCACTCCACATAGGAGCAAAAAACAAGCAATTTTGAGGTGAATTTAACATGAAATTGATTCGTCAATTCGTACTGCCTGTATTGGCTGTATTCATTATGACTTGTCTGTGCGTAGCGGCAGAGCCGCCTGTACACGCAATAGACATTGAGCCTACGAATGAGACCGAATCGGTGGTAGAGGCTGAAAAGTCAGAGTACAAAACGAAGTATGCAGGAATGACGGCTGCACAGATTGCTGTTGCAAAGGCTGCAGAGGCGGCAGAGGCTGCTAAAGAGAGCGAAAACGTTGAAAGCGATGTTTCCGACACGGAAGTTGAAGGAAAAAGTTTGCCAACGGAGAATATGGGCAAGTATAACTGGGGCTTTACTTCCCACAAACTCAGCGATGAGGATAGAGACCTTATTGAGAGAGTTGTTGCGGCAGAGGCAAGAAGTCAAAGTTATGAGGGCATGGTTGGTGTGGCACAGGTCATTCGTGAACGTGCTGAGTGTTGGGGCTTTACTGCACGTGAGGTAGTAACGGCCAAAAATCAGTTTGCAGCCCCTTTCCGTGGTGAAGTTTCCGATGAAATCAAAGCGGCAGTATCTGCTGTGTTTGATGATGGTGCACGTGTATTTGCTGAAAATACTACCCACTTCCATGCTACTTATGTTAATCCGTGGTGGAATAAGTGTAAGACGTATCGTGGCACGATTGATGCACATCTTTTCTGGGGTTAATAGTATTAGTTACGGCATCTTCCGTTTTGGGAGATGCCGTTATTTGTTTGGAGAACCTTGCATAAGATGAAACGGCAAATCCGTTCAAATGCTCCGCAGGCCCCATTTCTGTATGGACAGAAATAGGGGAAAGAACCACAAAAGAGAGGAGATGTTTCTCCTCTCTTTTGAAACACTCCTCTCTAAATGGGGGAAAACGGATGAATAAAGGAATGAAAAGAAAAAATACAAGAAAACATAATAAGCCTTTTCTCAATAAACTGTGAAATGCGTAAGCATTTATTCTATGTTTCTTCCGAGTGATGCACGGCGAAAAGCGACCGCAGGTACGATTTTCGCCAATAACGGACGGCAGTTGTGATTTGCAAATTGCAATACAGAAAAAACCTACCCTCGTCAGAGGGTCCATTAAAAGAGGTTTCAAAAGGGGAATCTCCCCTTTTGTGACTCTTTGCGTACTTTCTCGTCATGGAGAAAGTATGCCTGCGGAGCATTTAGAAAAGCCTTCCCCTTGAGGGGAAGGTGGGTTGCAAAGCAACTCGGATGAGTTGGCAAAAGAACCCTAAAATAATTCTTTTCCATTTTATCTCTTGTAAATTTATGTATGATGTTGTAAAATTAGGGTATCCTTTGATTGTATGTAATTAGGAGTATAAACATGAACACGTTGATTGTTGCACCGAGTGAGGAAACTATATCCCGTGCAGGTGCATGTATTCGCCAAGGGGGACTTGTAGCGTTCCCGACTGAAACCGTATACGGACTTGGCGGAAACGCTTTAGATGCTGAGGCTGCAAAGAAAATATATTTAGCAAAGGGCAGACCGTCTGACAACCCTTTGATTGTACACATCGCCTCTATATCTGAGATGGCACCGCTTGTATCGGAGATTCCTGAGGTTGCCCTGCTCCTTGCAGAGCGTTTTTGGCCTGGCCCTTTGACTATGATACTGCCTAAGAGCCAACTTATCCCCGACGCAACGAGTGGCGGGCTTGATACCGTTGGTATTCGTATGCCGTCTGATACTGTTGCACAATCTCTTATCCGTATGGCAGGTGTACCTATTGCCGCACCAAGTGCCAATTTGTCTGGTAAGCCAAGCCCCACTACTGCTGACCACGTTATCACAGATTTGGACGGACGAGTAGACATGATAATAAAAGGCGATGATTCAAAAGTCGGTGTCGAATCAACGGTAGTTGAACTTCGTAACGGACTTGTACGAATACTTCGCCCTGGCAGAATAACAAGGGAAATGCTGTGTGATGCGGTGGGCGACGAGTTTGTAGAGGTGGACGAAAACGTACTGCGTCCTGCTGAGGGTGTTGTACGCTCACCTGGTATGAAGTACCGTCACTACGCACCACTTGCACCGATGACTGTCGTGTGTGGCGATGCAAATAAAACGGCGGAGCGTATCAGAAAAGAGATTGAGGCGGCTAAGGGTGAAAAAATTGCCGTGCTTTGCTATGACGAATTTGTAGATACATTCAACTGCCAATGCGTATCCTTTGGCAGTAAAGATGACGTAATATCCCAAGCGTGTCGGCTGTTTGATGCACTCCGCACGTTTGATACGTTAGACGTTGACAGAATATTTGCACAATGCCCGTGTGCAGACGGTGTTGGACTTGCGGTAGTAAATCGCCTAAAGCGTGCCGCAGGCTTTTCCTGTATTGATGTTTAGCCAATGGCTAACGGAGGTGTCAAAATGATTATTCTCGGTTTGACAGGTACAACAGGAGCAGGCAAGGGAGAAGTCGGCAGAGTATTTTCATCATTAGGTGCTGTCGTTGCTGACACAGACGCAATATACCACGACCTACTGAAAGGAAACGAGAACTTACGTCAGGCACTTATCAGCGAGTTTGGTGATGTGACAGACGAGCAAGGTTTTATTGACCGCAGAAAACTTGCCTCTTTAGTATTTTCCAATAAAGCATATCTTGACCGACTTAACGAGATAAGCCATAAATTTGTATTGGCAGAGGTATCGGCATTTTTTAGTAGGGCAGAAAAGAATGGTGCAAAGGTTGGTGTAATTGACGCACCTCTTCTGTTTGAAAGCGGAGCAAACGAGAGTTGCAGTGCTGTAGTAGGTGTAATTGCCCCTGCTCATGTTCGCCTTGAGCGAATCATGAAACGTGACGGACTGACCAAAGAGGCGGCACTTGAGCGTATTTCATCACAGCATGAGGACGAGTGGTTTTCTGACCACTGCGATATAGTTATCGTAAACGACGGGCCGAAAGACAATCTTAGATTGGCGGCACAGAAAGCATACGAAAAGTTGGTAGAAAAAATGGGAGGTAACTAATATGAGTGAACTTCGTGACAGACTTATGTACAGCCAGAAAAACGGCTACGACCGTTTGTCAGATGGTGACTATGAGAGAATAATGAAATGCGGAGAAAGATACAAGAAATTCCTTGACGGAAGCCGAACAGAACGTGACGCAGTACGATATGCGGTAGAACTTGCGGAAAAAGCAGGTTTTCGTCCCTACAGTGAGGGCATGAAACTGTCAGCAGGTGATAAAATTTATACTGTCAATCGTGGTAAATCGGTAATTTTAGCCATTATCGGTTCAAAGTCATTAAAGTCGGGACTTAATATTATCGCATCTCACATTGACGTACCACGTCTTGACTTAAAGCCGTTGCCGTTATACGAGGAAAAACGTGAACTTGCATATCTTAAAACTCACTACTACGGCGGAATCAAGAAGTATCAGTGGACGGCAATACCCCTTGCACTAAAGGGAGTCGTTGCACGTAAGGATGGAAGTGTTGTGAATATTGAGATAGGCACACGCCCTGACGACCCTGTATTTACAATTACTGACCTTTTGCCGCATCTTGGCAAGGATCAAGGTAAAAAGACACTTGACGAAGGTATTGCAGGTGAGGACTTGAATGTGCTTGTCGGCTCAATTCCGTCACGTAGCGAAACAGACGGTTCAGACAGAACAAAACTTCACATTCTTGAATACCTTAACGAGCATTACGGCATAACTGAGGAGGACTTTACCTCTGCTGAGTTGTCTATCGTTCCTGTAACGCCTGCTCGTGATATTGGCTTTGACCGTTCACTAATAGGCGGCTACGGCCACGATGACCGAGTATGTGCATACGGCTCGTTGGAGGCCCTTTTGTATACGTCCTCTTGTGAGCGAACAGCAGTGTGTATTCTTGCAGATAAAGAGGAGATAGGCTCTGTCGGCTCAACAGGTATGAAATCGAGATTCTTCGAGGAGTTTATTGAGTCCCTTTGTAATGGCGAGGGCGGTGTAACGACCTGTCAGTGTCTTGGTGCATCATACTGTCTGTCTGCTGACGTATCGGCTGCATTTGACTCAATCTATGCAGGAGTATACGATGCAAAAAACAGTGCCTATGTAAATTACGGATTATCTATCGTCAAGTACGTTGGTGCAAGAGGCAAGTCAGGCTCAAACGATGCCAATGCCGAGTATCTTGCATATCTTCGCCGAATCTTTGATGAGGCGGGAGTAGTATGGCATACTTGCGAACTGGGAAAGGTAGACCAAGGAGGCGGCGGTACTGTTGCAGGGTATCTTGCAGAGCGTGGTATCGAAACGGTTGACGTGGGCGTACCTGTGTTGTCTATGCATTCACCTTTTGAGGTAATCGGTAAACATGACTTGTATATGTTTGCACGTGCCTGTGCCGCTTTCTTTGGAGCAAAAGAAGAGGAATAAGTTTTTAATTAAAACCAACAACCGTAATATTGCGGTTGTTGGTTTTTCTTTACTCTGCAGACTTACTTTCTGTGTTGACAGAAAGAAAAATCACCCCAAAAACGGCTTTTCCTGTGGAAAAGCCTGTGGAATTGTGTATAATATGTTGTGAATTACAAAAAATGTATTGAAAAACTTCCCAAAATGCGATATGATGTATTAGTATATCTGTGTACAATTAGGAAAGGAATGAACTTTTATGAATAAAGGCAAGTATTATATCACAACTGCTATTGCATATACGTCAAGAATACCCCACATAGGAAACACCTATGAGGCGGTCCTTGCTGACGCTATTGCACGCTATCGCCGTCTTGAAGGCTATGACGTGTATTTTTTGACAGGAACAGACGAACACGGTCAGAAAATTCAGGAGCAGGCACAGTCTGAGGGCCGTACTCCCCAGGCACACGTTGATGAGATTGCAGGTGAAATCCGCAATATCTGGGATTTCATGAACGTGTCCTACGACCAGTTTATCCGCACAACTGATCCTATGCATGAAAAGACGGTTCAAAAGATTTTCAAGAAACTGTATGAGCAGGGCGATATATACAAAGGTCACTATGAGGGCTACTACTGTAAGCCTTGTGAAAGTTTCTTTACCGCTACCCAAGTTGTAGACGGAAAGTGCCCCGACTGTGGTGCACCAGTTGAAACGGCACGTGAGGAAGCATACTTCTTCAAAATGAGCAAGTATGCTGACAGACTTATGGCACATATTGATGCACACCCTGAATTTATTCAGCCTGAAAGCCGTAAGAATGAGATGATTAACAACTTCATAAAACCCGGACTTCAAGATTTGTGCGTTTCACGTACTTCCTTTACATGGGGCGTACCTGTTGACTTTGACCCCGGTCACGTTGTATACGTTTGGATTGACGCTCTTTCCAACTATATCACCGCTTTAGGTTATGATACAGACGGCAACAGCGGTGAGTTATTCAACAAGTATTGGCCTGCTGATGTACACTTAATCGGCAAAGATATTCTCCGCTTCCACACAATCTACTGGCCAATTATGCTTATGGCACTCGGCGTAGAGTTACCCAAGCAGGTATTTGGACACCCGTGGCTTTTGATGGGCGAGGATAAGATGTCCAAGTCCAAGGGCAATGTGGTATACGCTCGTGACTTAGTTGACTTGTTTGGTGTCGATGCGGTACGTTACTACGTACTCCACGAAATGCCATTTGCCGCTGACGGCAACTTCACTTACGAACTGATTATGCAACGTATAAACTCCGACCTTGCCAACATCTTAGGTAACCTTGTAAATCGTAGCGTTGCTATGATTAACAAGTACTTTGACGGCGTTGTACCTGCACCAAAGGGTGTAGATGATGAGTTTGACGCTGACCTTAAACGTGTTGCAGTTGAAACTGCTCCTCGTGTTGCAAAGTGCATGGAAACTCTCCATGTAGCAGATGCTCTCGACGAAATTTGGACATTGCTCCGTCGCAGCAACAAGTATATTGACGAAACTGCTCCCTGGATACTTGCAAAGAGTGAGGATAGCCGTGACAGACTTGGTACTGTTATGTATAACCTTGCAGAGAGTATCCGTATTGCCGCAGTTCTTTTAGGTGCATTCCTGCCTGAAACAGCAGAGAAGATATTTGCACAGTTAAACGTACAGGACAAAACTTATGACTCTACACTTTCCTTTGGTGCGACTGTTGCAGGCACAAAGGTTTTGGAGGCTACTCCTTTGTTTGCACGTATCGACGAGAAAGCAAAGACTGCCGAGATCGAGGCCCTTTTGGCGGCTAAGGCGGCTGCGAGTGCACCTGCAAAAGAGGAGTCAGAGGAAGTTGAGGGCGTTAAACTTATCTCCATTGACGATTTCTGCAAGGTGGATTTGCGTGTTGCAAAGGTTCTTGAATGTGAGCCTGTGCCAAAGGCTAAGAAACTTCTCAAACTCCAACTTGACGTTGGCGGAAAGAAGCGTCAAGTTGTATCTGGTATTGCCAAGTGGTATACACCGGAGGACTTGATTGGCAGAAGTGTTGTTATTGTTGCCAACCTTACACCTGTTACCCTTAGAGGTGAACTTAGTGAGGGAATGATTCTTGCAGCAGATAACGGCGAGGACGATGTTCGTGTACTGTTTGCAGACGGTATCGTATCGGGAGCGGAAATACACTAATGGTTTTATTTGACACTCACGCCCACTATACCGACAAGCGTTTTGACGAAGATAGAGATACCCTTCTAAAATCAATGGCAAGTCTTGACGTTGGATATATAGTCAACGTAGGCTGCTCAATTGAATCGAGCGAAAAGTGTATCGCTCTATCGCAGGAGTACGACTTTTGCTATGCGGCGGTGGGTATTCATCCCCACGATGCAGAAAGTGCAAAAGACTCAGATATATGTCGTCTGAGAGAACTTGCCGCCAACGAAAAGGTACGTGCAATCGGTGAAATAGGGCTTGACTATTACTATGACTTATCACCTCGTGATGTACAAAAGACGTGGTTTCACCGCCAAATGACGTTGGCGAGTGAACTTAAGATGCCTGTTATTATCCACGACAGAGAAGCCCACGGCGATTGCCTTGACATCTGCCGTGAATATCCCGATGTTAAAGGCGTATTCCACTGTTACTCAGGCAGTTTTGAGTTTTCAAAACTTGTGCTTGATATGGGATATATGCTGTCTTTTACAGGCACAATTACGTTCAAAAATGCAAAGAAGTTCGAGGAAATAATAAAATACGCACCAATGGAGCGTATTATGGCAGAAACAGACTGTCCGTACCTTGCCCCGGAACCATTTAGAGGACGGCGAAATCATTCAGGGTATATGCGATATACTGTGGAGGAGATTGCAAGAATTAAGGGCATTGATGTAGAGACAGCGGCGGCTGAAATGACAAAAAATGCCTGCAAATTCTATCAAATCGGACAGTAATGTGACGGTTACTTGAATTTTTATATCAAACACCTCGGTGGCATGATAGTTTTTACAAAACGGTAACATACTCTTTCCTCTTTGTATGATACAATACACACAGCATAAAATCCAATATAACCGGAGGGATACACAAAATGATTGAAGTCAGTAATTTGACGAAACATTACGGACAAAAACACGCCGTTGATAACATTTCATTTACTATTGATTCAGGTGAGATTGTCGGCTTTTTAGGACCAAACGGTGCAGGTAAATCAACAACAATGAACATTATGACAGGCTACTTGTCAGCAACTGACGGTACTGTAAAAATTGATGGAATTGATATTCTTGACGATCCAATCGCCGCAAAAAGACATATCGGATACTTGCCGGAACATCCGCCACTTTATCTTGATATGACAGTTGACGAGTACCTAAATTTTGTATTTGAACTTAAAGGCGTAACAGGCGTATCCAAGTCAAAGCATATTGCTGAGGTGTGCGAAAGTGTATCAATATCCCATGTTAAAAACCGTGTTATCGGCAACTTGTCAAAAGGATACAAACAGCGTGTAGGTCTTGCCATGGCACTTATCGGCAACCCGGACGTGCTTATCCTTGACGAGCCGACAGTTGGCCTTGACCCGAACCAAATTATCGAAATTAGAAATGTAATTAAGGATCTGGGACGTAAGCGTACTGTTATTCTATCCAGCCATATCCTTTCTGAAGTACAGGCTATATGTGAGAGAGTTTTAGTTATCAATAACGGTAAAATCGTTGCAAATGATACTCCTGAGAATTTGTCAAAGTCTGTAGCGGAGGATCACAAACTTATCGTTCGTATAAACGGCACAAAGGAAGAAGCGTTATCTGTACTGCGTAGTTGCGAGGGTATCCGTACTGCTGAGTATCTTGGCACTCATGAGGAGGAAACCTGTGACTTCATCATTGAATCCGACCCCAATGTAGATTTGAGAAAGCCGATGTTCTATGCACTTGCCAAGGCGGGTATGGCAATTTATATGCTCAAGCCTATGGACATGACTCTTGAGGACATCTTCTTAAAGTTGACGGCAGAAGAAAACGCTGTCAACGAGTAAAAAATTTCGCCATTGGCGTAAATTCTGATGAAAGGAATAACACCTATGCTTGCCATTTATAAAAGAGAACTTAGAAGTTACTTTACTTCCCCAATGGGATACATTTTCTGCGGAGTTTTCCTTGTGGTAAATAATTTATTCTTCTATCTGTATAACATTTACAGCCAGTCAAGTGACTTGACGGGACTGTTCTCCAATATGCTGTTTATGTTGATTTTCATTATCCCTCTGCTTACCATGCGTTCTTTCTCTGAGGAGATGAAGCAGAAAACCGACCAACTTTTACTTACCTCCCCTGTAAATATTTCAAGTATTGTTGTGGGTAAATTCTTGGCGGCTATGACTGTATTTATTATTGCACTTATCGGCACGCTTACTTGGCCGCTTATTGTCACTATGTACGGCAATCCTGCCGCATATACAATAATCGGAAACTATGTTGCTGTTATCTTCGCTGTATCTACATTTATCGCAATGGGCGTTTTTGTTTCCTCTTTAACTAAGAGTCAAATCGTTGCAGCCATTATAAGTTACTGTGTATTCTTGGGTGTATACTTTTTACAGTCACTTGCATCTGTAATTGACCAGTCATTTATTCAGAATATGCTTAACTGGCTGTCTATTTTTTCACGATATCAGAACTTGACACTTGGCTTGTTCTCCTTGGCGGATATTGTATACTACATCAGTTACACGGTTGTCTTTCTGTTCTTGACAACACGGGTAATTGAGAAAAAACGCTGGGCATAATGGGAGGAGTATGGAAAATGAGCAAGAAAAATCAGTTGAAAAAGAAACTCCAATACGGCTCTATCTCTGTTGTGCTTGTTGCCGTATTCATCTTAGCGGTTGTCATTGCAAATCTCGGAGTAAGTTATCTTACCGACAGATTCAATCTTAAATTAGACATATCAACGGCAGGCCTCTACGAGATTTCTCAGCAGACGGAAGATATGCTTAAAAATCTTGATACGGAAGTTACTGCATACATTCTCTTGCCTGAAAACGAAGTTGAAAATTCCAATGGATACGCACAGGCTAACGAACTTTTGAAGCGTTACAGCGTTATGTCAGATGGTATGTTCAAGGTCGAGTATATTGACGTATACAAAAACCCAACATTCGTACAAAAGTATGAAACTACCTCAAAACTTTCAACTGGTTCCATTATCATAGACAGTGAAACTCGATTTAAGACGATGGAACTTATTGACTTGTATGAGTTGGTGTCACAACGTGACCCAAGCACCGGTGCTACAAACCAGTACATTTCAGGCTTTGCCGCAGACCGTGAATTTGCGTCTGCACTCCACTATGTCACAACGGAGCAGTTGCCGACAGTTGTTAAAATTACTGGACACAGTGAAACCTATGACGAAACATTCATGGAACTGTTCACATCAAACAACTACTCAGTAAGTGAGATTAACTTGGCCATTGAAGAAATCCCTGCTCAAACAGACCTTATTTTGCTCGGTACACCTAACGGTGACTATTCTGAGGAAGAAATTAAGAAACTTGACGCATATCTTAACAGTCATACCCACAACGCAAATGCCATTGTATTTACCGATGCAGGTGCACCAGATATGCCAAACTTTTCTCGATATATCTCTGAATGGGGCGTAGAGTATCAAAATTCTCTCGTTCTCGACTCTGCAAGAAACTTAGGTTATGAGCCTTTCCTTGCACCTTTTATAAAATCTACTGAAATGACAGAGGAATTGACTGTTACCGACAATACAATCCTTGCATTCCCATTCCCACGAGGTATGGCTACCCTTTGGGAAAAGAGAGGCAGTCGCACAACGGAAACAATAATCGAAACAGGCAGCACCTCTTACAGCAAACTTTACGACAATGACGAAACAACTACCTCTTACGCAAAGGCAGACGGCGATGCTGAGGGTCCGTTCCCTGTATGTGTACTTGCGACCCAAGAGGAAATGATAAATAACGAGAAACTAAAAACAAAGGTGTTGTTCTTTGCATCTTCTTATGTGACAAGCGGTTCGATGTTGTCACAGCAGTCCGTATACAACACCCGTTTCTTGATTACTGCTATGAATTACCTCAACCCTGTTGTTGATGCAGTAAGCATTGAGGCGAGAAATTACACAGATACGTCACTTACTGTCCTTGCACAAGAGGCTAACGTAATTTTAGTTGCTCTTGTAGTAGTTATTCCTCTTGCAGTTATGGGACTTGGATTGTTTGTATGGCTCAGGAGGAAGAATAAGTAATGAAAAAATACCGTATGCTTATTGCCAGCGTCATCGCACTTGTCGTTATTGCGGCAGCATATTGTGCTATAGTATTTTTTATACCTGAGGAAGCGGTGACACCGGGCGAAGCGGCTCCGAAATATACGTTGGTTGAGTGTTTGTCAACAGACCTTGACCGAATTGATATCACCCACGCAGACGGATATGAATACGCCATTGTAGGACAGACAGTTTCAAATAACGCAGGTGGCACAACGAGAAATTACGTTATTGAGGGCAAGAGTCGTTACGAGTTTAATCGAGGAGAAATCGGCTCTGCAGTTATGGCGATGATAAATATTGTAGTCGATTCAATTATCGATGAGGCACCTGCAAGCCTGACAACCTACGGATTTGATGAGCCTGCGTGTATTATGACGGTAACACCCAACAAAGATGCCGGTGAGCCTGTTACAATTATACTTGGTGATACCACACCTGTCGGTTCCGGTCACTATGCAATGATTGACGGAAAGCCGGAGGTGTATGTACTGTCAAATCATGTCACCAGATATATGCTTGCACGTGATACTAAGTATCGCAACCTTGCAATTACTGAATATACAGATGTTACTACCGAAATTCGTGGTTGTACAGTGACGGAAAATGGAAAGACGGTTTTAGGTGTCCGAGTTAAAACGAAAGAGGAGTTTGAAGCGGCAAACGACCCCTACGCACCCAGTAGCCGTATTACCGCACCTGTCAATATGGACGCAAATGATACTGTTGTTGTGAATAATGTGTTCTCACAGTTAGCCGCTATCAGTGCAATTAGTGTAGTAGAGGACGGTACGGCAAATGCTGAAAAGTACGGCTTGACGGATAATACAACGGTTGTTGTGATTGAAAACACTAACGGCACAAGTAAGAAGTTTACTTTGAGTCAGCCGGACAATTCCGGCTACCGATATGGTATCGTTGCAGGTATTGACTCAATTTTACTGTTTAACGATGCTGATTTCAACTTTACAAAGATTGACTACAAGACTCTTTTGTATAAGGGATTGTGGATTCACAATATTGAGGACGTAAAGAGAGTTGAAATGGACATTGCAGGAGAGAAACATACTCTTGACTTTACATTTACCGAGGATACGGCAAGTGAAGTGAAAGAGGGAGAAGAGGCAAAACTTATACTAAGCGGAAAACTTGACGGTAAGGAAATTTCCGAGTCAAACGCCAGACTTTTGTATGGAAAGGTGCTTAGCCCAATGGCCTATGATTTCTCTGAGGGTATGACTCAAGGCAAGCGTGAGTATAAATTCAAAATCATCTATAATGATGGCAGAGCGTTTACTATGGACTTTGCCCGCCTTAACGACCGTCAGTATGCGGCTATTAAAGACGGTAACGACACAGGATTTTATGTAAATGTAAATGACTTGACCGCTATCGGCACAGCCATTGAGAAAATCGAAAACGGACATGAGTTGTCAGTATCGGAATAAAAGAATCTAAAAGACAAAACAAGACTATCGGCACAGTATGGAGAAAAGCGTACTGTGCCGAAACTTTGTTTACCCTATTGAAGTTAAGTTTGCAAGTGTAATGCAGGTAAACTTAACTTAACAATTACCTTGATTGGAAAAAGGTTCACTGTAATAGGTTTGAAATTTAACAAAAAAGAAATCACCCGAATAAGAACAAAGTTCTTTTTGGGTGATTTTTTCTTATTATGTAGTAAACATAATCCCGCTATATTACATCTCCGCTATGTTGTCAAACTTTCCACCTATCAACTGTACGAGATCATTTGGAGAAATTTCCATCTGCATACCACGTCTGCCGGCAGAACATACTATCTTTTCAAAGTTAACGGCACTTTCATCAATTACAGTGGGAAACAGTTTTTTCATACCGACAGGACTACAACCGCCACGGATATAGCCTGTCAATTTTTCCAAATCTTCAAGTTTTACAAGTTCGACGCTCTTTTCGCCGACACTTTTTGCCGCCCTCTTAAAATCTATTGTAGATGGTGCCGGAACAACAAAGACGTAATGTCCTCCGCTTTTTCCTTTTGTGACGATAGTTTTGAATACACGATTTGGGTCGATGTCGAGTTTTTTCGCTATCATAACTGCATCTGCAAATTCGTTTGAGTCGTATGTATATATGTTGATATCAATTTTCGCACGCTCAACGATACGCTGAGCATTTGTTTTTGACTCTGCCATTTCAGTCACTCCTTATATGTAATCTCCGCCAACGTGTCAGGCGGAGCGAATAACTAACTGTTTTTGCGAACTGCCGCCGCACGAGCAAGTTTTGTAAGAGGCTCAGGGGACAGACTATATTTGTCTGCAAGATACTCACCAAATTTGCACAGAGTTTTTGTATCACCGCTTTTTAATTCTAATTCCAACTCAGAAAAGGACTGGGCTCCGCCATTTCCCGCAGGGAACGAGCCGATGTCAATACATAACTCTACCTTAGTTTTGTCAGGCAGAGTCAGAATAGCACTTTTACGCACACAAAGAACCTCTGCCACAGTTACAAGGTCCATAGACATAAGTGGCGACAGTAACTCCTTTGGTGCTCCCAACGACAAAAGTCCCTCGATGCCTTGATAGATGTCAGGTGCTTTACACTCGTACTCCTCACGGCTGTATGTGGCACCACTTCGTGTATCACGGCACTTAAAACAGCACACGTAGTCGTCCGGCACACTTTGTGTGTCGGGCCGCTCTCCCTCATATCTAAGACGTAGTCCGCACATTGACTCGGCAAGTGTTCCGTCTAAGGTATCGTAATAAGTGGCATTGAGATACGTTGTCTTTACGTCACCTACCAAGCAGTCACGGACAGCCTTATCCTCAAGAATTCTCTCCTCATCACCGCTTGACAGTTTGTATTTAAGTTCAATTTCCATAAATTCGCCTCCCCAAGTAGTGTGCCACGATTTCTGACACTTATTGTACCATATTTTTCCATCTGGGGCAAGTGTCGTGGGAAACACCGACTACTTTTTTGCATATACCATAGTAGCCTATTTTGAGAGGAATGATTATTATGGAAAAAATACCTTATCCAGTCAAAGCCCGTGCCATAATCAGGGGCGGTAGTTTAGCACCGAGTATATATGGAGTTGCAGAGTTTATGGCTGTGGGAAATAATACCCTTGTTACTGTTCGTCTGCGAGGGCTGCCTGATACGAACAGTGACGGATTCTATGCATTTCATATCCATAACGGTACGTCATGCGGAGGTACAAATTTTTCGCAGGCAGGAACACATTTTAGCAAAACAGACGAACCACACCCACGTCATGCAGGAGATTTGCCTCCTATATTATCTGTCAATTCACAGGCCTATATGTCGGTGCTGACGAATAGATTTAGTATATCTGATATTTTAGGCAAGGCTGTCATACTCCACTCACGTCCTGACGATTTCACTTCACAGCCGTCGGGAAATTCTGGGGAAAGACTTGCGTGCGGTATAATAATGTAATTTTCATTGACTTTTTCAAAAAAGAGTGGTATTGTATAGTGGACAGGGTTATTATTTGCCTGTTTTTTCAAAGGAGTTAGATATATGAAAAAATATTATCAACCAGAAATTGAAACTGCAAGCCGTGAACAAATCACCGCTTGGCAGAATGAACGCTTGACAGCAAAAGTGCGTCATATTTGGAATAATGTGCCATACTATCGTAAAAAGATGGAGGCAAAGGGAATTACACCCGACGACATTCGCTCCATAGAAGATTTGCATAAACTTCCATTTACGACAAAGGCAGACTTGCGTGACGCATATCCATACGGACTTTTGGCAGCACCGCTTGCGGATTGTGTTCGTATTCAGTCAACATCGGGAACGACAGGCAAGCGAGTAGTTGCATTCTATACACAAAACGACATTGACCTGTGGGAAGATTGCTGTGCTCGTGCACTTGTTGCGGCAGGAGCAACAAAGGAGGACGTTTGTCAGGTGGCATACGGTTACGGTCTGTTCACAGGCGGTAACGGACTCCACGGCGGATCTCATAAGGTTGGCTGTCTTACAGTCCCCACATCTTCAGGCAATACTGAACGTCAAATTATGTTCATTCAGGATTTGAACGCTACAATTTTGTGCTGTACACCCTCTTACGCTGCATACATCGGTGAAAGCATGAAAGAACTTGGTCTTACACCCGACCAGATACCGCTAAAAGCAGGTATCTTCGGTGCGGAGGCTTGGAGTGAGGAAATGCGTCGAGATATTGAGGCAACGCTCGGTATCAAGGCGTATGACATCTATGGTTTGACAGAATTGTCAGGCCCTGGTGTTTCGTTTGAATGTTCCCAGCAGACAGGTATGCACATCAACGAAGATCACTTTATCGCAGAGATTATCGACCCGGACACCGAGGAAATTCTTCCTCCTGGCTCAAAGGGCGAACTTGTATTTACGTCTATTACGAAAGAGGCGTTCCCGCTTCTTCGTTATCGTACCCGTGATATATGTACTCTCGACTACTCACCATGTCCTTGTGGCCGTACCCACGTTAAGATGTCAAAGCCTATGGGCAGAAGTGATGATATGCTTATTATCCGTGGTGTCAACGTGTTCCCATCACAGATTGAAACGGTACTTCTTAACCACGGCTATCCTGCAAACTATCAGATTATTGTTGACCGTGTAAAGAATACGGATACCTTTGAGGTACGTGTTGAGATGACACCAGAGATGTTTACCGATAACGTAGGAGAAATTGCTCGTCGTCAGAAAGATTTGACAGACGGACTTCGTACAATGCTTGGTATCGGTGCAAAGGTAACCCTTGTAGCACCTAAGACGATTACAAGAAGTGAAGGAAAGGCGGTTCGTATAATCGACAACCGCAAAATATAATTTTAATTTATAGGAGATATCGCTATGAGTATCAAGCAAATTTCCGTATTTATGGAAAACCGACCTGGTATGCTCCTTGCAATGACGAAGGAACTTGCCGACCACAATATAGATATTCGTGGTATGTCACTTGCGGAAACGAAGGACTTCGGAATAGTTCGCCTTATTATTGCAGATGTGTATGAGGCGGCAACCGTATTGAAAGAGGCAGGTTATGTCTACTCACTTGCACCTGTTCTCAGTGTTGCAATCCCGGATACGCCAAAGGGACTTTGCAGTGTGTTGGAGGTGCTGGAGGCAAGCGGTGTCAACATCGAGTATATGTACGCATTTCCAGGCGGCGAACCCTCCCATACAGCATATATGATTTTCCGAGTGGAAGAACCTGCGGTAGCAGGTGCAGCGCTCGCTGCAAAGGGATTCCGTATTCTTGATATTGAAGATTTATAATAAGTTAAACGAATAACGGCAAGTATGAATAATACTTGCCGTTCAGTCTGTCAAAAAAGTATTTTTTGACAGACTGGCAGAGGTCAAAGAAGCGTCCAAGACAAGCAAACCGCACGAGTCGGCGTACATAGGTACGGTAGCGTGCGGTTTGTGCAGGAAGCCAAAATGTCTTTAGTAGCAAGCCTTTTGGGGCTTTCATGCGATGCTTCATCTTTGACTTCGTGATATGCTCGATGATTAAATGACCCAATCGGTATATTCTACATTTTGGCGGTTGGGGGGTTCTTTGACTCTCTGAAAATAACGGCAAGTATTAATAATACTTGCCGTTACTATCTATTCTTCCTCTTTTTCTTCCGTCTTAATAATAAGTGTTACTATAGCCGATTCGACTTGGTGTTCACGAATTTCAGTTACTAAAATGTGCAACCCATTCGTTTCCACCTCAACTATCGTTCCGTCCTCAGGAATAGCCCCTAACGCATCGAATACAAGACCATTAAATGTTTCGTACTCATCACAAGGTAAGTCAATGCCAAGTTCTTCACCAAGTTCCTCAAGACCCGCACTGCCGTGAATACGCCATGTATTATCATCAATTTTTTCAATCTCAACAGGTTCGGGAGTACCGACAGGTACATCGTCCTCAATCTCACCTACAAGAAGAGTTACAAGGTCGTTTATTGTGACGATACCGCTTACTCCGCCGTACTCATCGAGAACAATCGCCAAGTTGTTACGGCTACGCTTCATATTCTTAAACAGAACGTCAGCCTTTACGCTTTCGGGAACGAAATATGCAGGCTTAACTGCCTTTTCAAGTACAGTTGATTTTGTTGGATTTTCAATGCGGAAATATTCTTTCGTACTAAGTACACCAACAATCTGGTCAATAGACTCGTTACAGATAGGATATAGGCTAAATCTGTTTGATCGTATTGTTTCATCCCACTCACCGAGACTTTCATCTTGCCACAGTACACACATATCGGTGCGGTGAGTTGCAATTTCAATGGCTGGAATATCGTCAAATTCAAATACGTTTTGGATAAGTTGCTGTTCCTCAGGGTCAATAGCACCAGTTTCACTGCCTGCGTCAACCATCATACGTATTTCCTCTTCGCTTACTTCTTCATCATCTGCATTAGGGTCGATACCAAACAGACGGAGAATACAGTTAGTGGAAATGGTAAGAAGCCATACGATAGGAGCAAATATCGTTGAAATAAAAGCGATAAGGCCTGAAATGCCAAGGGCAAGTTTTTCCGCTTTTCTCATTGCTATACGCTTAGGTACAAGTTCACCAAATACGAGGGTAAAGTATGACAAAATGAGAGTGATAACCATGACGGTGATAGTGTTTAGTGTAGCCTCGGGGATTTTAACACCGAGTCCGATAAGCCACGCAACGATTGGGTCGGAAAAGTTTTCCGCCGCAAACGCACTTCCTAAAAATCCTGAAAGGGTAATGGCAACCTGAATTGTTGCAAGAAAACGAGCAGGCTGATTTGTCAAACGTGCAAGACGTACCGCCCTCTTGTCGCCCTCAGCGGCAAGACGTGCAAGTTTTACGTCATTTATTGACAGCACCGCAATCTCCGCACAAGCAAATATTGCATTTAGTGCAATCAGAAACACCTGTAATAAAATCAATAACCCGAATGAGTCGCTCACGACTGTTCCTCCTTAAATCTTTGACGGCTTTACAGCCAGATATTTTACGTAAACACAAAAAGGCACAGCCCGTCATCTTCAAACGAGATACGGGTGTGCCTGTATTTATATATCAATATAAAACTTGTTCGCCTCGCTACTGTCTGCGTCTTCCATAAAACTATTATGAACTCCTTAATTTGTGTTATACTACTGATTAGTATACCTTTTTATTTTACTGTTGTCAATCGAATTAACATATTATTCACAACATATTTCAATACAGGTGAGTACAATCATCAACGTATCCAACTCAAACCAAAACTGAGACCACATGAAAAATGTGAGAATGTTATTTAATATTTAATTTTAACTACCGCCGTGCTACAATAAAAAACCATTGAAAAATCCCTTAAATGTGGTATAATAGAAGTGTATATCTGTGGACAAAGTCCCAGAGGAATGAAAATTCGTCCAAACGGACAGGAGGAATATATTTTGGAACATCTTGGATTAAATGAAATACGTGAAAGGTACCTTTCGTTCTTTCAGTCAAAGGAGCATTTGCGTTTGCCAAGTTTCTCCCTGATTCCTGAAAACGATAAATCTCTTTTACTTATCCCGGCCGGTATGGCACCTCTTAAACCATACTTTATGGGCGAGCAAACACCCCCCTCAAAGAGAGTAACTACCTGCCAAAAGTGCATACGCACAAATGATATTGACAATGTGGGTCTGACTGCACGTCACCTTACATTCTTCGAAATGCTCGGCAACTTCTCCTTTGGAGACTACTTCAAGCCCGAAGCAACAAAGTGGGCGTGGGAGTTCGTCACAGAAGTTTTGGGAATGCCCAAGGACAGACTTTGGATATCCATCTACGAACTTGACGAGGAGTCCCGTGACATCTGGACAAAGCACGTAGGTGTAGACCCCGACCACATCTTCACTATGGGTAAGGCAGACAACTTCTGGGAGATTGGTACAGGTGCAGGCCCTTGCGGCCCCTGTAGTGAAATCTACTTTGACCGAGGAGAGAAGTACGGCTGCGGAAAGCCTGACTGTAAGCCTGGCTGTGACTGCGACAGATACGTTGAGTTTTGGAACTTGGTATTTACCCAATTCAATAACGACGGCAACGACAACTATATTCCACTTGAACACAAGAATATAGATACAGGTATGGGCCTTGAGCGAATTGCTTGCATTATGCAGGAAGTAGACTCAGTATTTGAGATTGATACGATGACTGCAATCAGCGACCGCATCTGCGAAATGGCTAACGTCAAGCGTGGAGAATCTACAAAAACTGATGTTTCCTTGCGTATCATAACTGACCATATCCGTTCAACAGTAATGATGGTATGCGATGGCGTTCACCCCTCCAACGAGGGACGTGGCTACGTTCTCCGCCGTCTGCTTCGCCGTGCAGCACGTCATGGTAAACTGTTAGGAATTGAGGGTGCATTCTTGACAGACCTTGCAGACGTTGTATTTACAGTATCAGGCGACGCATATCCACAGATTGTTGAAAAGAGTGACTTTATCAAGAAAGTTATAAAAATCGAGGAGGAAAACTTCTCTCGAACTATAAATGCAGGCCTTAAAATACTTGGAGATGAAGTTTTGGCACTTACAGCAAAGGGCGAAAAAGTTCTTTGCGGCGAAACGGCGTTTAAGTTGTCCGACACATACGGATTCCCTGTCGACTTGACAACAGAAATTCTCTCGGAACAAGGAATATCTGTGGATATGGAGGGATACAAGACGGCCCTCAACGCACAGAAGGAGCGTGCTCGTGCAGCGAGAAACAAGCAAGGCGGACTTGGCTGGACAGGCTCATCAACTGACCTTGACGCATCTTTAACCACCGTATTTACAGGCTACGAAAGTCTTGAGGGTTCAGGTAAGGTAACGGCAATTCTTGCCGAGGGCGAGCAAGTCACAGGTATCACAGGCGGCGAGGCTACTGTTGTTCTTGATTCCACTTCTTTCTATGCTGAAAGTGGCGGTCAGATTGGTGACAGCGGTGTACTCACAAGCGAAAACGGTGCTGTATTTGCCGTTTCCGACGTTAAAAAGACTCCAGACCACAAGTTCTTGCATATCGGTACACTTAAAAGCGGAACTCTGTCTGTTGGAGATACAGTTAAGACGGAAGTAGACGCTTTACGCCGCAGAGCAATCGCTCGTGCTCACTCCAGCGTGCATCTTCTTCAGGCGGCATTACGTGACGTTCTCGGCAATCACGTTGAACAGGCAGGTTCAAATGTGGAGCCTGACCGTGCTCGTTTTGACTTCAACCACTTTCAAGCAATGACGGCAGAAGAACTTTCTAAAGTTGAGGCTATTGTCAATGAAAAGATTCTTGAGGGTATCGTCGGCAAGACAGAGGAGATGTCAATAGCAGACGCTAAGAAGCGTGGAGCAATGGCTCTGTTTGGTGAAAAGTACGGCGAAACAGTACGAGTCGTATCATTTGGAGATTATTCTGTAGAACTTTGTGGAGGAACTCACCTTGACAATACGGCAAAAATCGGATTGTTCAAGATAGTATCCGAAAGTTCTGTTGCAGCGGGTGTACGTCGAATTGAGGCTGTCACAGGAGCAGGAGTATTGGCACTTCTTGAGTCAAAGCAGGAAATGATAGATTCAGCAAGTATCGCACTCAAGACAAGTCCGCAGGATTTGGCTCGTCGTGCCGAGTCTGTTGCAACAGAAATGAAGTCAATGAGCCGTGAGATAGAGTCCTTAAAGGCAGAGATAGCCAAGGGACAGACGGCGGCACTTTTGGAGAAAATCCAAATAATAAACTCCGTTCCAGCCCTGTTTGCACAAGTAGACGGCACACCAACAGACCAACTCCGTTCCATGTGCGATTTGCTCCTTGCAAGTGCAGACGTAGTCGTACTTGCAGGTGCAGTAGACGGCAAGGTGGCATTTGCAGCAGGCTGTACAAAGGCGGCAGTCGGCAAGGGCGCACACGCAGGTAACATCTTAAAGGCGGCTGCAAAAGTAGCACAAGGCGGCGGCGGCGGTCGTCCCGATGCGGCAACGGCAGGCGGTAAGGATATTACGAAGATTTCTGACGCTCTCCGTGAGGCTGAATCTGCTTTGGACGGCATGATAAAGTAAGTTTTGAGAAAGGAGACTACCGATGTCTGATTGTATTTTCTGTAAAATCGTAGCAGGAGAAATACCGTCAAAGAAAGTATACGAGGACGATAAAATCCTTGCATTCCACGACATTTCACCTCTTGCACCAACCCACATTCTCCTGATTCCCAAAAAGCACATAACCTGTGCCTTTGATATTGACGAGTCAAATGCCGATATTGTCGGTCATATCGCAGTTGTAGCGGCGAAACTTGCAAAAGAACTTGGTCTTGAGTCATTTAGACTCCAGACAAACTGCGGAGCAGATGCAGGCCAGACGGTGTATCATCTCCACTTCCACCTCTTAGGCGGAAAGGTTCTTTCCAACGAAGTGTAATTAAAATGATAAGGGGCAGTCTCACTAAATAAGTGAGACTGCCCCTTTTGATGTTTCCAAAACACATACCGCCTTGCAGGTACCTGCAAGGCGGTCAATTTGTTTATTTACTTTCAAGATACGCTTTCTTTCCGCTTTCATACAGATTATTGCCCTCAGAGTCGATTATAACGACAAGGGGCATATCTTCAACATACAATTTACGGAGTGCTTCAGCACCTAAGTCCTCGTATGCAATCAGTTCGCAAGACTTAATGCACTTAGCAAGAAGAGCACCGGCACCGCCGATTGCACCAAAGTATACACCGCTATGTTCTTTCATAGCGTCTACTACTTCAGGAAGTCTTGCACCCTTACCAATCATGCCACGAGCACCTACCGACATCATTGTGGGAGCGTAAGCGTCCATTCTGCCGGAAGTTGTAGGGCCGGCACTGCCGATTACCTGACCGGGCTTTGCCGGTGTCGGACCAACGTAGTATATAGTCGCATCTGTCGGGTCAAAAGGCAACTTCTCGCCCTTAGCAAGCGTTTCACACATACGCTTATGGCCGGCATCACGGGAAGTATAAATAGTACCGGTCAAAAGAACACTATCACCTGCGTGGAGTGTTTTTGCAAGTTCTTTTGTCAAAGGGAGGGTTATTTTCTTTTCCATGCTAAATCTCCTCCGTACAATGTCTTGTTACATGGCAGTTGATATTGATTGCACAGGGCATACCGGCAATATGAGTCGGCATCGTTTCAATATTTAAGCCGATTGCAGTCGTCTTACCGCCAAAACCTTGAGGGCCGATACCCAAAGCGTTGATTTTTTCAAGCATCTCAACTTCCAAATCAGCATAGTATGGGTCCGGGTGAGATGAGTCAAGTGGACGCATCAATGCTTTCTTGGCAAGGAGAGCCGCCTTATCAAATGTACCGCCGATACCGACACCGACAACCATTGGCGGACATGGGTTTGGCCCTGCCGTTTCAACTGTTTCCAGTATGAAATTCTTGATACCCTCAATTCCTGCCGATGGCTTGAACATACGGATAGCACTCATATTCTCACTGCCAAAACCTTTAGGGCCGACAGTTACCTTTACCTTTTCGCCCGGTACGATTTCAGTATAAAGAACAGCAGGAGTATTGT
The DNA here is from genome assembly GCA_045639125.1 of Eubacteriales bacterium. Taxonomy (GTDB): domain Bacteria; phylum Bacillota; class Clostridia; order Oscillospirales; family QAMX01; genus JAZUCL01. The sequence continues at coordinate 38,566 of JAZUCL010000006.1, read as the reverse complement.
CACCGGTATTGCCACGGCGGACAGGGTCTGCAACTACACTCTTGCGAAGATAGCCGTTTTTGTAGCCTCTGCGTACACCCTCGTCAACAGCCTCTCTCAAATCGCCGCCTACAAAATGTACGTCTTGACCAATCTCCAAAAAGACACAAGCCATGCCTGTATCTTGACAAATCGGCACATTTTCTGCGTCTGCTATCTCAAAATTCTCAATAATGTTATCTAAAACACCTTGTGCTATAGACCAGTCCTCGCAACCTCTGCAAGTGCGGATTGCACCCTTGACATCGGAGGGCAGGTGGCAGTTGGCATCAATGCACAACTTCTCAATAACGTCCGTCAAAACGGATACGTTGATTTCACGCATTTTATATCCTCCTCTTTGGGAAAGGGAATAGCAGAAATGCTATTCCCTATTTTCTAAATTTATCTCTCGTGACGTGCGTACTTGGGCAAAAGCAGAGGTGATACGTCATCACTTTGAATACCAGCATCGGAAAGTTCCTTTGCATAGGCATCAATATGGTCAAGTGTCATTGTACCAATAGAAGTATCCTTCGCTTTGTCAGCCGCCGCCTTACCTGCGTTACGACCAAATACGATAATGTCAAGCAAAGAGTTACCCATAAGACGATTGCGTCCGTGGATACCGCCGACAGCCTCACCAGCAACGAGAAGGTTGGGGATTGTCTTTGTGAATCCGTCACCGCCGATTTCCAAACCACCGTTTTGGTAGTGGAGTGTGGGGTAAACGAGGATAGGCTCTTTACGCATATCAATATTGTAGTTTAAGTACATACGCATCATGGCAGGGATTCTACGCTCAATAGTACCAGCACCGCCGATAATCTCAATCATGGGAGTATCCAGCCATACACCGCTGCCAAGAGGAGTTTCAACACCCTTGCCACGTTCGCTACACTCACGAATAATTGATGCGGCAGATACGTCTCTCGTTTCAAGTGGGTGCATAAACGCTTCACCTTCACGGTTTACAAGCATTGCACCAAGAGAACGGACCTTCTCAGTTACAAGAGCACCAAAAATCTGTGACGGATACGCAACACCTGTTGGGTGGTACTGGATAGTGTCTTGATAAAGGAGAGGAGCACCGGCACGATAGCCTAAAATGAGACCGTCAGCAGTTGCACCGTAGTGGTTAGATGTGGGGAAGTTCTGATAGTGGAGACGACCAGCACCACCGGTTGCGATAACAACAGTCTTTGCACGTGCAACCATGTAGTCGCCTGTTTCCATATTCAACAAAACAGCACCTGCAACTTGTCCCTTATCGTCCTTGATAAGTTCAACAGCAGAGGTAAACTCAACAACAGGAATCTTGCGGTTGATAACTTCGTCACGGAGAGTACGCATAATCTCAGCACCGGAGTAGTCCTTACAAGCGTGCATACGCTTTCTTGACGTACCGCCACCGTGAGTTGTTACCATTGTGCCGTCTGCGTCCTTGTCAAACATAACGCCAAGTTCATTGAGCCAACGGATAGCGTCAGGAGCCTCCATAACAAGACGGCGAAGAAGTTCAGGACGAGCGGCAAAGTGACCGCCGCCGAAAGCATCAAGGTAGTGCTGTACAGGCGAGTCATTTGCCTTGTCAGCCGCCTGAATGCCGCCTTCTGCCATCATGGTATTTGCGTCACCAATACGAAGTTTTGTGACGATCATTACGTTAGCACCTTTTTCGTGAGCCTCAATAGCGGCAGAAGAACCTGCACCGCCACCGCCGATAATAAGAACGTCTACATCATAGTCGATCTTAGTTAAATCGGGGCGTTGAGATAAAAGTCTGGAGTTGGAATGAAGAAGACCAGCCAACTCGGTAGGTGCTTTTTGGCCCTTGTTAGGACCGATTTTAATTTCCTTAAATCCATCACTGCGATAGTCGGGGTGGAACGCACGGAGAAGGGAGTCCTTTTCCTCAGCGGTCATACGGCGAGGCTCAGTTGCCATACGTGCGGCACGGCTCGCTTCCACCTTCTTGATGGATTCACGCATTTGGGGTGTAAACATGACTTTCCCTCCTTATTTCTCTATATCACGAGTGTTGTACAATTCTTTCATCTCGTCAATAGGCTTTTGCATTATCTGCTCGATAAGTTCATCGTATGCACCGTGATTTATCTCGTCTACTCTGTCGTAAACGTGCTGTGTCTTAGGTGCAATATACTTACCAACAAGACGGCGAGCAAGAAGGCCTACCATGGGATGAGAGATTTCAGCAGGACAACGCACTGAGCAACAGCCACATGCAACACAGTCAAAAGACTCCTCAGCACAGTTTTCAAACTCACCACGCTGTGCGTAAGCGATATACTGCATTACGTTGAGGCTCTGGGTACACGCCTTTGTACAAGCATTACAGCCGATACAAGCGTAGATTTCAGGATACAGTTCCATCATAATCTGCTGAGTGGGGCGAATTTCACCGATTTCGTAGGTACGCTTATCGGTTGGGAAGAATGGGATAGATGCTACATACATACCCTCTTGTACCTGAGTCTGACAAGCAAGGCAAGTTTTAAGTTCATTGTCGCCTTTTATACGATAAATAGTGGCACACGCTCCGCAAAATCCGTGACGACAGCCACAGCCTCGGCTCAACGTATAGCCTGCGTACTCCATAGCAGTCATAATAGTAAGACTTGCGGGAACGCTGTAACGCTTACCGAAGAAATATACATTAACCATTTTTTCCATTTGTGGCACGTTCCTTTCTAATATTCAGGAGGCAACTCGTCAATTTCATCGAAACGAAAAACAGGGCCGTCCTTACAAACATACTTTGAACCGATATTACAACGTCCGCATTTGCCGACACCGCACTTCATACGAAGTTCCAAGGTGGTGTATACTTGCTCGGCGGTAAAGCCGAGTTCTTTAAGTCCGGCCAATACGAACTTAATCATAATGGGAGGACCGCAGACGAGAGCAGTTTTATCTGCAGTAAAACCAAGTTCTTTAAGATACGCTGGAACAAATCCTACGTTACCTGTCCAGCCGTCTTGAGGACGGTCTATTGTCAGGTATACATTTACGTCAGGAGCATTTTCCCACTTCTCACGAATTTCCGCAAGTTGAACGAGGTCGTCAGCAGAACGAGAGCCATAGAGAATATCAATGTGTCCGTAGTCGGCACGATTGTCAAGGCAGTAGTTTATTACACTACGAAGAGGAGCAAGTCCGATACCGCCTGCGATAAACAAAAGGTCTTGACCTTTAAGAGCCGTATCTACAGGGAAGTTGTTTCCGTACGGACCACGTACTGTAATTTCATCGCCAACGGAAAGGCTGTGGAGGTAGTCAGTCAAAAGACCGCAACGCTTAATGGAAAACTCTTGATACTCCTTGTTTGTGGGAGATGAAGTAATGGAAAACATTGCTTCACCAATACCGGGAGCACAAACCATAGCACATTGACCCGGTTTGTGTTCAAACAATTTTCCACCGTTTGGGGCATTTACTCGAAACGTTTTTACGTCAGGAGTTTCTGTGCGAATATCTGTGATAACACCTACCATCGGCACCAACGTATCGTGGATAAAGCCAGGGTGACAGGTACATTCATGACCACTCACTATTTAAGACCTCCTTCCTTGGAAAAAGCCTTTATTACTTTTACAATATTCAACTTCTGAGGGCATCTGTCAACACAGCGACCGCAGCCAACACAGGAGTACATACCGTCATTGTTAGCAGGGAAGTAAACGAGTTTGTGCATAAATCTCTGACGGAATCTCTGCATTTGACTCGTTCTGTTGTTGCCGTGAGCCATCATTGTAAAGTCGGAGTACATACAACTATCCCAGCAACGATATCTCTGCATACCGCTGCTGCCTGTGTTGTAGTCTTTAATGTCATAGCACTGACAAGTGGGGCATACGAAAGTACACGTACCACAAGCAAGACACGGCTTGTAAAGACTTTCCCACAATGGAGAGTCGAATTTTTCCTTTAACGCATCGCCGTTCCAACCCTCAAGGGAAAGGTCGGCAAGAGGCAAACGCTTTACTATCTCTAAAGTCTTATTCTTTTGTGCTGCCACTTCACTGTCGTCACACTCGGTAAGCAAGTCACCTACAAGACTTGTCAAAGAACAGCCCTTATCGGTGTTTTCTCTCCAGTAGAGGTAGTTTTCAGTCAGCCAAACGGATACGTCTGCTGTCGGCTCGGTACAATCAGTGCCAAATGCCATACAGAAACAAGACTCCTCCGGTTCAGAACAGGCAAGACTTACTATGATACCATGTTCACGGCGAGCAGCGTAGAAAGAATCGATAGGATCTGCTAAAAATACTTTGTCAAGAACCTCGATACCCTTTACGTCACAAGGCTTGACACCAAACAGAACGAAAGGCTCGTTTTGAAGTTCTTCCGCTTCAATTCTAAGTTTTTTGCCGTCACGAAAACACGTATAAAGCGTTTCGCTTTGAGGGAAAAACGCATCTTTTGCTGACTTGACAGTTTTTAAGGTGTCAAGGTCAACAACAGCGTCATCAGAATATCTGCCAAAATCAGTCTGTCCAGCCACCACAAGAGGCAAATACAGAGCGTTTTTATCGGAAATGCGACCAAACAGGCAGGGCAGGTCACTTCTTGCAATTCGTTTCATGACTTAACCCCTTTCTGCTACGATACTCGGCTCGGCATCGCCTTGGGTATAGTTAGTAAGAGGCGGCTTTGCGTTTACATCGGCACCTGCCTGATACTCGCCGTAGAGTTCGTTTATATCTTTAATGAATTTACGGTTAAACAGATGGAGCGGGATACCCTGAGGGCATACTCTGCTACACTCGCCGCAGTCGGTACAACGACCGGCAACGTGGAATGCACGGATAATGTGGAACATTTTCTCTTCAAATGGATCTACATTCGCCTTCTGCTGTGAGTCAAACTTTGTAGAGTCGAACACACACTTACGACATGAGCAAGCGGGACATACGTTGCGACAAGCGTTACAACGGATACACTTTGAAAGTTCGTTTTTGAAAAATGCAAACTTTTCAGCAGGAGACATGGCCTCAATCTTACGAACCTCGTCAAAACGATCGGAATCGGTAGTGTCCTGTGACTCAAACATGGTTTCATCACAAACTGCATGAGTCTTACCACGGCAAACGTGACATCTTGAAAGCATTGCGTCTGCATACGCTATCGTCTTATCACCGTAAAGAGTAGATACGTTAAGTGTATCACCGCACACTTCAATATCAAGAATACCCTTAATATCATTTTCACGGAGTTTATTCTCGGAAAGTTTACCACGGCAGCCGACACCGATAATATACGCTTTATCACGGTCAATACGATGTTCAGCAACAAGTTGGTTAAAGGAGAAACTATCGCAAGGCTTGAGGCAAACTAAAGTTTTACCTTCAAGTTTGGACGCTTCAATCATATACTTTGACAAGTTAGCGGCACAAAAGTCGTCATAGACAAGGTTGTCAAGGCTTTCCACAGTATCAAAGAAAGCAACTTCTCGGTCGTAGGGGAGATCGCCTTTCTTCCAAGCAAGGACACGTGCAACCGTGTTGTCAGACATGAGTTCTTTTGCTCTTGCAATTAGTCTTTGCATCGTAAATCCCCCAATCTAACATTTTTACCTAAGGAGGTAATCTTCGCCACGAAATCGTTCATAACGGTAGAGAACTTGACACCTTCAGCGGCGGAAACCCATTCAACACGAGTTCTGCCGTTTTCCACACCCATAAAGTCGAGCATGGAGAATAAAAGAGTCATACGTCGGCGAGTATAGTAGTTACCAGTAGAGTAGTGGCAATCGCCGGGGTGACAACCACACAGGATTACACCGTCGGCACCCTTTTCAAATGCACGGAGAATAAACATGGGGTTTACACGGCAAGAACAGGGCACACGGATAATCTTAACATCTGCGGGGTAACTAAGACGAGAAGAGCCTGCAAGGTCAGCACCGGCGTAACTGCACCAGTTACAGCAAAACGCTACGATAACTGGCTTAAATTCCTGATTTATCGACATATTGCATCTACCTCCGCTATAATCTGCAGGTTGGAAAATCCTTGTAAGTCCATAGCACCGCTTGGGCAGGCTACAGTACAAGCACCGCAACCCTGACAAAGAGCGTTGTTAACTACTGCAATACGGCGTGTTTCACGGATACCGTGGTCGTTGACTTCACGTTCCTCGTAGGAAATAGCACCGTACGGGCATACGTTTTGACAAACGCTACAGCCGTTACACAAAAGTTCGTCACTCTTTGCGGTACATGGGTTAGTTGTCAACTTATCCTTGGCAAGAAGCCCGATTACCTTGACAGCCGCAGCACCTGCTTGTGCAACCGTTTCGGGAATATCCTTAGGGCCTTGAGAAACACCGGACAGGAAGATACCTGCTGTGGGAGACTCTACAGGTCGAAGTTTCGGGTGTGCCTCAGTGATAAAGTCGTTTGTATCAATACTTGCAGTAAGCATAGTAGCAAGTTTTCTTGCATCGGGGTTAGGCTCAATGGCAGTTGCGAGAACAACCATATCAGCACTCATTTTAATCTGACGATTGTCTAAGAGGTCGGAAGCCTGTACGAGCAAACTGCCGTCTGCTTGCGGAATTACCTTACCCACTTGTCCCTTTATATAATGTACGCCATAGTCCTCAACGGCACGGCGGTAGAACTCATCAAAGTTCTTACCGGGGGTACGCACATCAATATAAAATACCGTAACATTTACATCTGGGTACTTGTCACGAATGAGCATAGCGTGCTTTGCTGTGTACATACAGCAGATTTTTGAACAGTAACTCTTGCCACGGCTATCTGAGCAACGGCTGCCAACACATTGTACAAATACAATTTCCTTTGGTGCTTTGCCGTCGGAAAGACGCTCCAAGTGACCCTTTGTAGGACCTGCGGCATTCATAATACGTTCAAGTTCAAGAGAAGTGATAACGTCCTTTGACTGATTATATGCGTACTCATCGTACTTATCAAGATTTATCGTATCAAAGCCGGTTGCAACAACGATTGCACCGTACTTCTCGGTAAATACAGTATCTTTCTGCTCGTAGTCGATAGCCTTAGCCTGACATACCTTTTCGCACAGACCGCACTTACCTGTCTTAAACTTAATGCAAGCGTCTCTGTCGATTACAGGCACGTTGGGGATAGCCTGAGCAAAGGGAGTGTAGATAGCACTTCTTGTACCAAGACCTCTATTAAACTCGCTTGGAGTTTTCTTAGACGGACATTTCTCCTGACACAAGCCGCAACCGGTACACTTAGTGGCGTCAACGCTTCTTGCCTTGACACGAATATCAACACTAAAGTCACCGACAAAGCCGGATACCTTTTCAACTTCAGAGTAGGTGTAGATGTTGATATTCTCATGAGCCGCAGCCTCAACCATCTTAGGAGTTAGGATACAAGCGGAACAGTCAAGAGTTGGGAAAGTTTTATCAAGTTGTGACATACGACCACCGATAGACGGAGTTTTCTCAACAATATCTACCAAGTAGCCGGCGTCTGCAATATCAAGGGCGGTCTGGATACCGGCGATACCGCCGCCGATAACTAACGCTCTTTTTGTTACAAGGCTCTCGCCGGCCTGCAAAGGAGTATTCAAATTCACCTTTGCAACAGCGGCACGCATGAGGATTGTAGCCTTTAAGGTTGCCTCCTCAACGTCCTTGTGAATCCATGAACAATGCTCACGGATATTAGCAATCTCAACCATGTAGGGATTAAGTCCTGCACGTGCGGCACATTTTCTGAATGTTGCCTCGTGCATACGAGGAGAACAGGAACATACGACAATACCGGTAAGATTAAACTCCTTAATTGCCGCTTGCACTTTCTGCTGTCCTGCCTCAGAACACATATACGGATACTCAGCCGCATGGACTACGCCAGGTTCTTGCAAAGCAAGTTCAACGACACGATTTACGTCTACAGTCGCTGCAATATTTGATCCGCAATGACATACAAATACGCCTATTCTTTGCATTGTGTCGCCTACCTCCTGTATCTACGGAAAGCACTGACTAAAAGTTGCTGTGGAGTTTCGTCGTCAATAATTTCCGGAATTTCATTTGCTGTCAAGTAGTTGCCGCCCTTTTGACGAACGACAACTTGACGTGCCGCATCAATTACTTTTGCCGGCTGTACATCTCTCGGGCAACGCTCCACACAGGCAAAGCAACTTAAACACGTCCAAAGAGTTTTACTCTCTAAAAGTGCCTCAATATTCTCATTTTCCACATAACTTACAAACTGATGAGGCTTAATATCCATCTCGTCAAATGATGGGCAGGTAGCACTACACTTTCCGCACTTCATACACTTTCGTGGATTGACATTGCCAATTTCACGGATTCTATCCGCCTGTGTTTTAGCCATTGAAAGCACTCTCCTTTACGCCAAGGGCTTCAGCCAACAACTCGGTAAAGTACAAAACAGGCAACTGCTGTGACTTAGACAAGTTGTATCTGCAAAGCGGGCAAGCAGTCACAAGACAGTCTGCACCAAAACTCTTAGCACTTTCACCGATGTCTTCACAAAGGGACTTTGCCTTTTGTGGCTCTTTTAAGGAAATATAACCGCCACAACACTCGTTGCGGTATGGGTATATAACAGGTGTTGCACCTAACGCACGGATAAAGTCCTCAATAATCGTGGGATTTTCTGCATTATCAAATGCAAGGACGTTACTGGGACGAAGGAGCAGACAGCCGTAATATGCACCGATTTTTCTATCAGTTAATGGGTTTACTACCTTCTTTTTAAGTTCGTCAAAACCGATACGGTCACGAAGCACTTCTAAGAAGTGGAGTACGTTTGTCTCACCGACGTAGGGCGTATCAAGTTTCATGTAGTTGTTGGCTCTTGTTTGAATGTCTGCCACGTTTTTCATGTCGTCATTGACACGTTTCATAACGTGGTGGCATGCAGAGCACATAGTAACTAAGTCTTCGCCCTTATCTCTTGCGTCTGCAAGGGCACGAACGCAAGAAAGTTTTGACGCAATTTCGTCACTGCCTAATGGATATACTCCACCACAGCACTGCCAATTTTCAATTTCTCTTAATGTAATGCCGAGAGCGTTTGCTGACGCCCTTGCATAAGCATCTAAATCCTTGGCTTTTGTACGCAAGGTACAGCCGGGATAATAACTAAATGTCATAATCGTATCTCCTTTCACGGAAATTCGTATTTTTACAGTTTAATTTGAGAGATAATCTCCTTGAGTACGTCAGCACTGTGACGCATCTTTGCCAACTCTTCATCAGTCAGTTGCGGCTCGACACGAGCGTATACACCTTTTGGACCGATAAGAGTAAGAGTAGAGAGAGCAACGTCCTCAAGACCGTACTCACCATGCATCATGGTAGATACAGTTGTAATTGACTCATTTGATGCAAACAGTACATTTAATAAGTTGCAAACAGATACGCTGACAGCGTAGAAAGTAGCACCTTTACGCTTGATTATCTCACCGCCAGATGTATGAACGTAGTCAACAAGAGCGTCACGGTCAAGAGCAGCAACCTCTCTGCCTAAAGAGTTCATAGACTCAGCGTACTCATCAAGGCTTATACCTGAAATATTTGCAAGAGACCAAGGAACAAAAGAAGTGTCACCATGCTCACCGAAAACGTAAGCGTGGATATTCTTCTGAGCCACATTATAATGTGCAGAAAGACCATGACGGAGACGTGCTGTATCAAGAAGAGTACCGGAACCGATAATCTGTCTTTCAGGAATGCCTGAAATTTTAGTAAATACGTAGGTCATTATGTCGACCGGATTAGAAACGATAACATACAGAGCATTTGGTGCGACTGCTGCAATCCTTGGAGCAATTTCCTTTAATATGTTTACGTTAGTCTGAGTCAGTTCAAGACGAGTCTGACCGGGCTTACGAGCGATACCGGATGTGATAACTACAGCATCAGCATCTTTTGCGTCCTCATAGTCGCCTGAAATAACGGAGATGGGGTCACGGAAACTTGCACCTTGGATAATATCCATCGCCTCGCCATCAGCCTTATTGCGATTGATGTCGATTAAAACGATTTCCGATGCCGTGTCGGACAAGGACAGAGTATATGCGATTGTAGCACCAACGCTACCGGCTCCGATGATTGCAATTTTTCTTTTCATGTTCGCTCCTTCCGCCATGTAAAACAAGGCTTGGCATACTGTAATTTTCTAATTTTTCCAAGACGTAAAATCATACGTCTTGTTTTCATTTGTGTCTGCTATCTGTGTACAAACACACACTTACATTATACAAGTTTTTTCTCAAGATATCAAGGGTTTTAGACATTTTAACATAATTTGTGACAATATTAACAAAACGGCTTGTCAAGGTATGAATTTAATAGGATTTTATTACAACATCATTTCCACATATACGAATAAAAGCATTGACTAAACGTGTAATTTAGTCTAAAATGGGAACATAGGCACAAAAATCAGCCGTTTTAACTCACGAAAGGAAGTATCTTTTATGTCAACTTACGTTACATTGAAAAATCTGACAAAGAAATATCCGGCCAAGAGAAAATCTAAGAAAGGGACTGTCGCTGTTGACAATATCTCCGTTGAAATACCAAGCGGAAACCTTGTTGGAATTTTAGGCCCGTCAGGTTGTGGTAAAAGTACACTGCTTAACATGATTGCAGGGCTTACTGAGCCGACAAAGGGAAAAATTCTCTTTGACGGAAAAGATGTTACCGAACTTCCTGCTGAGGATAGAGATGTGGGACTTGTATTCCAAAACTACGCTTTGTACCCACACATGACAGTCCTTGAAAATATTTTATTTCCTTTAGAAAACCTTAAAGGCGAACGCCGATTGTCGAAAGAGGAGATGCTTGACCTTGCACATAGAGCGGCAAAAATTGTAGGCATTTCCGATATGCTTTCCCGTCTGCCTCGTGAGTTGTCGGGCGGTCAGCAACAGCGTGTTGCTATCGCAAGAGCGTTGTCGAAGAAACCGTCACTGCTTCTTCTTGACGAGCCTTTGTCCAACCTTGACGCAAGACTTCGACTTGTAACTCGTGAGGAAATACGCTTTATACAACTTGAAACTCAACTCACCACCCTGTTTGTCACTCACGACCAAGACGAAGCGATGGTTGTGTGTGACTATATTCTTGTAATGAATGACGGCGTATTACAGCAATTTGGCACTCCAAAAGAGATTTATGAAGACCCTGTAAATTTATTCGTTGCGTCATTTATCGGTTCTATCCCTGCAACTCGTTTCCGTGCAAAAGTACGTGACGAGAAGTTGTACATCGGTGATGCTTGCGTAATGGATACCCCTTGTGTCAAAGACAGAGACGTGATTGCCGCAATTCGTCCTGAGGGATTTATATATGATGACGAAAACGGACCTCTCGAAATCAACCGTGAGTCCCTTTGGTCAGTACCACAAGTCCTCTTTATCGGCAACCACCCTGAAACAGAGGATAAAGTACGAGCAATTATCCACGGCACAGAGCGTCATTTTGCTATAGTTAATACAAAGAGTAAGAAAACAGCCCACTTTTTCATAGAGCCGTCAGAGGTGTTCCTGTTTGATGCAGAAACAGAGGAGCGTGTATACGTTGGAGAAAAAACGGAGGAATAGTATGAAGAAGAAAGAAAGATACGGTGCGTGGCTGTATCTTTTGCCTGCCGGTATTTTCCTCTTGGTATTTATGGTCTACCCTTTAATAGACGTATTTATCTACTCCTTTGAGGAGGGCATGAACTCCGCTTCAGGTACTTATGACGGCATAGGTATCTACAACTACTCATTTGTACTTCGTGACCCATACTTTTTACAGGCAATAAAGAACACTTTCATTCTCGTTGCAGTTACAGTACCGCTATCAACGATACTTGCCCTTGTCATATCAGTCGGGCTTGTATCAATTACAAAACTTAGAAGTCTGTATCAGACTGTATTCTTTTTGCCCTACGTAACAAATACGTTGGCTGTCGGTCTTGTCTTTATGATTTTATTCCAAAAGACAGCATACACAGACGGTCTTGTAAACTTATGTCTGTCAGCATTTGGTATGGAGGCAATAGACTTTATTCAAGGTCCATATTGGGCGAAGATGCTCGTTTTATGCGTCTACACAATTTGGGTTGTCATGCCCTTTAAGATTTTACTGCTGACAAGTGCTTTGGCAGGCGTTGACGATACATATTATAAGGCGGCAAAAGTGGATTCTGCTTCTAAAAGCCGAGTGTTTTGGAAGATTACTTTGCCTATGATTTCACCTACGCTGTCATACCTTGTTGTAACAGGTTTTATAGGTGCGTTTAAGGCATATTCCGATGCGGTAGCACTGTTTGGAACAGACTTAAATGCCGCAGAAATGAATACCATTGTCGGCTACGTCTATGATATGCTCTATGGTGTCGGCGGCGGTTATCCGTCCTACGCATCGGCGGCGGCAATTATCCTTTTTGCCATCGTCCTTACTATAACTGTTGCAAATCTTGCCCTTAGTCGCCGCCACAACTTCTATTGACGGAGTGTGAAATTGTGAAAAAGACTTCAATAAATATACCAATAAAGACTCTGATTTTTGCAGGTCTGAGTCTGTGGGCGGTTGTGGTACTGTTCCCTTTCTACTGGATGATTTTAACATCTGTCAAAAGTTACGGTGCGTATGCCTCAGAGCATATCCCTGCACTCTATACTCTAACGCCTACATTCCAAAACTACATAGACGCATTTTCTGCCGTGCCTCTTGGCGGCTACTTTATAAATACTATTATATATACTGTGGCTACTACGGCACTTATGCTTTTAATTACTATTCCTGCATCATTTGCCTTTGCACGTCTTGACTTTCGTGGCAAGGATATTGTATTTACTGCATTCCTTGCTCTGATGATGATTCCAAACGAACTTGTGATAATTACAAACTATATGACGATTACAAATCTAAACTGGCGAAATACGTTTGTCGGTCTTATTCTCCCGTCTGCCGCTTCCATTTTCTACATCTATCTGCTTAGAGAACGATTCGCACAGGTACCAAACGAGTTGTATCTTGCATCTCGTGTTGACGGAGCAAGGCGTTTTACATTCCTAAGACGTATATTGCTGCCTATCTGTCGTCCTACTATTGTAACTATTACAATACTTAAAGTAATTGAGTGCTGGAACTCTTACGTATGGCCTCGCCTTATTACTGACGATGCGGCATACTTTCTTGTGTCTAACGGCATACAGGAGATACGTGAAAACGGCTTTGGCAGAGAGAATATACCTGCCATGATGGCGGCTGTTGTCGTTATATCAATACCTCTTATTGTTCTGTTTCTCATATTCCGAAAGGGAATAATGGAAGGCGTAGCGAAAGGAGGACTAAAAGGGTGAAACGATTTATTCTTCTACTTTTGTCCATTTCATTTATATTTCTCTTAGGCTGTCACGGCACGTTAGGAGCAGCCCCATTCGTCATGCCTGACGAGTTTGACACGTCACGAAATTATGAAATTACGTTCTGGGCAAAAAACGATACTAATAAGACTCAAACTGCCATATACGAAAAGGCAATCGAGGATTTTTCAAAACTTTATCCCAACATAACTGTAAAACTTCGTCTTTATACTGACTACGGCAGAATTTATAATGATGTAATTACAAATATCGCAACGAAAACGACTCCAAACGTATGTATAACGTACCCTGACCATATTGCAACGTACATAACAGGATCGAATACTGTCGTACCTCTTGATGAGTTGATGGCGGATACGGCTTACGGCTTAGGCGGTACGTCGGTTTTGTTTGATTCACCCACAAGTGATGAGATTGTCCCAAAGTTTTTGTCGGAGGGTGTCATTGACAACGTACAGTATGCACTGCCTTATATGCGTTCCACAGAGGCATTATACGTCAATAAGACGTATGTAGAAGCGTTAGGCTACACGTTACCTGACGTGGTGACGTGGGATTTCGTGTGGGAAGTGTCTGAAAAGGCATTGGCAAAGGATGAAAACGGCAACTACATAGTAAATGGTCAAAAGGTAATGATCCCTTTTATATACAAGTCAACCGACAATATGATGATACACGCACTCTACCAGTCAGGGGGAGAGTACTCATCAAATGACGGTGACATACTCCTTTTTAACGACACTACAAAAGACTTTCTTCGCACAATTTCAACACACGCAAAAAGCGGAGCATTTTCCACCTTTAAGATTTCAAGTTATCCTGCCAATTTTCTAAACGCAGGCCAATGTATATTTGCCGTTGACTCAACGGCAGGTGCTACATGGATGGGTGCCAACGCTCCCCTAATTGATATAAGTGAGGAAAGTATTGTGGATTTTGAAACGGTGGTTTTGCCAATACCACAGTATGATAAAACTGCTCCCATTATGATTTCGCAAGGCCCGTCAGTTTGTATTTTTAATAAATCTGACGTCCAAGAAGTTCTTGCGTCATGGCTGTTTTGTCAGTATCTTCTTACAAATGAGGTGCAACTTGCTTACGCAAAGACGGAGGGGTACGTGCCTGTCACAACAAAGGCACAAAACGCTCCTGAGTATTTAGACTATCTTGCAAAAAGCGGTACAGATAACAATTTATACTACCCAATTAAGATTGACGCATCGAAACTTCTTCTTAAAAATCTTGACAACACATTCGTTACACCTGTTTGGAACGGCTCAGCATCGTTAAGAAATGCCGCAGGTCAACTTATAGAAAATGTAACTAAGTCAACAAATCGTGGAGAAGAGGTTGACGATAAGTATTTTGACACCCTATTTTCTAACGTATCGGCGTTATATCGTCTGTCGGAAACAGGTTCAATCCGAGTAAATAATCGTGATTTAGGACCACTGCCGCCAGAATCGGTATTGTTACTTATTGCATTGGCGGTAGCGTGGCTTATTATCATAATTTCCACGATTTTTACACAATTTCGAGGCAAACTGTCAAATAAGAGGGGAAATATTCATAATAAATAGTCAAGTTTATCCATTGATTTCCAATAAAAATAAGGTATAATATGAGTTGAACCCAAAAGTACATAGAAAATGAAAGGAGTTTTCAAACTATGAAAAAGGTAATTTCTATTGTTTTAGCACTTACACTTGTATTCACACTTGTTGGCTGTGCAACTAATGACGTTTCTGACGTTGCAGACGTAAAAGGCGAAGGCGTAATGACTTACGCAGAGTATGCTGAGGCAGAAATAAATTCTGCTGTAACTGTTGAAACTTACGTACAGGCAAAGCAGTCTTGGTGGGACAATGCCGCAACTCTTTACACCGCAGACAAAGACGGTGCATACTTCATTTACAATCTCCCCATGACAGAGGAAGAGTACAATGCACTGGCTATCGGCACAAAACTTAAAGTATCTGGTTTCAAAGCTGAGTGGGCAGGAGAAATTGAGATTATTGACGCTACATACGAAATTCTCGAAGGTTCTTATATCGCTCCCGCTGTTGACGCAACTGAAAAACTCGGTACAGAGGAACTTGTTGCAATGCAAAATCAGTTCGTTTCCTTTAAGGGTATGACTGTTGAGGCAGTAAATGACTCAGGTGACGTATTTATGTACAATTGGGACGGTTCAGGAGCAGAGGGCACTGACGCTGACCTTTACTTTAACGCTTCCGTAAACGGCAACACATACACATTCGTTGTTGAGTATTACGTATGTGATGCAAACGGCGTATATGGTGCTGATACTGACGTATACAAGGCTGTACAGGCACTTAATGTCGGCGACACAATTGATATGGAAGGTTTCCTTTACTGGTATGAAGGTGTTCAGCCTCATATCACAGCAATTACTGTAAAGTAAATAACAAAGAAGTAAAAATTACCAAGTGTTTTAACACTTGGGAATTTTTTATTATTATTTGGTGGCAGAATGTGTCTTTATTTTGGCGGTTATGTATTGAATTTCCAAAACAGATATGCTATAATGACACTACGATGTCACCTGGCGGTGACAATATTAAAAAATGGAGAGATGAGTCATGTTCAAAATTGCAATTCTCGGTACTGAAAACTCCCACGCACGTGCATTTGCAAACATCATCTACAAAGGAGACGCATTGACTAACAACATTCCCTATGGCGGATATGAAATCGTCGGTCTTTACGGTGACAATCCTGAAGAAAACGAGAAGATAAAGGAAATAACAGGCGGTAAGGCTGAAATTTCCGACAATCCAGAGGCATGGGTTGGCAAAGTTGATGCTATTATGGTAACAGCACGTCACGGCGGTAAACACTTTAAGTATGCTAAGAAGTACATCGAAAACGGTATTCCTGCTTTTATCGACAAGCCTATCACCATTGATCCCGATGAGGCTATTGAACTTATTGAGATTGCTCGTAAGAATAACGTACCACTCTGTGGCGGATCTTCCTGCGGTATGGTTATTGACACTCAGCGTATGAAGCAACTTCGTGAGTCAGACGAACTTGAGCGTATCTACGGCGGTTCTGTCTCTGCACCCGTTAGCATGAAGAATGAGTGGGGCGGATTCTACTTCTACACACAGCACCTCGTTCAGATTATGGGTGAAGTATTTGGATATGACATTGACTCTATCGTTGCAGTCGGCCGTGAAGATGCCGCTACATTTATTGCACGTTATCCCAACTATGACGTAACAGGACACTTCGGCAGTTGGGGCTATTCTGCTACTATCTATGGCTTGGAAAAAGTTGTACATACAAATATTTCCTTGCTTGACGGATATCTTACCGAGTTCCGCCGTTTCGATATGATGCTTCGTACAGGTAAAATGTTTGAAAGTTACGAGGACTTTATTAAGCCCGTATTCATTTTGAACGCTATCAACGAGGCTCTTGAAACAGGCAAGGAAGTAAAGGTTAGAAAAATCTAAGTATCTTAAAAGACAAATAACGGACGTTTAATAAACGTCCGTTATTTTTTATACCATTTCCCATAAAACGGCCGTAATAAAAGCCGCAAGTTCTGCCAAAAGAGACGCTGTAAGTACACGTCCTGACCGCTTCACGTCTGCTGCACCCATATAGACTGCAACTGTGTACAAAGTCGTTTCTCCTGCCGCTAAAACGGTTGCCGCCGTTCTGCCTGTTACGCTGTCTACGCCATACGTCTTTATTAGGTCTGTACCGAGTGCTAAACTGCCGCTGCCTGACAACGGCTTTAACAGCATGAGCGGGAGTAGTGACGGCTCAATACCAAATATTGAGGCAACAGGTTTAAGCCACCCTGCCACTATGTCAAGTGCCCCAGACGCTCTTAGCATATAAACTCCAACAAGAAGTCCTACAAGTGTCGGCAGTAGGTCAATGGTTGTTGTAAGTCCTTTTTTTGCACCTTTTACAAATGGTGCAAACACCTCTTTTTTTCGTATTGTAGAAATGAGTAGAACTGTAACTATAAAAAGGGGTACAAGGATATTTGTCACTTGTTTCCACCTGTTTTATGTACCTTTCGTGTAAGTCGCAGTACCAATAATCCTACTATAAGACCTACCGCTGACGATACCCACACACCAAATAAAATATCGTATGGGTTTTCTGCCCCGAGTCCGTGCCTAACTGCCGCCGCCGTTACAGGAATTATTTGAAGTGATACGCTACTGAGAAGAGTCAGAGTACAAAGCCGTTCACTTGGTACGTCACCGCCTGTATGGACGAGTTTTGCCGCCGCCATACCAAACGGTGTTGCCGCATTGCCAAGTCCAAGTACATTTGCCGCAACGCAGGCACATACTGCCTCTTGTGCAGACTTACTCATCTTATCGTCTTTACTTTGAAACAGTCGTGAAATAATTGGCGTAAGAATACGGCGTATGGCAGAAGCACAGCCGTTTGACGACATCACTTCCAACAGTCCTTGCCACAAACACATAGCACCTAAAAGGGATATGCCAAGATTTACAGCACCTTGTGCCCCGTCTGTTATGGCAGCCGTCAACTCCGCCATTCTTCCCGTATACAGTGCCGAGAGGAATGACACGGCAACCATTCCAAAAAATACCTTGTCAAGCATACGTCTTTTCTCCCATCGTTATTTGTAACTATGTATATGTTAATTGATGGTGAAAAGAACGAGAAGTTTAAGAGGGAGAAAAAATAGATTTGGCACAGTATGGTATAAACCATACTGTGCCAAATGAATAGATATTATTTATTCTGTTAGTGGTCTACTTTATCGGGGTTATTATCCTCAACGCCATCAGGAGAAATATAAGGCATAGACGGAGGAGGATTAACGGTCTTTAATTCCGCCTTTTCTTTTTCCTCTGCCTCACGGCGAAGACGTTCTTCTTCCTCACGTTTCTTTGCACGTTTTTCCTCTATATCTGCCTCGATTACACTAACATCTTCACCATTCATAAGACGCTCGAACACTTCACCGTCCATAGTCTCGTGTTTCAGTAAGAACTGGGCAACTGTGTGGAGAATTGTCATGTTATCCTTTAGTATCTCTTCACAGCGTTTGTAAGCGTTGTCGATTATCTTACGGATTTCCTCGTCAATTTCTGCCGCTACCTGCTCAGAATAATTACGTGCATGGCCGACCTCTTTACCTAAGAATACCTCGTTGTTTGTTGAACCATAGGTAATCGGTCCGAGTCTGTCGTTCATGCCGTACTTTGTAATCATCTGACGTACAATGTTTGAACTACGCTCTATATCGTTAGATGCACCTGTTGAAATATCACCAAGAACAAGTTGTTCAGCAACACGACCGCCAAGAAGTGCAACAATATCCTCAAGCATCTCGCTTTTTGACGAGTATGTTTTATCCTCAGTAGGCAAATTCAAGTTATATCCACCTGCTCTGCCTCTTGGGATAATAGAAATTTGGTGTACAGGGTCCTGTGTCGGTAAGAACTTATTAACTACCGCATGACCTGCTTCGTGGAACGCAGTCAAACGGCGATCCTTTTCAGATATGACACGGCTCTTCTTTTCAGGGCCCATAATAACCTTTATAAAAGCCTCTTGAAGTTCCGTATCACCTATACGGAGTTTATTAGCACGAGCCGCCAAAAGTGCCGCCTCGTTGAGTAAGTTCTCAAGGTCTGCACCTGTAAAGCCGGTAGTACCCTTTGCTATTGCGGAGAAGTCCACATACGGCTCAAACTTCTTGTTCTTGCCGTGGAGTTTCAAAATAGCCTCTCTACCTTTGATGTCAGGAAGACCAACGTATACCTGACGGTCGAAACGTCCCGGACGTAAAAGAGCAGGGTCGAGAATGTCAGGGCGGTTTGTAGCCGCTATGATAATTACGCCCTCATTTGCACCAAAACCGTCCATCTCTACGAGGAGTTGGTTTAGTGTCTGCTCACGTTCATCGTGACCGCCGCCAAGACCTGCACCACGATGACGACCGACTGCGTCAATCTCATCAATAAAGATAATTGCTGGCTGTTGCTTCTTTGCCTGTTCAAACAAGTCACGCACACGGCTTGCACCGACACCAACGTACAACTCTACGAAATCGGAGCCGGAAATAGACAGGAAAGGAACGCCTGCCTCACCAGCAACTGCCTTGGCAAGAAGTGTTTTACCGGTACCGGGAGGGCCTACAAGAAGTACGCCTTTCGGTATTCTTGCACCGATGTCAACAAATTTCTTCGGGTTCTTCAAGAAGTCTACCAACTCGCTAAGTTCGGCTTTCTCCTCCTCAGAGCCTTCTACATCGGCGAATGTTTTTTTATTCTTCGTCTGGTCGGCAAGTTTTGCCCTCGCCTTACCAAAACTCATTGCTTTGCCTGCTCCGCCGTCTGCTTTATTCATCATAAAGTACCAGAACAGACCAAAAATAACCATCATAAGAAGGTACGGCACGAAACTTATCCACCACGGCATCTCCTCCGCAGCACGTACATCGTAGTAACTGATTATACCATCTTCGCTCTGTTCAAGTATCAACTCACCTACGTCATTATAAAACCAATTCCAACTGGGCAAGTCATAACTGCCTTGCGTTCCGTCTTTCAACTCAAACACAAGCATAGTGCCGTCAACTACAAACTGCTCAACTTTCTCGTCACGGAAGTATTGAACAACCTGAGAATAACTTAATTCTTCCGTTTCAACGGAGGAGTACATAAACGAAATTGTGCCAAGAAGAATCAGAATAATCAGTATATAAAATCCAATTCCTCGAAATGCGGTCTTTTTCAAAAAAACACTCCTTTACTTCCTGTTCGTCCTTACCTACATATATACTTCAGGTTTCAGTATACCGATGTATGGCAGGTTTCTGTAGCGACTGGCGTAGTCAAGGCCGTAGCCTACTACAAATTCATCCTCGATTTCAAATCCTAAGTAGTCTATATTCACTTCCACTTTTCGCCGTGACGGCTTATCAAGAAGTGAACACAGTTTTAAGGACGCAGGATTGCGTGCAGATAAACTGTCGAGTATGTATCGCATCGTGTTGCCAGAATCCACGATATCTTCCACAATAATTACGTGCTGACCTTCAATATTGCCGATGTCACGGCTAATTTTTATATTGCCTGAACTTTCGGTGGAGTTACCGTAAGATGATGCCACCATAAAGTCAATCTCACAGTGGAGATCAATATTGCGTACCAACTCAGAAATAAATATAAACGAGCCTTTCAGCATACCAACAAAGAGAAGTTTTTCCCCTTTTCCTAAGTTGGAGTACTCACTCGTTATCTGTTTGCCAAGTTCCTGTACTCTCTTTTCAAGTTGCTCTTTCGTAAAGAGTATGCATTTAAGATCCTTTTCAAACCCCATAATATATCCTTCCCAAAACTTTTCATTTGTTTTTTATATTTTACTGCCGTGTGACTTCAATAGTTATGGCATTTTCCAAATCGGTTGCTGCTACATCTTTGGAAATTCCAAGTCCGTATACCGCAAGAACTTTGTCTTTACATACAATAACTGGAAGTCTGTCTCGCTCATATCTCGGAATTTTTGAGTCTATCATGGCTTTTTTGATACTTTTCGTGCCGTTTCGACCAAGTAGTGATATACTATCTCCCTCTTTGCGGCATCTAACAGAAAGCACATCATCTATTTTAGTACAATCAATCGTAAAAGTCGTGAAATTATTGTAAATCCTGTGGGATTTTTTACAAGAAACCACAAAATTTGCCACCTTTACACTTTCCCCTACCGCTAAAGAAACATTGTAAGGCGGATAGGTGGTAAGATGAGCCATGCATAATTTGTCGTACTGTCTATATGCAGTCACTGTGTCAGGCAGAGATATTTGTGCCGACGGTGACTTGGAACGCATCAATTCATTTAACGCAGTGATATGTGCAGACGTAAGCATTTCATCGCCTTTAGATACTAAGCGATACATTCTGTTAAGCACATCTGCACGGACAGAGTCGTAAGTGTCAATAAGGGATTTAGTATAAACGGAAACCACGCCGTCTTTTTCAGATACAGAGTCCATTAAATCGTCTGCAATGCCTTGGGTAATTGTCAACTCCTGGCGAACACGTAATGCGGCAGAGGCAATATGAGATGTGGCAAAAGAATTTATCTTTTCAAATTGAGGGAAAATAACACCTCGCAGATAGTTTCGCATGGCGTCAAGTTCCAAATTTGTGGAGTCTACCACATATTCTATCCCTGAAAGACGTAAATATTCCAAAATTTCCGTCTTTGGAACTTCCAACAAGGGACGCATAAGCCAAAAACGAGATAGAGGTCGTTTTGGAGGTATACCGCCCAGACCACGGACTCCGCTGCCTCGAAGCAAATTGAGGATAAGCGTCTCTGCGTTGTCACTTTCATGGTGTGCGGTCATTACACCGTATGCATTTTCATTCTCACAACACTCTGCTAATGCTTCGTAACGACAAACTCTTGCACTGTCCTCTATACTTTTTCCTGTTTCCTTTGAATAGGCAGGAACGTCTTTGTATACAGTAGAGAGTTTGACCTTGTACTTTTCGCATAATGCCTTACAAAAGGCAGCATCTCTGTCAGCCTCATCACCTCGAATACCATGGTGGACGTGACAGGCAACCGTGCGTATATTTGGGTTTTGTGCCATGAGAGTCAAAAGGCATACAGAGTCAGCACCGCCTGATAACGCACATACGACAGTTGCACCGTCAGGGACATTATAGGCGGCGATATAGTTACTTAAAATATCATGTAGGTTCATGGCGAGTTTCAATAGAGGAGAAGGTGGTAAACTGACCCATCCAGTTGAGTTTAACTGTGCCTGTTGCACCGTGACGGTTTTTCGCTATAATACATTCTGCCGTATTCTTATCGTCAGATGCTTTGTCATAGTAGTCATCACGATACAAAAACAGTACAGAGTCTGCATCCTGCTCGATTGAGCCTGACTCACGCAGGTCGGAAAGCATGGGACGTTTATCCTCACGTTTTTCCGCCGCACGAGATAACTGTGACAGGCAAAGGACAGGAACATTAAGTTCCTTTGCCATAATTTTCATGGCACGGGATATTTCACCAACTTCTGCTGTGCGGTTGTCGTGTCGCTTACCGCCTGCTGACATAAGTTGCAAGTAGTCAATTACCACAAGGCCCAAATTGTCGCCAAGACGGCGGCACTTGGATTTCATATCAGCAACAGTCAGTCCGGGGTTATCGTCAATGTATAACTGGGTTTTTGCAAGCATAGTGGAGGCTCTGGCAATTCGTGACCATTCCTCCTCGTTGAGCATACCTGTACGAAGTTTCTTTGAGTCAATTAACGCCTCACTTGACAACAGACGCATTACAAGTTGCTCTCTTGACATTTCAAGTTGGAAAATGGCAACGCTTTTGCCAATTCTCTTTGCCGCATGAAGAGCGATATTCAATGCAAAACTCGTCTTACCCATACCGGGACGTGACGCAAGTAAAATGAGGTCGGAGTTATTCATGCCGCCAATAAAGTTATCCAAATCGCCGATGCCGGTGGGAATACCGGGGATTTGTCCGGCGTGTTTTGCAAGTTCGTCAAGTTGGGTGTATACGTCATAAAGGACGGTTTTAATGTGGTGGAGACCTTTTATCTCTCTGCCTTGACGCACCTCGTATATGAGTTTCTCGGCGTATTCTGCCAAATCTTTTGCATCGCCCTCGCCGACACTTACTGTATCTGTAATTTTTGCCGCAGCAGTTGCAAGTTCTCTGAGTATCGTCTTATCACGTAATATGGAGATATACTCGCTTACGTGGGCGGCAGTGGGTGTAATTTCCATAAGTTGCATTATATAACTTTTACCGCCTGCCGCATCGTAGTTACCTGTTTGACGCAACTGTTCAAGTACAGTTACAGGGTCGATAGTCGCACCTGTTAAAAACATCGTTGAAAAGGCTTCAAAGATGATACGATTTTGAGGGAAATAAAAATCCTTTTCCCTTAGTTTTTCAATTACTTCAGGAATACACTCAGCATCAATAAGCATTGAGCCGATGACCGCCTGCTCAGCCTCCGCACTTGACGGTGGTTGTCTTGTAAGCAGTTCGTCCATTTGTTCACACTCCCGTCTGTTTTAGCCTCTTTTAGCCTTGTTCTGCTACGATTACATACAATTTTCCTGCAATTTCAGGCATGAGTTTTACCTTGCACTCTACTGTGCCAAAAGTCTTTATGGCAGAGTCAAGAACAATTTTCTTGTGGTCAAGTTCAATGCCGTGCTGTTTCTTTAACTCATCTGCAATTTCCTTTGAAGTTACAGAGCCAAACAGTTTACCGCCTGCTCCTGCTTTCATAAAAATCTTTACAGGAAGCCCCTCAAGTTTTTTGGCAAGTTCTCTTGCCGCTGCTCGTTCAAGTTCCAAACGGCGTTTTGCCGCCTCGTCACGAAGTTTGATTGAGTTTAATGTGTCTGCAGTTGCTTCCTCGGCAAGTTTTTTCGGGAACAGAAAGTTTCTTGCGTATCCGTCACTTACGTTTACAAGTTCACCTTTCTTGCCTTGACCTTTAACATCTTGTAATAATACTACTTTCATTATATTCGTCCTTTCAAGTTGTTGGTGGATTGGGGGTATATTTTCACTTATGGGCATCTTTTGCATACTTTTCTGGGCAAACAGAAAAGTATGTCATCGAAGATTGAAAAGGAGAAAATAAAATCCCTTATATTTTACTAAAATACGTATCAATAGCATTTTTGAGCATTTCAGTTGCCTTTTCCATGGGCACGTCACCAAGTTGTGCCGCACCGCCGTTAAGACTGCCGCCGCCGCCAAGTTGCTCCACTATCATCTGAATATTAACTTCGCCGTAACTTCTGCCTGATATGTGGGTTTCGTTGTCGCATCTAAACACCACAAAGCCAGCCGACACGTCATTGACAGATAACAGTTCGTCTGCCGCCTGTGCGGCAATTGGACGTGGCACGTCCTTATTTGAAAATGCGATAACAATATTATCTCTATACCGACTTGCTGTCGTTATAATATTGCAACGGTCGAAGTAATCGTCCATATTCTCTCTAAACAACTTCTTAACCTCTATCGTATCGGCACCTGCACGGCGGATAAATGCTGCCGCCTCAAATGTTCGCACTCCCGTTTTCATTGAGAAGAATTTCGTATCGAGCATAATGCCTGCAAGCAGACATTCAGCCTCTGACCGCAATATTTCCGATGGGGTGACAATATACTGCAATATCTCTGAAAACAGTTCGCAGGCACTTGACGCATACGGCTCGTGCATACTCAAGTCTGCATTTTCAATATAATTCACCGCACGGCGATGGTGGTCAACGACGACTATCTTCTTTGCCGACGTCAACAGTTTCGGTTCTTCTACAAAGGCAGGGTTTGTGGTATCTACAATAACGAGAAGCGTCTTAAAATCGCACAATTCCAACGCCTCTGCACAAGTTACGAATACATTCTCGTACTCACTTTCCGTTATGAGTCTATCATACAAAACGTCAGCACAAGTTGTAGACGGGTCATAGACGATATGGGCAGGGATACCCAACTTACGACACGCACATACGACACCTGCCGATGCACCGATGGAATCCATATCTGAATACTTGTGTCCCATAACGATAACTTTAGATGATGTGCGAATTAAGTCACTCATGGCATTTGCCATAACACGGCTTTTGACTTTTGTTCGTTTCTCAATCTCACGGGAACGACCGCCAAAGAACTCGTATCCTGTATGGTTTTTAATAACTACTTGGTCACCGCCTCTTGACAAAGCCATATCAAGAGCAAGGCGGGCATATTTAAGACTCTCAGCATAAGTCTTGCCGTCTCTGCCGATACCGATTGACAGCGTAGCAGGGATTTTGTCACTGCCGACTATTGTACGCACTTCATTAAGAATGGAAAATTTCTCATTGATAAATTGAGTAAGACGTCTTTGCTCAAATATGACAACGTATCTGTCACGTTCAGCCTTAACTATAACGCCGCCGTTATCGTCTACCCACTTCATAACTTTCTCGTCAATACCTGCAAGTAAAAACGACATCTCGTTGGTGCTTTTTGTCAACTCGTCATAGTTGTCGATGGAAATGATACCGATAGTTGGACGAGCGAGGGAAATTTCAGTTTCAAGATTAGCATAGTGG
This sequence comes from Eubacteriales bacterium, assembly GCA_045639125.1. GTDB lineage: Bacteria > Bacillota > Clostridia > Oscillospirales > QAMX01 > JAZUCL01. The sequence continues at coordinate 13,029 of JAZUCL010000006.1, read as the reverse complement.
GTAATATCGACGGCAACAAGACTGTACATAAGGGAATTTTTACCGCCTGTACGTACAAGTTGACCGTATAATCTGTACGCCCTGTCACCGATAGGCATAATATCAGGACACTCGGTTTTTCCGTTTATAAGCCAGCGAATATCAAATTCAGGGATTACGTCATCAATACGATTGATAAAAAGGTTGTCTTGCTCACGGCGTAAAGTGGAAAATTCGTCATTTGACCACACAATCTCATCATTATCTACTCTGATAAGAGCCATAGGTAACGGGACGTTATCGGCAGTAGAAACAGACGTATTTGCCGCAGCAATATTTTCAAGGTGTTTTTTAATAATTCTATTACGTTGTGCCGTTGAAAAACGAATATAGAAGTAAAGAGCAATTACGACCGCCAATTCGGCTACGCCAACGAATACATTGACGAAGAAGCCAAGCACAGCGAAAATAAGCAGTACCGCAAACTGTAAAGCGATACCAGGCTGCAAGAGTCGCAAAAGTTTTTTATCCATAATAAGTACCTCATAAATCAAAAAACGATTTGTGTCTTTATATATGTATTCAGTTTATTATACCACTAAGCATGGAGTAATACAAGAAGAAAAGGCAAATTTTTGATTTTTTAAGGCAAATCGCTATGAATGTATTGTCTTTTGGTAAAATTTGTGGTATAATAAACTATGTATGAAAAGATAAAAACCATAGTTTGAAAGGACAGACAATATGCTTTCTAAACTTGCTCTTATTGAGGAGCGTTATACACAAATTGAAGAACTTTTAACACAGCCGGAGGTATTCGGTGACCCTGCCCGCATGGCGAAACTTATGAAAGAACAAAAGGATATTTCCGCTGTCGTTGAGTGCTATCGTCAGTATATGGCGGCAAAAAACACTGCAGACGAGGCACTTGAACTTATGTCTGATGCAGACCCTGATATGAAGGAGATGTGCCAGGAGGAATATTCCGCTGCTAAGGAGGATATGGAACGTCTTGAGCAGGAGTTAAAGGTACTTCTTCTACCGAGAGACCCTAACGATGAGCGAAATGTAATCGTAGAAATTCGAGGCGGAGTCGGCGGCGAGGAGGCTGCTCTGTTCGCCCATTCACTTTACCGTATGTACTCTATGTATGCCGAGAGTAGGCGTTGGAAAATTGAAGTTAACAACATAAATGAAACGGAAATAGGAGGAATAAAGGAAATCTCCTTTATGGTTATCGGTGACGGTGCATATTCACGTTTCAAATTCGAGAGCGGTATCCACCGTGTACAGCGAGTGCCGGAAACAGAGTCGGGTGGCCGTGTTCACACCTCGGCGGCAAGCGTTGCCGTACTGCCTGAGGCTGATGAGGTGGATATTGATATAAACCCCGGAGACTTGCAAATTGATACGTTCCGCTCAAGCGGTGCAGGCGGACAGCACGTCAATAAGACGGAAAGTGCTATTCGTATCACCCACTTGCCTACAGGCGTTGTGGTTGAGTGTCAGGACGAACGTAGCCAGCACAAAAACCGTGAGCGTGCTATGAAAATCCTTGCATCAAAACTCCTTGAGTCAAAGCGGTCTGAACAAAACGCCGCTATCTCTGCTGAAAGACGGAGTATGGTTGGCTCCGGAGACAGAAGTGAGCGTATTCGTACCTATAACTATCCACAGGGCCGTATTACCGACCACCGTATCGGTCTGACTCTCTATAAGTTGGACGCATTCCTTGACGGCAATCTGGACGAGATGATTGACGCACTCATTACCGCAGACCAGGCGGAGAAGTTGAGGGCATCAAGCGAGGAATAACTAATCCGACAAAACACTACACATGAAAGGATCTGCAATATGGATACTACACCCCACTACAACGTCATTGACGTAGACGTGGAAAAGGAGATGAAACAATCTTTCATCGAATACTCCATGTCAGTAATCGTAGCACGTGCGTTACCGGACGTGCGTGACGGACTAAAGCCTGTACACCGCCGTATTCTATATAGTATGTTCAACTCCGGCCTGACTCCCGACAAGGCATATTCCAAGTCTGCGGCGACAGTCGGCGACGTGCTGAAATACTTCCACCCACACGGCGATGCGTCTGTATACGATGCACTTGTGCGTCTTGCACAGGATTTTTCACTCCGTTATCCTCTCGTTGACGGTCAGGGTAACTTTGGATCTGTTGACGGAGATCCTGCCGCTGCTCAGCGTTATACTGAGGCTCGGTTACAGAAACTCAGTATGGAGATGATGGGTGATATTGAGAAAAATACAGTTGACTTTATGCCCAACTACGATGGCAGATACAAAGAGCCGACTGTTCTCCCGTCACGTTATCCAAACCTTTTAGTCAACGGCTCACAGGGTATTGCTGTCGGTATGGCTACAAATATTCCGCCTCACAATCTCTGTGAGGTTATCGACGCTGTCTGCTACGTCATTGACAATCCGGAGGCAACATTAGAAGAACTTATGCAGTTTGTCAAAGGTCCTGACTTCCCCACCGGTGGTGTAATTGTCGGCAGAAGTGGTACTCGTGCCGCATACGCAACAGGTCGTGGTGCTATCAAAGTCCGTGCAAAGTGCGAAATTTTAGAGGAAAAGGGCAAATTCCGTATCGAAGTTACTGAACTTCCCTACATGGTCAACAAGGCAAGACTTGTAAAGGCTATAGCCGATCTCGTTAAGGAGAAACGTATTGAGGGAATCTCCTATCTGAGTGACCACTCTGACCGAAAAGGTCTTAAAATCGTTATAGAATTGAAGAAAGACGCAAATCCACAGGTTGTTCTCAACCAACTCTACTCCTACTCGTCACTTCAAGAGTCTTTCTCAGTTATTATGCTTGCCCTCGTTAATGGCGTACCTAAGATTTTGTCGCTTCGTGAGGTTATCGACCAGTACATCATACATCAAAGAGAAGTCGTTTCTCGCCGCACTGTATTTGAACTTGAAAAGGCACAACGCCGTGCTCATATTTTCGAGGGTCTGAAAATTGCTGTAGACAATATAGACGAGGTTGTTGCAATAATTCGTGGCTCAAAGAGTGAGGCGGAGGCTAAACTCAACTTAAGTCAGCGTTTTGGACTTGACGATGAGCAGACTCAGGCTATCGTTGATATGCGTCTTGGTCGTCTTACCGGTCTTGAACGTGACAAAATCGAAAGCGAACTTCGTGAATTATACAAGAAAATTGAAGAATACCAGGCAATTCTTGCAGATGAAACACTCCTTTACAATATCATTAAGAGTGAAATCCGTCAAATTCGTGATAAGTACGGAGATGAACGCCGTACTGCTATTGAGATGGTTGACGATGAGATGGATATTGAGGACCTTATCGAAAATGAGGAGTGCGTATATACTCGTACCCACTTTGGCTACATCAAACGTCTGCCTGTTAGTGCATACAGAGCACAGCGTCGAGGAGGCCGAGGAGTTACAGGAATGGCAACTCGTGAAGAGGATGTTGTTACATCTCTGTTTACGTCCATGACCCACAACTACCTCCTGTTCTTTACCGACCGAGGCAGAGTATACCGCCTGAAAGGATATCAAGTACCAGAGGCAGGCAGAAATGCAAAGGGTACAAATATGGTCAACCTTTTGAGCCTTGATGCCGATGAGAAAGTAACGGCTGTTATGCCGATTACCGGCTACGAGGAGGGCAAATACTTTGTATTCGTTACACGTCAGGGCGTTATTAAACGTCTGTCGGTAACTGACCTTGACACAGCCCGAAAGACCGGTATTCGTGCATTGACACTTCGTGATGACGACGCTCTTATCTGTGTATGTGTGACAGAGGGCAACAGCGATATTATGGTTGCGTCCTCGTCAGGCAGATGCGTCCGCTTTAATGAAAGTGAAGTACGTGTTATGGGTCGAGATGCGGCAGGTGTCCGTGCTATTGACTTGGCAGAGGGAGACGTAGTTGTAGGTGCTGTCAGCGTTACAGGCGGAGAACTTGTATTGACAGTATCTGAAAACGGCTATGGAAAGCGTACTCCCCTTGAAGAATTTTCATGTAATCACCGTGGCGGCAAAGGCGTTAAGTGCCATGAAGTTACGGAAAAGACAGGTGCTGTCGCTGCTATTGCCGTTCCCACCGATGAGGACGACTTGATGATGATAACAAGTGAGGGAACTATAATCCGTACCGATGCGGCAAGCGTTCGTGTCTGCGGACGTGCAAGTCAGGGCGTTATCCTTATGCGTGCGTCTGACGATGCTAAGGTAATCGACCTTGCAATAACTGCCAAGGAAGAAGAGTCCGAGGAGGAATTTGAGGAATCGGAGGCAGTGGAAACTGCGTCTGCACCTGCCGAAGAATAAGTTTCATTTTGCCTGTTGAAAGGATAAATGATTATGTTTGAAAGTCTTTGGGACGCATATTTTGGACAGTTTGGTGCAATGTTTGGAGTTGTGCTTCTTGCCATATTCCCCACCATCGCAATTATTTTACTTGTAATTATAGTGGCAATCGTCAAAGCCATAAAGAGAAAAATAGACCGTATCAGAGAGAAAAAGGCACGTGTCGCTCAACAGGCTAAAAAAGTCAGTGACGAAAAGACTGTTGATGCACTTTTCCACGAAATTTACGTTGCAAAGGAAAAGGGCGACTTCGCCAAAGCCTACGACTGTTATATGGCGTACTCGAATCTCCGCACCCTCGATGCAGACGATATGTACGATATCGGCAGAATCTGCGAAATGGGCGAGAAAAACGGCTGGGGACGCACAGGTGAGCGGTATAATGCACTTACCTGGTACAAAAAGTCGGCAGACGGCGGAAATCTTTCCGCAAAGTTTCGACTTGCCCGTAACAGATACGAAACTGCCGTTAAAAATGACGACGGTGTCGCAATTTCCAAATATGTAAATGAAATACGCAGTCTGTCAAGTTATGGTTGCTCCGATGCGGCTAAAATGGAGCGTGAATTTGATGTAATTTCCGCTACCGCACTTCGTGAAAAGAAAGAGGGATACCTCGAAACTGTTGCCCGCTACGGTGCAAACTGCGATCAGTTTGCCGCTGCTGAGTCTTATTTGAATGAGGGTACTCGTGAAAGCATTGCAAAGGCTCTTGACTGGCTTTCGCTCCTTTGCAAAAAAGGTTACCCAGATGCACAGTACCTCTACGGCAGCATTTTATTGCAGGGCAAATACGGCGTTGAAAAAGACGTAGACGAGGGTGTAAGATGGCTTAAAGAAGCAGGCGAAGACGGCGATATTCACTCTGCCGCTAAACTCGGTGCACACTTTTATAACCACGATGATATGGACAGTGCAATTTACTGGTTTGAAAAGGGCAAAGAGCACGAAAATCCCGATATTCTTTTCTATCTTGCAATTGCCTACATCAAAAAGAAGGATACCATTGTTCCTCTCTCCGATAGCGATAAAGATTATTTGGAGGCAGAAGCGAAGCGTTTTGACCTTACGTTTAATTACGACTTCTATCTGCGTAAGGCGGCTTACAGAGGTTCTCTTAAAGCCCAAAAATATATGAAAGATCACTTCATTCTCACCGATGAGGAAATTCTCAAACAAGTGCGGGAAAAGAATGCAAAAGAAGAAAAGACTAAAAAGGAACAGGAAAAGAATAAGCCTTTGGAAGAAAGTCAGGTATAACTATGGCTCAGTTTTTAGCACCATTTTGGTCATTTTTATTTGATAAGTTGGGCGTATTTGGGATTTTTATTGCTGTCCTTTCCCCCGTTATTCTCATCATTTTGCTGATAATTTTAATTGCGGCTGTTGCGGGGGCAGTTAAAGGCGTTTTGAATCTTCGCCTTACAAGGATTCGTAATCAAATTCAGTATGCAATTGACGAAGAAGAGTATGAAAAGGCATTTGACCTGTGGCAGAATCTTGCAAGTAAGACTTCTTTGACGGCAGACGAAAGTTATAAGGTAGCATTGGTGTGTAAATACGGCTCTGAGTGTGGCTGGACAAAGTCGGGACGTGCCGCTTCCCCTGTTACCTGGTACAAAAAGGCCGCCAACATGGGGCATCTTGAGTCAAAATACGCACTTGCCCTCCTTGCGTTAAGGGATGCAGGTGAAGACCGTTTGAAATCTGCCCTTGCATACGATGAAATTCGCAATTTAGCGAAACTTAACTGCCCTGAGGCGAAGAAGATGGTTGCCGATATAGAGCAGGAACTCGAAAAAGAACTGCAAAAAGGCGGTGTATCTACTGCCGAAGCGGCTGTGTACGGACACGGCGAAAGTCAGTTTGCATACGGCGGTGAACTGATAAGTTGCGGTGATTTCAAGGCCGCCGTGGAATGGCTTAATCTCGCTTCCAAAAACGGTTGCACACAGGCTAAAACCGTTCTCGGTAGCATTTATCTGACTGGTGCAAACGACATTCCTGCCGATACAAAGAGGGCCGTTGAGTTGTTGACCGATACAGGTGAAAAGGGCGACGAAGACGCCTGCCTTCTCCTCGGTGAATATTATGCCGAGGACGGCTCAACCTTTGATTTGGAAAAGGCAATATACTGGTTTGGAAAGTTAGAGAAAACCAACAACCCCGACGTATTGTATAATCTTGCGATGATGTATTATAAGAAATCCCATACCGCAGGCGTAGACGAGAGGTTTGGCATCAGCAAAGGTTTCAAGGATACTATGACCGCCCGCAAATATATTGAAGATGCCGCCTACTACGGCAGCCAAGAGGCAAAGGCATATATGGCTCGCCATAATATGAAGTCACAAGAAGAACTTTTGCAGGAAATCTGCGAAAACAGAAATAAATAAAACTAAAGACCGAAAGGGTTTTCCTTTCGGTCTTACAGATTAAGGAAATAAAGATATGAAGAAAGTAATGTTATATACAGATGGTGCTTGTTCAGGCAATCCTGGCCCCGGCGGCTGGGGAGCAATTTTACTGTTTAAGGGCGTTGAAAAGGTAATGTCAGGTGGCGAAAAAAACACCACTAACAACCGTATGGAATTGACTGCTGCCATTTCTGGTCTTGAAGCACTTAATCAGCCGTGTGAAGTGGAATTATACAGTGACTCGAAATATTTAATAGATGCAATGAGTCTTGGCTGGGCAAAGACATGGCAGAGGAAAGGCTGGGTAAAGCCTGATAAATCCCCTGCTAAAAACCCCGATTTATTTGAAAAACTTCTTGAACTTGAAAAAATCCATAAGATTAAATACATTTGGGTGAAAGGTCATGCCTTAAACCCATACAACAACAGATGTGATGAATTAGCGGTAAAAGAAAGCCAAAAATTTGGGTAATGGATAATTTGCCTTGATTTATCCCCCCATCTTATGGCGTGTATTTTCTGATTATTTTTTCTTGCTTCGCAGACCCTATTTTTCTGTCCACACAGAAAGGGTGCCTACGGAGTATGGTTTAAGAGAGTCAAAAGTTTGGGTAAGGGTTGGATAAAAGACAGAAAGATAAACTTCTAACGACAAAATTATCCAAAGGAGGTGGAAACATGGAACTGACCGACACAATAAAAAACTTAAAAGGCATAGGAGATACGAGAGCAAAGTATTTTGAGCGATTGGGAATTTACACAGTCGGTCAACTTCTTGCCCACTTCCCACGCACATACGAGGATAGACGGACAATTTGCTACATTTCTCAACTAAAACCAAACGTACCTTCATGTATTCGTGCCACTGTCTGCTCACCTGTAACAACAGCACGTGGCAAAAGCGGCGTTTCATTTGCAAAATGCCGTGTAAGTGATGATACAGGCACGATAAATTTGACGTTTTTTAACGCAGCCTATATTCGTGACAGCCTCGTGCGAGGTGAAACGTATGTATTTTACGGCAAGCCGCAACTGACAGGCAGAACATTCACCATGATAAACCCTGTATTTGAGCCGGCGGAAAAAGCAGGCAAGTCGGAAACATCTGCAACCGGCAGGATTTTACCTATATATCCACTTACAGCAGGGCTTACTAACTACGCTGTCGCTCGTGGTGTAAGTTCTGCCCTTGAAAGTTACATAGGTGACATTCCTGACTGTCTGCCAGAAGATGTTCGCCGCACCCATAAACTGTGCCATCTTGCATACGCTTACAGGCAAATCCACTTCCCAAACGATATGTACGATGCACAAATTGCTTCTCGCCGTTTTGCCTTTGAGGAGATGTTTTTACTCTCTATCGGTTTGTCAAGACTTCGCAATCGCCGTGACGGAACAACTTCACAGCCTCTTGACGATACTAATATCAGTGACTTTGTTTCATCTCTGCCATTTACTCTGACTAACGGACAGAGAAAGTGTATTGACGAGGCTTTGGAGGATATGACAGCCTCTGCTGACGGCACACCTAAGCCACCAATGCGTAGACTCGTTCAAGGCGATGTAGGTTCAGGAAAGACGATGGTTGCCGCCGCTTGCGGTTTTGCCGTTGCAAAAAATGGCGGTCAAACTGTACTCATGGCACCTACCGAGATTTTGGCAACACAGCATTTTAACTCCCTTGCCCCCATGTTTGAAAGATTTGGATTTGAAACGGTACTTCTTACAGGAAGTCTGCGTGCCGCCGCACGCCGTGAGGTTATCGCCTCCATTTCGTCGGGACGTGCTAAACTCGTTATTGCAACCCATGCCGTACTAAATGATAAAGTAGTGTTTGACAATTTACGACTTGTAGTTGTTGACGAACAGCACAGATTTGGTGTACGTCAGCGTGGTACATTGTCTGCAAAGGGCGAAAACGTCAATATGCTTGTTATGAGTGCCACGCCTATCCCTCGTACTCTTGCGTTAATGCTCTATGGAGATTTGGACGTATCTGTATTAAATGAACTGCCACCGGGCCGTATACCTGTGTATACTCGCTTTGTTAAAGAGGAGCAACGACAGACGATTTATAATTTCATGGGCAGATTGTTTGCGTCAGGGAAACAGGCGTATATTGTGTGTCCTCTTATTGAGGACAATGAGGGCGGAAACAACTTAAAGGCGGTGGAAGCATACGCCAAAACCTTGTCTGAAACTGTCTTTCGTGGCTTTGTGGTGGAGTATTTACACGGCAAGATGAGCGAAAAGCAAAAACAAGAGTGTATGGAGCGATTTAAGGCAGGTAAGATACATCTGCTTGTGTCAACGACTGTTATTGAGGTTGGAGTTGACGTGCCAAACGCCGTAATGATGGTAGTAGAAAATGCCGAGCGTTTCGGGCTTAGTCAGTTACACCAGTTAAGAGGTCGTGTGGGACGAGGCCGGGAGCGTGCGTATTGCGTCTTATTCTCTGAAAACGAAAGTGCTGACACGTTGGCTCGTCTTTCCGTCATGGAAGAAACGACAGACGGATTTATTATCGCACAGCGTGACTTGGAACTTCGTGGCCCGGGCGAATTTTTTGGACAACGTCAATCAGGTGTCGCCGTTAGTCGTATCACCAATTTAGGTGCAGATATGCGTCTTTTGACAGACGCACGAAGTGAGGCGAAGCGTATATTGTCTAAAGATCCGTCTTTGTCAGGCTACCCACATCTTAAAAATCGTGTCAAGCGAATGTTTGAAGAAGCAGGAGATGTATTTAGTTGATAGACATATCGACTGAATACATTTTTTTGTTTGCAAGAAGTAATCGCCCGACAATTACATAGGAATAAAAATCAAAGAACTACAAAACAAGAGGGAGCAAACGCTCCCTCTTGTTTAATACTTATCAATATCGACTTTCTCTGCTGTGCCGTCGAGGTCTGTGCCTAAGTACATAGACGCATAACGGCGGAAGTCCTCAACGCTGTCACTGACATAGTAACTCGTTTCACCTTTCATACTGCCACATAGTGAATTGGTTTCGTTAAGGGTATCGGCAAGCGTTGCCGCCGCCTCTGCACCTGAACTAACTAACGTAACGCCACTACCCATATAATCGGAAATTGCATCTGCAAGCAGTGGATAGTGGGTACAGCCTAATACAAGAGTGTCAATATCCAAATCACGAAGTTCCTTTAAGTAATCAGCCACAAGGAGTTTTGCAAGTGGGTCAAAACGGTCAAAACGACCATTTTCCACTATCGGTACGAATAGAGGACACGCCTTTTCGTATACGGTAAGTGACTTGTCAATAGCGGCAAGTTCACGGCTATATACACCGGTTGCAATACTTGCCGCCGTTGCAATAACACCGATTCTTCCGCTTTTAGTCACTTTCGCTGCTTTCCGTGCCGCACCCTCCACAACTCCTGTTATAGGTAGGTCGAATTTGGAACGAAGCACGTCTAATGAAGTTGCCGATACAGTACCGCAGGCAACTAATATAGCCTTAATATCAAATGTTTTAAGAAAGGCACAGTCTTGAGTTGCGTACTTTACAATAACGTCACGACCTCGAGAGCCGTAAGGCACACGGCCTGTATCACCAAAGTAGATGATATTCTCACTTGGCAGACGACGACGCAGTTCCGCTACTGCAGTTAAACCGCCAAGCCCTGAATCAAATACACCGATTGCACGTTTATCCATGGCGTCACCGAGTAAATGCAAGGTCGATAAGTTTGTCAATCAGTTGTGCGTAAGGGATACCTGATGCCTGAAACAGTTTTGGGTACATACTAATTTTTGTAAAGCCGGGGATAGTATTTATCTCATTGAATACAATACCGCCGTTTTCCTCTACAAAGAAGTCAACACGTGACAGACCAAAACCGTCAAGACTGCGGAAAATTTTAATTGCCGAGTCACGAACTTTGTCAGAAACATCATCGCTGATACGAGCAGGGATATACAACTCACTTGCATCGTCATTGTACTTTGCGTCGTAAGTGTAGAACTCCTGAACAGGACGTATCTCACCGCAAACAGAAGCCTTTGTACTTGCACCGCAACCTAAAACGGCAACTTCTACCTCTCTGCCGACAATGGCTTCCTCAAACAATACTTTTTTCCCGTATTTGAGTGCAAGGGTCGCCCCGTCAATTACGTCTTGTAAAGTTTTTGCTTTTGTAACACCGACACTTGACCCTGTACAAGCCGCCTTGACAAACAAGGGAAGTCCGAGCGTGTCAACAATGTGGCGTGCAACGCCTTGAGTATCGGCAAAAAACTCCTCGTCGGTATAGTAGAGCCACTTTGCCTGACGAATACCGAGTCTGTCAACAAACAGTTTTGTAATAGTCTTATCCATACCGTTGGCACTTGCGGCAATACCACAGCCGACGTAAGGAATATTGGCAAGTTCCAAAAGACCTTGCATAGAGCCGTCCTCACCGCATACGCCGTGAAGTACAGGGAACACACAATCGACACGGATTTTTTCACCGTCTGCCGTTACAAGTCCGTGAATTGTGCGGTCAGGCACAAGATACGCAGGTTTGGCAGTTTCAGGAGTACACCATCTGTCTGCCTCAATAGCGTCTACATCGTCGCTTATATAGTAGTACCAACCGCCGTCACGAGTGATACCCACAGGCAACACGTGATATTTTGTGCGGTCAATATTTCTCAGCACACTTGCCGCAGAGCAAAGGCTGACTTCGTATTCACTTGATGCACCGCCAAATAGTATACATACACTTACCATAAATAGACCTCCTTGTTTTCCGTTGACATAGGCGTAATAATGATGTAAAATGATATTACGCTTATGGCAAGTTTGGAAAGGAATTTGAGATGAAAATAGAGTTGACAATTTCAGAATACAAACGGCTTCTTGATTTAGTGTTTTTAGGGAATATCGTATTGGGACTTCCGAACTCAACGTCAGAGGACAGCCGTGCATACGATAAACTGACACGTGATATATTCGCCTACTGCCCACTTGTTGGTATGGGTGAGAATGTGCATATAATGAATGATGAGTTGTATCCGTCCGACGCATACTGCAATGGAGGAATCATGCAGAAGTTACTTGATTATGAGGATACAATGATATACGACATATTGGCAGAAGAACTTGCACGCCGAGACCTTGACGGGTGCGATGTAGATGGTGAGGATAACGACAAACTTCTGTCACGAATGGGAGAGTATATCGCCGACTTTTCTGCCAATGGATTTGAACATATATTTGACGAGAACGTAGGTTGATACGTTTTGGATATGAAAACAAAGCCGCTTCTACGAGTGTAAACCGTAAAAGCGGCATTTCGTTTCAGTAGATAAATTACTGGATAACGTTGGTAAGAATTGCGATAACAGCAAAAGCACAAGCGGCAACAATAGTAAGTTTGTTGAGCATAGAGTCCATAGAACGACCCTTGTTCTTACCAAAGAAAGTTTCAGCACCGCCGCCAATTGCACCGGAAAGACCAGCAGACTTGCCGGACTGGAACAAAACGACGAGGATTAGAAAGATTGCAAGAAGAACTTGCACAATAGTGAGAATAAGATTGATAGTTTGCATTTATATTGCCTCCGATTACATTTTATACACAGTGAAGTAATTATAGCACACACAAGATGATAATGCAAGAACTTTTTTGATTTTTTCTTTTTTAATGTGATTATTTAGTGGATTTTCTTGACATGAACGGCAAAATCCGTTACAATGAAAGGTAAATCTGCCTCCTTAGTTAAATGGATATAATAAACCCCTCCTAAGTGGGTGTTTTAACGCTCGCCTTTGCAAAAAGGCAAATGGTAATTTGTTTGAATTGTATCGTATATGCGCTTGTACCTCAGCAGGATAGAGGGTCCGCCTCCTAAGCGGAACGCCCCCGGTTCGAATCCGGGCAAGCGCGCCAAAAAGTGCCGAGAAATCAAGGTTTCTCGGCACTTTTACTTTTCTTTGCTCACTTATTTTTTAGAGTGAGTTTTTCATTTTTAGGGAGTAAAACAAAGTCAAACTTTCACCATATCCCGATTAGCAGGAAATTAGCAGAAAATCGCCGTTTTGCTAATCGCCAGCTAATCGAATATTTGGCAAAAATCTGCTAATTTGCATAGGCGTATGTTCCATCCATAGACTTTTTGAATTTTTGAAGAAAATATGTTATAATTATTGTAACGTTTTGTAAGTTTCCCAATCTAATAGTTGAAAGGACGGTGAAAATGTGACTGATTTTGAAAAGCTTTTCAATGAAAACCGAGAATT
>JAZUCL010000005.1:0-46795 GCA_045639125.1 Eubacteriales bacterium | reverse complement strand
CGACGTGCTTTCCGGTCTCGGCGTAATCGCTGGCTACCCCGACGGCTCTGTAAAGGGCGACGTTGTTGTATCCCGTGCCGAGATGGCAAAGATGATCTACGTTTTGAAGACTGGTGACGTTGACGGCGCTGGTAACTTCTACAGCAACGCAACTGTTGCTTACAATGACGTAGCAGGCCACTGGGCTCTGACTTACATCAACTATTGTGACCTTAACGGCGTAATCGACGGTTACGGCGACGGCACATTCCGTCCTGATGCTCCTGTTACTGGCACAGAGGCTGCAAAGATGCTCCTCGTTGCTCTTGGTAAGGATCCTGTTAAGAACGGTCTTGTAGGTCCTGCTTGGGCTTCCAACACCATGCGTCTTGCTGGTCTTGCAGGTCTTCTTGAGAACATCTACGCTACAGAGGCTACTATGGCTCTTGGTCTCGACAGAGACGGTGCTATGATCATGATGTACAATGCAGTATACGCTGAAACAGCAGTTGAAGGCGTTACTCTTGGCGAAGAAGGCTTCGATCTCCTTGACGTAACAGCAGTTTTGGTTGCTAACGACCACGCTGCACTTGGTATGTACTGGAATGAAGACTCAGTTTATCCTATCGCTCCTACTTCTTCTCATTACGACTACCTCAAGACTACCGCAGGTTACAGCCGCTTTGTATTCAAGGATTACATTGCAACTGACGCTGCAAACGCTCTTGGCGAGTATGAGTACAAGGTAATCACAGCAAAGATCTCTTCCGATTTTGCTGACCTTGGCACTGAGTATCGTATTCTTACTACAAATCTTGAAAACGAATTCAGTTCTTCTGAAACACGTACAATTTACGCTATCATCGGTGAGTCCACAGACTCTTATGATGCAGTTAGCGGCACACGTGCTACTGTTAAGTGGCGTCAAGATGGTGCTGTTGTAGAAGTAGACGGTAAGGATATGCTTACTGACGGCTCTGTTATTGAGTATAAGAATGGTAAGACAAACGTTAACCTTGATAACACAATCTTCGTTAACGACACGGCTGTTGACGTTATTTCTGGTGTTTATGGCACCATCTCCGGTTCTGTTTATACAATGCAGCCCAAGAAGGGCCTTGCAATCTACAAGGAAGAGGCTATTGGTAATTCTACCGCTCCTGTTCGTTACATCGACAACAATGGCGATGGAATCATCGATACTCTTCTTATCACAGAGTACACCCTTGCTACTGTTTCTGCAGTAAAGGAAAATGGCGATGTTATTCTTGCTATTGCTAATCCTGCTGCTTATGGAAGCGATTGGACTAAGTCTACAGAGACTTTCAAAGCTGATGAGATTCAACTTACCAATGGCGAACTTGCAGTAGGTGACTATGTTGTATACTACGAGACAGACTACACCTTCATCAAGAAACTTGATAAGGTTGAAGGCAATGTTTCCGGTTTCGGTTACGGTTATGGTGAGAACGGCTACAATGCTGCAAACGACACCTACACTGTAAACGGCGTTCAGTACAAACTTAGTGAAGTTGCAACTGATCGTGCAAAAGAGTTTATCACTAACGGTCAGTACGCTCTTGAGTCTGCACAGTACACATTTATTACTGATGAAGACGAAACTTCCCACTTCATCGTTGATGTTCTTGTTAACACCAACACTTCTTACGGCAACTACGCACTTATCGAGAGTGTTTCTGGCTACGACACATATCTTGGTCAGGTATTTGTAAACCTCTTCACAGCAAACAACAAGATTGAGCGTTACATTATTGCTTCCATTGATGGTGTTCGTTCCAATGCTAATTTCATTAACAACAGCAGCAGTCCAAGTTACCAGCAGTACGCTTATTTGGTTAACAGCCTTGCAACTGGCGATCTCGTTTCCTACGTTGTAGATGGTGAGTATGTACACATCACTACTGCTGCATACGGCACAATGCCCGGTGCTTATGAGAATGGCGGTTCATTCTACATTTATGATTCTGAAATCGGCTTCGATAGCGATACAAATTCTTGGTATGACTCCTTGAATTCTGGTTACGTTTCTACAGTTGATAAGACAATCAATTATTCCGGCAATAACCCATTCTACGGAAGCATCTACAACACTAACGCAGCAACAATCTTCGCTATTAACGATTATCGTTATTCCGTTGACGGCTGGAGAGCATACAAGATGGGCGAGTTCTACGGAATTGCGTCTAATGCTAACATCGCTCTTCTCGAACTTGTTGGTACCAGATCCGGTCACTATGGCGTAGGTGCTACTGCTCAGACAACAACTACTATCGTTAAGGCTATGGTTGTTGGTCTTGATGAAGTTCCTGCAACTGTACTTGGTCAGGGTGGCAAGATCGTACTCGTTGACGAAATCGGCGAGAGTTATGGTTATGACTCCACTACCGGTTATCGTACAATGTCCATTAAGACTATCCCTGCATTTGGTGAGTCTGCTGAGACATTGACATTCTCTACACGTTCTATGATTCCTGCAAACATCCAGGCTGGTAAGGCTTACAAGGTAAATCTTGATGAGAACAATGTTCTTGTTAGCTACGAAGAAATTCTCTTCTCTGATTCTACTGTAGATATTGAAAACTACATTCCTACTCAGAAGTTTGAAGTTAAGGGCTTTGACGTTGACGCATACGGCAATAGAAAGGTTACTCTTTCAACTGCTTCCGGTCTCCGTATTGTTGAACTTCCTGCTGATGCAATAGTTTACACTGTTAAGAACCTCGGTTGTGATTGTGTAGATACAATGGGCAGACCTGTAAACCACTTCGCAGCATTTAACGGCTATGCATTGTTCAACTCTGTTGGCGGTTTCGTTGATGCTCCTGCAGGTACAACTCTTTCCGCTATCATGGATGCAAATGGTGATATCTCTGTTGCATTCATCAGCGTTAATAACTGTCCTCTTGTTCCATAGTATATTGAGGACGAAACACTAAACATCTCATAACCCTTGTGGTAATGTAGTATAGTGGAGTCCCCACAGTGAAAACTGTGGGGACTTGTTTTTTTGATAAAACTTTAATATAAAAATACGTTGCCATTTTATGCTTTTTACGATATAATTTATGTACAATATTCTGTATGGAAGTTTTAGATATGAAGTTTAGAAAGTATCTCATATTATTCTTAATACTTCTTGCCTGTGTCGTGCTTTGCATCAACTCTTACACAAAGCAGGACAACCTTGCTATGCGTAAATTTCCTTACCCTTATCGTGCAATGCTTTCTATTCAATCTCACATTGACGGAACAACACTATCTGAATTTGAAACGATACACACCTACCTAAATACACGCCAAAATACTGTTTACGGTGACGGACTTGGTCTTGATATAGGTGATAGTTTTTGGCTTTATAACGTAAATGATGGTGTTGAATATCGTGAAACTGACAGTAGCCCTGTTTCTGACTACATGACATGGTTTGACGGCATTTCAGATACTCTTAACGATGCTGACGCAATTAAGCGGTACTGGGACTTAGGCTGGATAGACTCTATACACTCATTTGGCGATTTTTCTCGTGGTGATGGTGAGAGTCAGTGTACACGTTCCCTTGCAATACGTGGGTGGGAGGCTATGCTCTCGGCAGATGTTGTACCTACCGTTTGGATAAATCACGGACTGCCTACAAATCGTCAGAATTTCGGCGGATATACGCCTTTTACCACCACTAAGTATCAGGCAGGTGATGACTCGTCAAGTGACTTCTATCATACGGATATTTCCGTTAAAAACGGCATTAAATTTGTTTGGAACTCAATTAACAGTAGTATGTTCGGTATGGACAATCCTCTATATCTTACTCATTTGCGTGACGGACAACTTGTATGGTCGTTTAATGCATATACGGGGTATAATGATGGCTCAGTCTATCGGTATATGTGGACTCCGTCACTCCTTTGTGAAGTGCTTACAGCAGAGAATTTAGACTCTCTTGTAGATAACGGTCAATACGCAATTATTGCAAATCATTTTGGCAGCGGTGATTTATGGGAAGTACTTGGTGAGCATAATCTTCCTGCATTTCGTCTGCTCAAAGAGTATCGTGATAGGGGCGATATTTTTGTAGTACGCTCGTCACGTCTACTTGAATACGCCGCTGTACGTAATAACCTAAAATACAGTATTGACGGTGATAACATTGACATAAAGAGTGTTGATGATATAGTTGTTGGTAATTACGTACCTTGCCCATCTGACCTTAACGGCATTACTTTTTACGTTTCTGACAGCGAAAAAGCCCTTATAACTATTTGCGGAGAGGTTGTTGAAGAAAAATATCTCTCTCGTAACCCAAAAGATGAAACAGGAAAGGAAAGTATCGGATTTAATTGGTACAAGTAAGGTGTTATGAAATGAAACGTGTCTTTACAAAAATCGGGATTTCAGCCTTGATAATTTTGCTTTTAACAGTTTCTTTTTTAGGCATGGGAACGGTAACGTCTTTGATACCCCATAGTGCCATTTCTAAAAATATCCAAATCAGTTCTATTTCTCTTGGTGCAAATGAGATAAGGCATTTCTATATTGACGGCGAACATTCAAGTGTCAACGATTATTATGCAGATGCGATACTTTTCAATATGGCATGGCATATTGACAGTGAAAAGCCTCTTGAAAGTTATTTAAGTGCCAAGTTCCTTAGAGGAGAAGATGAGAATGACGGGCTACAGACGAAATGGCTGTTTGAGTCTGCATTTGAGGGTAGGCAGGCAAACGACAGTTACTCTCGTTACTGGCATGGTATGCTTGTACTTATTCGACCACTTCTTACAATTATGGATTTGTCGGGAATACGCATCTTAAATGCTGTTACTCTACTTATTCTTGCAGTATTGTTTATATATCTACTCATTCGCCGCAAATTGTATAGTTTAATGTGGGGGTATATAACGTCACTTCTTTTGTGTTGGTGCGTATTTGTGCCGACTTGCATGGAGTATATGCCACCCTTTGTACTTTTCCATATTTTATCATGTATGACGCTTTTATGGGACGAGAAGTTAGATACATATTGGGAATATATCTTCCTGATTTTTGGTGGTTTTACGTGCTATTTTGACTTTCTCACCACTGAGATACTTGTGTTTGCTGTGCCAATGCTTGTTATTTTGTGTATGCGTGGCAGAGAGGGCAGAATTACATCATCTAAGGCAGCACTTACAACAACTATCCGTTACGGGGTGTTTTGGCTCACGGGATATGGTATCTTTTTCCCAATAAAGTGGGTGTGTGCATCTTTTTTCCAATCAAGTAGTACCGTAATTAACTCTATTGTAAAAGCAATGAGTCACATGAATGGTGAGGGGTCAAAGGCAATCGTTGATGTAAGCGATGTTTCAATTAACGCCATTATTTCTAATATTGGAAGAGTATTTCCATTTACATTCTGCTCAAGCGGTGTTCAAGTTATCGTTACGGCAGTCATATCCGGTGTGATAATTTTAGGATTTGGTCTGTATCTTAGAAAAAAGAAGTTGCCATCATATACTGGTGTACTCTTACTTATACCCCTTATCCCATACGTACGATACCTTGTTTTATCGTCCCATGCTATAGTGCATGGATTTATGACCCATCGAAGTCAAATCGTGACGATAATGGCGATTTTTGCATTATTTGCATATACGTCTGACAGAGAAAAGTTTATAAGACTTCTGCCAAAAAAAATACAAAAGTGGAGAAAGATAAAATGACAAAAGAACTGACAATACTAATGCCGTGTCTTAATGAGGAAAAAACTATTGGTGAGTGCATTGATGATGCAATGTCATTTATTACACGAAATTCACTTGATGCAGAGGTACTTATTGCCGACAATGGAAGTGTTGACCGTTCAATCGAAATTGCTCGTGAGCGAGGAGCAAGAGTTATAACGGTAGGAGAAAAGGGTTACGGTAATGCTCTAAGAGGCGGTATTGCTGTGGCCGAGGGTAAGTATACGATTATGGGTGATTGCGACTGCAGTTACGATTTTCTCAATATGGAGTCTATGCTTTCGAAACTTCGTGATGGAAATCAACTTGTTATGGGTGACCGATTCAAAGGAGGTATTATGCCTGGGGCTATGTCGTGGAGTCATAAGTTAGGAGTACCTTTGTTGTCGTTTATTGCACGAGTAGCATTTGGTACGAAAATTGGCGACTTCCACTGTGGTATGCGTGGCTTTAACACTTGTGATATGCGTTCACTCGATCTTGAGTCAGGCGGTATGGAATTTGCCACAGAGATGATTGGAAAGGCAGTTAGTGCTAACTTCAAAGTTGCACAAGTACCTGTACCTCTTCGCCCTGATAAGAGGGATAGAAAACCTCATCTTCGTACTATTCGTGACGGATTCCGTCATTTGTTCCTTATAATTCGTCTTGCAATTACACTTCCTAAAAAGTAAGTTACATAGCCATTGGAGCATTATCCAAACTCTGTTTTTACGTCCTCTTTTTGTTCGATACTGTGTTAAAAGCCTTGCCCATACGACAGTATGGGCTTCGTTTTTGCCTTGTTTCGCTCAAAAATAGTTAGTAAAAATTCTTTGAACCATTTGAGGCAGGTTCGTATACTGCTCCAATGGCTAAAGTATAAAAACAGGTGCATGGTTGTTGCCATGCACCTGTTTTTTGCAAAAATCGAACCAAATACTGGATTGATTTTTGCGTATTCGTTGCAAATTACTTAATTTCATTGACTTTTTTCAAAAGATGCTGTATTCTATGACACGTGTTCGGGAGATGTCGAAACCCAACGACACTTTCGATGGGAGCATAAGACGACACAGCCACTTGACGATGCACCATACGCTTCCTTTTGTATAAATATAAAGGAGGAAATGAAATGGGTAAAGGAAAAAAGGTGCTTTCGTTCGTAATGGCACTCGCAATGGCGTTTACCGTTTTTGCAGGGGCTGTCAACGGCGTTAGTTACACAGACAGTGAGCAGTTCCGTACCGATGCAGGTCGGGACGCAACAGAAATTCTTACTTCTCTGGGAGTTATTCATGGATTCCCAGACGGAACATTCCGCCCCGGTCAGTCTGTCACCCGTGCGGAATTGGCTAAGATGATCTATATAATTAAAACAGGCGATGCACAGGACAGTCCCTTCTACGATGAAGCAGATATGAGTAAGATCTTCTATGACGTATACAGCGGTCACTGGGCAAGTAAGTATATTAACTTCTGTTACCTTAACGGCATTATCGCAGGTTACGGTGACGGCACATTTAGACCTGAACAGGCTGTATCTATGACAGAGGCAGCAAAGATGATTCTCGTAGCACTTGGCTATAAGGCTGATGTTGAGGGCCTTGAGGGTAAGGGTTATGACAAGAACACCCTCCGCCTTGCACAGAAGAATGGTTTGCTTAAAAACCTTAATGGTACAATGCAGACTGCATCTGACAGAGAGAACGCAGTAATTATGCTTCAAAATGGTTTGTTTGCAGATACTGTAATGTATGTTGGCGGTGTGGCAGTTCCAAGAACTACTACTATGTCATCTCAGGATACTATTACCTTGGCTGAGGAGGGCTTTGACCTTCTTGACGTAACAGGTATACTTGTTGCAAATGATGACGCTGCTCTCGGTGCATACCACCACGATGCAGTATCTAACAATGAAACACCTTACAAGAGATATTCAGTAACTGCTGACGGTACTAGTGCATTTTTGTTCAAGGATTACACTGCTAACGCAACAGGTGCTTATGAGCGTACTGTTATAAGAGTAGCATACGATGCTGAATTTGATATGCTTGGCAGAGAGTATAGACTTCTTGTAACAAAGCCTGACCGCAGTGACCGCAGTGTCAAAATCTACGGTGAGCCGATTGAAACTGCAAGTAACACTATAGTTGAAACCGGCAGTATCAACGTAGAGAAAGAAACTGTTGATAAACTCTTTGGTACCAAAATTGCACAAACTGATGATGTTGACTATACAGTATTTATAAATGGCAAGCCAGTAAGTTTTGACGAGGTTCGTGCACAACTTGAAGAGGATACAAATGCACGAGTAATCGTTGTATCTAATGACGGAAATGAAAATACCGTTGAGTATATCTTCGCTACAACTCAAATAATCGGTGAGGTTAAAGATGTAAGAGAAGACGGCATGACTATTGCTGGTGACGGCATGGGTACTCTTGAAAACCACGAACTCCGTTTTGATGGTGAAATTCCAGTTAAGGGTGACTATGTTGTAGCGTCTTTCAACGAAGCAAGCGAGGTTTGGACTGTAAAGAAACTTATTAAAATTACAGGACAGATTACAGGCTATAACGGCATAGAAGAAACTTACCGCATCGGCGAGTTTGACTACAAGAAGTCCGATATTATGCCTGCTGAAGAATCCGCACTTATGGGTAGCGGTGCATCGGCAATCGCAGGAGCAGTACTGACATACTGGACTGACGTTGACGGTGACACAAGATTTATTATACGTGCTCAAATGAACGAGGGTACTTCCTACGCTCAGTACGGTTTGTTCTTATGGTCTGACGTTGAGAATAAGCCTTATCAGTACCACACAATGAAATTCATGACTCAGGAAAACACTATTGAATATCGTCAAGTTGCAACTGTAAATGGCATGAAGGCAACAGCAACTGACTTGACAGCACTTACTGAGGGTGACGTATTTGGTTACGTTGTTGACGAAGATGGATTTATCCATGTAACAACAGAAATCGGTTTAAGTGAAACAGCAAGCCTTGTATACGACCGTGTAACTGACACGTTCAGCGATGTAAACGCAGGCCACGCACCTTATAAGCACGTAAACGGCACAATATTCGTAACTTATGGTCAGCCCAGCGATAGTGAGCAGGAGCAGTTTAAGTGGAAAGCATTCTCCGGCGGTTCATTTGATACAGCACTTGCAAACTCAAACGAGGCAAAAGTAGCGGCAAATGTACTGACTTCAGTTACTCCTAATGTTGAGATGCCTGACCGTATCAAGTGGAATGTAATAACCGGCGGTGTTCGAAATATCGAGGTTGCATCTTTGAGTTTTGACGATTACGCAAAGTTTGGTTATCTCCTTCCCGGTCTTACCGTGAACAAGGACACGGAAGTTCTTGCAACAGTTCTTTCAACCGCAATGACTTATGAAAACGGCAAGTACTTCTACACCATCACTTATGCAGGTGCAAACGGCACAGAAACCCACACTATTGAAACTGTCGGTCATGTAGCACCTATTGGAACAATCAAGGTAGGTCACATCTACAAATTGACTGTAAATAGCGAGGGCAAGGCAGAAAAAATTGAAGAGTACACTGTAAACAATGCTACTCACAATGACGGCATCGAGCGTGAGGCATATACTGTTGATACAATCTATAAGAACGCAGACGGCACTTATCAACTTAGTGTTAAGAAACTTGTAGAGTCTGAGGGCAAGCCTTACTTTGATACTCTCAACGTAACAGTAAATCCTGCAAAAACTGACATCTTCTTCGTAGACGGTCTGTTTACTCAGGAGCCTGAAATGTGGGATAGAAATGAACTCCCCACAGCAGGTACTGCAATTAACAATGATAATTTCCGTGTGTGGATCGACTTTGACGTATCAAGCCACGAAATCCACCATATTTGGATTGATAGCAAGCCATCTGACACCTATGCTACTGTTACTTTAAGTGACATTACACCTACAAAAGTTGACTTTGCAGAGGGTAAGTTCACCTACGGCTTTGCTGATACAGCAAGTATTGCAACAACTTACAGTAAACTTATCCCCGTTGAAAGCCTTGTGGCTTACGGCGAGGAGGACAGCAAGTTTGCATTGACAGCAGGGGAGACTTACTCCATGGTTGTTAAAGGCAACGTAGTTGTTGATATCATTGATTAGTTAAATATAATCAAGGCACTTACATTTAGTAAGTGCCTTGATTTCTACAATAAACAAGCGATGAGTTTTTCAAAAACCCATCGCTTGTTTCTATTTCTTCTTTTCTTCTGTCTCACGACAGTTGCGACATACACCGTGAAACAGTACGCATTGACCGTCCAAGTAGTGTCCGTCCTTCGTTTCAATACCACATTTAAGCATACCACAATTGTCGTCAGGCATAATATCTACAATATTTCCACACCTGTCGCAGAGCATATGGTAATGGCAAGACGTGTTTCCGTCATAGTGGTCTTGCGGAATTGCCATCTGCACTCTTTGTATTACGCCAAGTTCCGCTAACAAATTAAGATTTCTGTATACTGTACCAAGAGACAGTTCAGGGTGCTCAGGTTTTAGCATATTATATATTGTTTCAGCCGATGGGTGTACGGGGTTTTTCATTAGTGTATCAACAATCAACTGTCTTTGCTTAGAATATCTATGTACTACTTTTTCCATATAATCTCCTTTCAATAGATATCGATTATTATTATCAATAATAGTGTACAGCATAGAAGTATATTTGTCAACTGTATTAGAATAAAAAAATGACGGTAGACACTCTTTTTTTAGTGTCTACCGTCATTATACTACTAAAAACCTATAAGACAGAGGTATTTTTAATACCAGTAATTAGATGATAGCAAGAAGAATGAAGTTAAGAATGAAGAGTGCAGTGCAAATCCAAAGGAGAGGCTTAACTTCCTTAGCCTTGCCTGTGCAAACCTTGATAATGCAGTAGAAGATGAAGCCTGCTGCAATACCATAGGAGATGGAGTAGCAAAGAGCCATGAATATGCCTGCGAAGAAAGCAGGGATTGCTTCGTTAAGTTCGCTCCAATCAATATCCTTGAAAGAGGACATCATCATAATACCAACAGCAACGAGTGCGGGAGCGGTAGCAGCGGAGGGAACAGCACTGACAAATGTAGCAAGGAAAGCGGAAAGAGCAAAACAAATTGCTACAACAACGGAAGTAAGACCTGTACGACCGCCAACACCGATACCTGCTGCACTCTCAACGAATGTAGTAGTGTTAGATGTACCGAAGAGTGCACCGATAGAAGTTGCGGTAGCGTCTGCGAACAGAGCCTTGTCCATCTTGGAACTAAAGCCGCTGCTGCTTTCAAGAGCCTTTTCGTCTTCTTCACTGAAGATACCACTTCTACGACCGGTACCGATAAATGTACCGATTGTGTCGAATGTATCAGAAATGCTAAATGAGAAGATTGTAATAAGTACGAGGGGAAGTTTAGACAAATCGGTAAACAGACTTGTAATGCCGCCCTCCTTGAAGATAGCAAGGAAAGTAGTGGGAAGAGCCGCACAAGCATCAGTAAAACTGATAGTGTCGCCAATGGTAGTAACACCGAATGGGATACCGATGATAGTAGTAACGATGATGGAGATGAGCAAAGCACCCTTAACCTTGAGAGCAAGGAGAATGAAAGTGATTGCAAGACCGATAAGGAATACCCAAAGAACAGGGGAGTTAAGAGTTGCAAGAGCAGGAACACCTGCACCAAAGTCTACAAATCCAACATTAAGCATACCGATGTAAGCAACAAAAATACCGATGCCACCGCCTATAGCGTGCTGGAGACTAAGAGGAATTGCCTTTACAATATGCTTACGAACCTTAGTAACAGTGATAAGGATATTGATAAGACCACAAATAAATACCATAGAAAGTGCTTGCTGCCAAGTGAAACCAAGAGTAAAGCAGACAGTGTATACGAAAAATGCGTTAAGACCCATACCGGGAGCCTGTGCGTAAGGTACGTTAGCCACGAGACCGATAACAAGAGTACCTACGATAGAGGAAATAATGGTTGCAAGAAATACTGCACCCCACTCCATACCGGACTGGGAAAGAATGCCGGGGTTAACAATGATGATATAGGACATTGCAAAGAACGTAGTGAGACCGGCAATGATCTCGGTGGAAACTTTTGTTCCGTTTTCTTTCAGATGAAAGAACTTTTCCATAAAACTTACCTCATTTCAAAAATATTTTGTCTACGACAATATCATTATACCATACTTTCTTAAAAAGTCACTATTTTTTGGATAAAAAGAAATTTTTTGTCGAAACAAAATATATTTGTCAAATGGTATTTAGATATAATACACAAAAAAGAGTTTCAAAATTTGTTACTATTTCGAGGTGGTACTAATAATTAGGCTTTCAAGACTTTTACTACGTTTAATATAGAAGAAAAGACAAATGCCATATAGAATAGAGCCTGCAAAGGCGGTGAGCATATCAGACATGGTATCGAACAACCCTGTGTCTAACACACCGCTGACAATTTCATGCTTTTGCATTTCGGTAGCGAAAAACAAATCACTTGCAAATTCGTAAAACTCCCAAACACCTGCAATAGTCATTGAAAAGAAAATACCAAACAGGACGACGAACAAAGGAGTCAAAACCTCATTTCTTTTACCACCAAATTGCCACAGACCAAGAAGTGCTACACCAATTGCAGTAAGAAGAGGCCCTGATGCAGTATGAAGTATTATATCCCAACAGGGAATAAGAGTGTAAAAATCGAACAGTTTTGCAAGCGTTATGGAGAAAAAGAGAAATATGATACAGTACAGTTCAAGACTTATTGGTAAAATGAGTTTTGCATACTTTCTGAGAAGTGGCAAAAGTGCTGTTACAACAATGGTTGCCACAGCGTAAAGAATCATCTCTGAATTTTTTTGGAATATGCCCAAAATCACTGCACCGACCATTGATAACGTAACGGCAAAATACGATAGTATTAGTATCAACTGTATCGGTGAATTGGACTTTATACAAGATTTCTTCATAAGATAACCTCCAAAAAAATTATAGATAATGGCGGTCAAATGTTATAACCGTGTAGTAGACCCCTGTCTTTTCATCGGCAAGCCGCTTGTCAAGGAGAGCCTTTATCTCCTTGTCCTCAAGTGTTAAGTCACGAGGAACAGTAATATCAAAAATGAGATTTGTATGGCTGTCGCCTTTGACAATACGAAAATCGTGCAGACTAAGTCGAGGTGAAATGTCGTGGACATAACCGATAATATCTGTACGAAGAGCAGCAGTTACCTCAGAGTGTAAATCAACGGGATCAAGGTGAATTACTAAAGGTATATGCATTTGCTCAAGAATTTCACGCTCGATAAGGTCAATAGCGTCGTGTGCTTTGAGAAAGTCATACGTATCCGGAACTTCCACGTGAACACTTGCCATAATACGACCGGGACCGTAGTTGTGTACTATAATGTCGTGGATTGAGTAGACACATTCGTGATTCATAATGCGAGAAGTAATCTCATTGACAAGGTTTGCATCTGCAGGACTGCCTAAAAGCAAATCGACAGTATCTTTTGCAATATCCCATGCAGAACGAAGAATAAATAACGCAACGCCAAGACCTATCCAGCCGTCAATAGATATATCCCAAATTGCTACAATAGCGATAGAAATGAGAGCCGAGGCGGTGACAAACACATCGTTCAAACTGTCTTGTGCTGCTGCTTTCATTGGGGTAGAGTCGATTGTCGTACCAAGTTTACCATAAAATTTCCACAGCCACAATTTAACTAAAATTGAGCAGACAAGCACAATTACTGCTATTAAAGACGGAACAATAGACTCAGGGAAAATGATTTTTTCTATTGAAGTTTTTAGGAAACTTCCACCCACAAACATAATTATTGCGGCAATTACCAAACTTGCAAGATACTCAAATCGTCCGTGACCGAATGGGTGGTCGGGGTCGGCAGGCCGTGAGGCAAGATGAAAACCGATAAGTGTAACTACAGACGAGCCTGCATCTGAAAGGTTATTAAATGCATCAGCAGTTACGGCAACAGAACCTGACAACATACCGACAATGAGTTTAAGGATTGATAGAAGTACATTACAAGAAATTCCTGTAATACTCGATAAAAAACCATAAGCGACACGAACAGACGGGTCAGCGGTATTTTTGTAGTTTTTAATGAAACGACGAAGTAAAAACTGTGTCAGAATAAACACCTCACTATATGTATTAGTCCATCTAAAATACAAGTATATCACGTCAAACAGAGAAAAAACAGCATATAAGTAAAAAAACAGACGTAAATTTTTGGTGAACGGCAAAAATAAATTATTAGTTTTGTTGCAAAGAAAAGAAAAATGCGTTACAATAGAAAGGCTGATTTGAAAAATAAGTTATAATGGTGGTGAAATAATGTTTTTAAGACGTGTTGCAGAGTTTATATCTTACCTTATATTTGTAATCCTTATAGGTGTCTTGTTTATGGCTTTACCATCGGTACGGTATACACCGGACGGAATTATGGGAACATCAAATGCTTTGTGGACGTGTCTTAGTATATTGTATTTTATCGTTTTGCCGCTAATATCTGTGCCTTTGGGAAAACGTCACCTAATCGGTACATACTGTGCCATGACTGTATGTCTTTTGTATTTCGTAGTTTCAGGCATCATTGTATATCTTGGCACTTCAAATCAATTTGGTGTTTATCCCTTTTACGTTTTAATTGCACCATATACACCTTTTATTGCATCTGTAGCAGATACATTTTCACTTGATACGGCAACTGCGTATCTGACACTTCTGTTTCCACTTATCTGTCTGACAATGTCGTTCATTTCTTATCTTGTATCTCACAACAAAGCAAATAAAATTGCGATAGAGGGTTACTATGATGAGTTGCGTATGCATAATGATACAGATTATTAAAAAATGCACCTTTGGAATTTATGCCAAAGGTGCTGTTTTCTACGTCAACTCACAGTACGTTTTAACTATAAGGGTATGCAGTACGTCAGGTTTTGAAACGTCCTCAATTTCAAAGTACGCACCGGCACCATCAAATGGTATGGTTTTCTTGGCACGTCCGAAGTTGTCAATGAGAAAGTCATTGCCTGAATAGGTAATAAGGACGTAAAATTTGTTATTACATACCATGCCAATAAGTTTTCCTCTATAGCAAATTCCATAGTCATCAAAAATACGGCGTAATGTGACTCCCTCACCGCATTTAGCACATATATTCTGGGCAAATTTCAAATCGGTAGCCATAAAACCGCCTCCTCATTGAAGTTATTATACTATACATTATTTGTAAATTCAAGAAATTTCATATTCTTCTTGCATATTCCAGGATAAAATGGTAAACTAACCTATAAGAACTGTTACAGACGGAGGTAAAGTATTTGATACAGTTTGACGAATTTAAGCAGACACTCCTTACAATGAAGCCTGAACTTGAAAACTTAAAGGCTGCACTTGATTTGGACGAAGGTGCAAAGGAAATAGAACGTCTTGAGCAGGAGAGTTCTGCTCAAGAATTTTGGAACGACTTGGAAAACTCCCAAAAGGTACTTCAACGCATTAAATCCCTTAAATCAAAGCAGGAAAACTATGATGAGTTGTTGACAAATTGGGACGATTTAATGACACTTATAGAACTCGCCCAAGAGGAAAATGACGAGGGCTTGACGCAGGAAGTACAGACAGGCATTGATGCTCTTACAGGCAAGTTGTCTGACCAAAAAATGCAGACTCTGTTATCAGGTGAGTTTGACCGTAACAATGCAATTATGTCATTCCATGCAGGTGCAGGCGGTACAGAGGCACAGGACTGGGCAGAGATGTTATATCGTATGTACACCCACTGGACAGAACGCCACGGCTTTAAGTATAAGATATTAGACTATATTGATGGTGAAGATGCAGGTCTTAAAAGTGCAGAAATTCTCGTAGAGGGTGAAAATGCATTTGGATTTTTGAAAGGTGAGATGGGCGTACATCGTCTTGTCCGTGTATCGCCTTTTGACTCGTCCGGCAGACGTCATACATCTTTCGCCGCTATTGAGGTAATGCCTGAAATGGGTGACGATATTAAAGTAGATATTCGTGAGGAAGATTTGAAGATTGACACATATCGCTCCTCCGGTGCAGGCGGCCAGCACGTAAATAAAACTGAAAGTGCTATCCGTATTACCCATATCCCGTCAGGTATTGTTGTAGCGTGTCAAAACGAGCGTAGCCAGTTCCAAAACAAAGACGTTGCTATGCGTATGCTTAAATCGAAACTCATGGAGATTAAACTTCGTGAGCATTACGAAAAGATTGAGGATATCAAAGGTGAGCAAAAGAAAATTGAATGGGGAAGCCAAATTCGATCCTACGTCTTTATGCCATATACGTTGGCAAAGGACCATAGAACAGGATATGAAAACGGCAATATAAATG
This sequence comes from Eubacteriales bacterium, assembly GCA_045639125.1. GTDB lineage: Bacteria > Bacillota > Clostridia > Oscillospirales > QAMX01 > JAZUCL01. The sequence continues at coordinate 30,650 of JAZUCL010000005.1, read as the reverse complement.
CTGTAATGGACGGTGACCTTGACGGATTTATCAACGCATATCTCAGTGCTTTGGCAACAGGTACACTCCCAAAATAAATAAAAACGGTATGAATTTCAAAAATTCATACCGTTTTTGTGATTTGGTAAGTTATACGTATTTTACTGCTAAAATTATAGTTTTATTCTATTGCGTATTTTTCAAACCCTTTACTTAAATTTGGAGAAAATACCGCTATTTTGTCGTTGTAAAAATAAGTAAGATGCCACATACTACCGACACGAAAAAAGAAAGGCGTGGTAAGTTTGGCACTGAATAAACAGGGCTATGACAAATATGTTGAAAAGAAATCGCCAAAGTCGCCTATTGTAAAGGATACGATATTAGCGTTTCTTTTTGGTGGTGCAATATGTGCCATTGGACAGGGAATTATGAACGCATATAAACTGACACAACTAAGCGAAAGCCACTGTGCGATGGCAACAAGTGCAACACTTATATTCTTAGGTGCGTTGTTTACAGGACTTGGACTTTACGATAAGTTGGCAAAGCACGCGGGAGCGGGTACGATAGTACCAATAACAGGCTTTGCAAATTCCATTGTATCAGCAGCATTGGAATTTAAGAGTGAAGGATTTGTACTTGGTATGTCTGCAAATATGTTCAAAATAGCAGGACCTGTACTTGTGTTTGGCATTTCAGGCTCTGTTATATATGGACTAATACTTGCACTTCTTGGAGGTGGTGCTTAAATGACTACAAAACGAATTGGAAGTCAGACAGTTGCACTAACTACACCGCCGTCAATTTTAGGATTCGGCAGTATTGCAGGAAAAAAAGAGGGCGAAGGACCACTTCGTGACCACTTTGACTTAGTCAACGATGACGCATTTTTCGGACAGACAACATGGGAAAAGGCAGAAACCCAACTTCAAAAGGAAGTGTTTGCCACAGCGTTAGGGAAATCTGGGAAGTGTGAGTCGGATATAGGAATGCTTTTTGCAGGAGATTTGATGAACCAATGTGTTGCATCTGCATTCGCTTTTCGTGACAGACCTTTTCCGTTTATCGGTTTGTATGGTGCTTGTTCAACTATGGCTGAGAGTATTATGCTTGCGTCACTTATGATAGACGGTGGATTTGCAGATTGTACGGCGGCTGTAACGTCGTCCCATTTCTGTTCAGCGGAGAAACAGTATCGGTTTCCGTTGGAATACGGCGGACAGCGACCACAGACGGCACAATGGACTGTGACAGGAGCCGGCTGCGTAATTTTATCGGCAGAGGGCAACGGCCCTTACGTTACCCACGTTTGCCCCGGTAAAATTATTGATTATAAAATTAAGGATGTAAATAATATGGGGGCTGCAATGGCACCTGCTGATATAAAGTATTCACCATAGTTGCATTGTGGCAAGCATTGTGGTATACTTCCAATATCAAATGACATTTTTGGAGTGAAAGAATGACATATCTTTGGGAGTTACTTCAAAATACGACACTTCCTGTCGTTATATATGGCATGGGTGACGGTGCAGACAAGTTACTTGCCTGCTGTAACGCATTTTCTGTGCCTGTAGCAGATATTTTCGCAAGTGATGAATATGTACGTGGACATGAGTTTCATGGGTATCGTGTTTTGCGATACGATGAAGTGTGTCAAAAGTATGACAATTTTATAATTTTACTTGCCTTTGCCGCCTTTGAGGAAGGCTTAATGGAGAAGATAACAGGGTATGCAAAAAAGCATCAGATGTATGCACCTGACTTGCCACTGTTTGGTGGAGATATTTTAACTCCCAAATGGATTTGCGACCATGCTGACGATATTAACAAAGCATATAATCTGCTTGCTGACGATATATCACGTAACACATTTGAATCGGTACTTCGTTATAAGTTAGGTGGAGATATTTTAACTCTTAGAAGTTGTGAAACTATCCGTGACGATGTATTTACAGATATAATTCACCTTTCGGATAATGAAACGTATCTTGACTTAGGTGCGTACAATGGTGATACGATACATGAATTTTGTACTCTTGTAGGAGGAAAATACAAAGAGATTATTGCTGTTGAGCCTGACCGAAAGAACTATCAAAAACTTATGCAGAGCGTATCTCAACTAAAGAATGTACAAAGTGTCAATGTCGGAGTGTGGAACGAGGTGGGTACTATATCATTTTCAGGTGGCGGTGGTCGTGCAAGTTGCCTCGTGCCTGATATGAGTGTAGAAACTCAAACATCGAAGAGGTATAATGTATCAGTTGATACCATAGACAATATTGTCGGTGACAGAGATGTAACGTATATAAAAATGGACGTTGAGGGTGCAGAGCATGAGGCACTTTTAGGTGGGCAGAATACACTTTTAAGATGTATGCCCCGTCTTGCAGTCAGTGCATATCATCGTACAGATGACTTTGTAACGCTTATACTTCGTATCCACGAGATAAACCCACGATATCGTATCTATCTACGTCACCACCCATATATTCCTGCGTGGGAAACCAATTTGTACTGTGTGTAACCACATCAATTTATGTAGTGGCAGAAGTCGTAGTATGTCGAAATATTTATTCGTATGAAGTCTTGACAAATAAAATGATGTGTGATATACTAAATGAGCGTTAGGAAGCGAAATCGGCGTGCCGGAATGGCGGAATAGGCAGACGCCCGGGACTTAAAATCCCGTGGGAGTTAAATCCCGTGCCGGTTCGACCCCGGTTTCCGGCACCAAATCCTAATTTTATATCGCGGGGTAGAGCAGTTGGTAGCTCGTCGGGCTCATAACCCGGAGGTCGGAGGTTCAAGTCCTCCTCCCGCAACCATAAAAATAACACCACCTATTTGGTGGTGTTATTTTTATTATTTCGAGCAGAAAAACTATGCACTCATTTCGTGGGTTATGAGTACGACGAGCGTAACTTGTTGGGTTAGTGCGGAAAAAACAGTTGATAACTGTTTTTTCAAACGGTGTCGTCCAAAGCAAGGAGTATACCAAGCCGAGTGTATCGAGGCGAAGGTAGACGACTATGCGACGACGACTGGGCAACCCGGAGGTCGGAGGTTCAAGTCCTCCTCCCGCAACCATAAAAAAAGACATTTTTCCACAAGGAAAATGTCTTTTTTTCATCGATATAAATCTCTTGCAAGATTTTCGATATGTCCTTGCGGACTCGATATGTGCTAATGCACTCGATATGTTGCCTTGCGGCAACATTATAAAAATCCTCATGGCTCTGCTTTCACAAGCCACTCTTTCCTATTCACTCTTTACTAAAAAATGATGTACGGATTTTTAGAAAGTAATATGTAATAGTGAAGAAGTATGGTGAAAATTCGCTAAATACGAGTTGGTTTTTAATTTTTTCTTGCAATTTATTTTTGTTTATGTTATACTAATTTTGCGACGCAACTAAATAATTGGACAAACTATGGGAGAAGTATTTTTATTTAGGTAAAAATGCATTCTCTATTTTGGCTTTCTCTTATGGTTTGTCAAAGTTGTGTCGCAGCAATCGGAGTTATGCATTTTTCGTGCGTGGCTTCGGCTGCGCATTTTTTAATTTGAGGTGTAAAAAATGAATGTAAAAATCGAAGTTCTAAAAAATTATATATCTGATTTCATCAACTCCAGAATTGAGGATTTTGAAATTGATGCATCTCAAATTACTGATACAACTTCTACACAGATATTGGCAGAAATACAAAAGGTGATAAAGGATGACGAATATTCTGATTTTGACGCAGTAGAAGAGATTGTTTGTATATTTGAAAAATATAATATTGATTGCGGTTGTAGGCATGACTTTTAGAAAAAATATGCTTTTCTAAAAATTGTATCTATTTTGTCATTGAAAACCAAAAAACAACAGAGGGCTTACCAATATGGCAAGCCCTCTGTTTATAACTATGAGAGATTACTTTTTCAATTTTAGTTGAAATTGACGTTAACATAATTACATGATATAATAAAATGTATATGATAAACTAGTTTTATAACTTTCTGTTTTATACATTATGTGAAAAGGAATATTGTAATGAATTATTTCAAAAACGATAGTTTTAATTTTATAGATCTGTTTGCAGGAATTGGTGGTTTTCACCAAGCAATGAGCGAATTGGGTGGACATTGTGTTTTAGCCTCTGAAATTGATTCATTTGCTATTGAAACATATTGGGAGAATTACGGCATCGATTCGGCACATGATATTACGAAAATTGAGAATAAAGATATACCCGAACATGATGTATTATGTGCAGGCTTTCCGTGTCAAACTTTTTCAAAAGCAGGTAGACAACTAGGCTTTGACGATGAAACAAAAGGAACTCTGTTTTTCCAAATTGTAAGAATCTTAAAAGAAAAACAGCCAAAGTTTATACTATTGGAAAATGTTAGAAATCTTGTTTCCCATGATAAAGGAAATACTTGGAGAGTGATTAGAAAAAGTTTGACGGAGTTGGGGTATGTTCTTACTGATTCTCCTATAATTATGAGTCCTCATCAACTTGGAGTTCCCCAATTAAGAGAAAGAGTTTATATTTTAGGCATTCATAATTCACTGGGAATTAATCATCTAAATTTCATTATTCCTCAAAAAGATAAAAATGAACTTAATATATACGATACTGGAATCATCGATGAGAATCCTCAGGAGGAATATAATATTTCCACTGAAGAAGAAAAAGTTTTAACATGTTGGAATGAATTCTATCAAGGAATTAATGAAAAAATTCTTGGATTTCCAATATGGGCTTTTGAATTCAAACAAGATTATGATTTTTCTAATTTCCCTAAATGGAAGGCTGGATTTTGTCAAAAAAACAGGGAGTTATATGAAGATAATAAGGTCTTTATTGATTCTTGGTTAGAAAAATGGAATAATCTTGAAGACTTTGTTCCAACTCACAGAAAGTTTGAATGGCAGGCAGGAACTTCCATTTCAAGTATATGGGAGGGTTTGATTCAATTTAGACCATCAGGGATTCGTGTAAAACGCCCTAATTCTTTTCCTGCACTTGTTGCTATGGTGCAAATACCAATTATAGGAAAATATAAAAGACGACTAACTCTTAGAGAAACTGCAAGATTGCAGAGTTTTCCGGATTCATTTATACCAAATCCAAATCATCATCAAGCGTATAAGCAATTTGGTAATGCAGTCAATGTAAACTGCGTGCGTTTCCTAGCTGAGCAGTTATTCAATCTTGATCAACACGATAAGGGTGTGTGGAACCCTAATGATCAACTGGTTCTAAAGGATATCCAATTATCGTTCTTTTAATAATATACAAACAAAACACTACTACCCCTAATGTTAGAGGTAGTAGTGTTTAATTTTAAACCTCAAATATATATTGTTCTAATCTTGGATCTGAAATATCCAACATGATTTTTGATTTTCTGATATTGCCATTGGAATTTCTCATACCGCTTTGGAAATGACCACAATAACCTATAGATTTTTTATCTAGAAAGACAAATCTTATCTTTGTCAAATTGAATGATGCTTTTCGTCTTCTTGACGGTGCTCCTCTTAATATTCGTTCCCTTTCATAATTAGATGTTGTACCTTTAAGTGCATCGTGCCATTTTTTAAAAGTTTGATTTTCATCATCAAAAATAACGTCTCCAGAAGCAATAATAAAGCCAACTGTCCCATAGTGTTCTATTGCTCTCAGTATTTCTTGATAGCCATTTGTTGGAACTTTATTTGTGTTGGAACTGTTTTCTGTGTGTGCTTTGAAATCCCATGGAATAACTTTTTCTCCATCAAACTCAACGTTATCATAGGCTGGACCTGGTATCGAGAAATATCTTTCTTCGCCTAGAATTGTTTCACACATAAACTGAAAATACCAACCTGGCCATTCCATTTGTTTCCAATTGCGACAGCCATTTTCTTTCATATATCGTATAGCATCTTTGCCATCCCAATACAATGGTAATTTTTCCATTAACCTATTAAATATTTCTTCTGATAATTTCTCTTTATCCATGAATGCTTTCCTTTCATATAAAAAACAATTAGATGTAAAATGGTTACTCAAGAAATAATTTATATGTTTCAATTTCAAGTGCATCAGCAATACGCTGAATATTTTCTAAAGAAATACTTCTGCGGTAACATTCGATTGCACTAATATAAGTTCGATGCATTCCGCATTTTTCTGCAAAAACTTCTTGAGACAACCCTAGTTCAATACGATATTTTTTTAAGTTTTTTCCAAATATCTTTACAATGTCCACTAAAACCACCACCATACTTCATACATAATATCAATTTTGAATACTATAAGTCTACATACAATAAGTATCTGCGGAAAACTTTTCTCATGTAATACTTTCATAAAATAAACAGGTATGTTGATTACTGCGATAACAAAATAATTTTATTGAAACTAAAAGAAATGAGTCCTGTGCAATGCAGAACTCATTTCTTTGAAATTTAAGATTAAATTTTATCTAAATTTTTGGGCTTGCCTTTTCCCCTCGGTTAATATCCGCTGCCTTTTAGTATGGGGAGTGACAAGGTAACTGTTGTGCCCTCGCCATAGACACTTGAAATATCAAGTTGTCCTCCATGTAGTCGCATAATTTCATCGGCAACCGCAAGACCGATACCACTGCCACGTTTATTGGAACTGCCCTTATAAAACCGGTCTTTTACGTATGGCAATTCTTCAGCCGGAATACCGGTCCCGTAGTCGGATACTGTAATTTCAATAATGGAGTCATTGGCGGTTGCAGATACTGTTATTACTTTTCCATCGACACCATGTTTACGTGCGTTATCAAGGATGTTAAAGAATACTTGACGCAGACGAGAACGATCTGCGTTGATAAGAGGAAGTTCATCGTCCTCGTTAAATTCAAGTTTCATACCCTCCTTGTGAAGTGTTTCCATGTACATAAAAACGACTTCCTCAATGTCAGGCTGAATGTCCACACGCTCCATCTGCATACGCAATGCACCTGACTCCATACGGGAGAAGTCCAACAATTCTTCAACCATGCGAGTCAAACGAGATGCCTCATTTTTGATGATTTCAAGACCTCGTTTGAATGTGGAAATATCCTCAAATCCACCGCCTAAAAGGGTTTCACTCCAACCGCCGATAGCGGTAAGTGGCGTACGCAATTCGTGGGAAACAGATGAGATGAAATCATTTTTTGTACTTTCGGCTCGGCTGATTGCATCAGACATATTATTTATCGTATCGCACAACTCACCGATTTCATCGGCGTACAACTCATCAATATGTACTCCGTAACGTCCCTCAGCAATTTGCATTGCCGTATGGTTGATTTTTGCGATAGGTGTTAAAATCGAGCGAAGGAAGATAAGATTTGTAAAAATAAATAAAAGTACGATTGCAAATGCGATTAGAAGGGATAGTCCAAAATACATAAGGGATTGTGACGTAACTTGTTGCAACGAGCAGACGCAACGGACGACAGCGGCAATTTCACCACTTGGGAATACGATTGGACCTGATACCGCTAAGACCTTTTCGCCGCTTGCAGGGTTTATACCACTCCATGATGCTATAGTGTTAAGACGCAGAGCGTCCTCTAAATCTCCTGTTGTAGGCAGCATTCCTGACGCAAGCCCCGACGTTGAGAACATGATTCGTCCTGAAGGCTCAAGGATTTGTACTTCCACAAGGTTTTTGTCAGCGTATCCATCAACAAATCGTTTTGCACCTGCATACAACTCCTCATAGCCGGAGTTTGCATATTTTGAGAAAAATCCCGATGCAGTACTGACACGAGATACAAGGTCAACACGCAAAGAGTTATATAACTGAGAAGAAATGACACTGTTTATTATTGCGATTGTGACAAGGAGTATGGAAATTAGAAGTGACAGACTGCGAAACATCCACTTAAATCGCAGTCCGTGACGTCTGTTAGACTGTTTCATTATGCCTCCCATTTGTAGCCGTAGCCCCAAACTGTTGCAATATATCTCGGCTCGGCAGGATTCTCCTCAATCTTTATACGAAGACGACGGATATTTACGTCGACAATCTTTAAGTCACCGAAATACTCCTCACCCCATACCGCACGGAGGATCTCTTCACGGGACAACGCCTTTCCTGCATTTTCAACAAAGGTCTTGATAATGAGGTATTCAACTTGCGTAAGTTCAATACGGCTGTTGTTTTTAAGAAGTGTTCTGCTTTTTGTGTTAAGTACAAACGGACCACTTTGCAACTCGTCACTTTGTATTGCACTGCCTGCAATACGTCTCATGAGAGCGTCAATGCGTGCTGTAAGTTCAGCAGGAGAGAACGGCTTTGTAATATAGTCATCTGCACCGACCATAAGACCTGTTACCTTGTCAATTTCCTGACTTCTTGCAGTAAGCATGATAATACCCATTTCATTGCCTTGGGCACGAATACGGCGACAAATCTCATATCCGTCAATACCCGGGAGCATCAAATCTACAACGAGAAGAAGAACGTCCGGATTGCCTCTGAGTTTCTCAAATGCCTCTTCGCCTGACCGTGCCTCTATAACATCATAGCCGGCACGTTTCAAATTGATGACGACAAAACCACGTATACTGTCTTCATCTTCGATAACCATAATCTTTTTCATGTTGACACTTCCTTTTCAATTTATCACTCGATTGGTAATGCCCAGTTTTCATATAACCATTCATTATCGATTAACTGGAATGAATCGCCAAGATTCACAAGTTTAGTTTCAATATCTGTATCGCTTGCACCAAAACGGCAGGCGTATAGTGTATCGTTGGTGCGGGCAAGTTCTAAGAGTTCAAGTTCGCTCAGTTTTGTGAATCGGTGTTCACCTGTAAGTTTGTAAATCTCATATAGGAACGTACCACGCTTATTGTATATTCTGTCCCATCTGTAAAAACGAATACTGTGTACACCGTCAATAGACATACCCTCATCAACTGTATAATTACCGACAAGTTCCGGCTCAATAGTAAGATACCATCTGTCAGGAATATTAAGATACGTAGTCATAGTATGATTAAGGTACAAATTATGATTATATCTGCACCAGTCAATGTTCCAATGTATATCCTTTGCCCACTCGGCATTGACACCGGGGAGAAGTTTTGGACGTGGTATCTCGGTTACACCGTCTTTGTTTATATCACAGGAGAAAATCGGCATTTGGCGTAACGTCAACATACTTGACTTTGAACTGTCACTATACAAAAGATTTGACAAAACCCCATTCTTAAACGTCAGCAAATCAGTTACATAAGATTTTTCATAAATATTTGACTCTACTACAACGGCAGAATTACCGTAACCAATGTCAGTTACTCGAATACGCAGGGGGGATGTTACGCCTGATGACAATGGTGCAGTTGAAATGCTTTTCAATTCGCCTATTTCATAACTTAGCAAAGTTGCAGTACCTTCCGATGCGGAGGAGGTATGACGTAAAAGCAGAATATCGTCAGAATCGTTGCCGTTCATATCTGTTACGGCAATACCTGTATATTCTCCGTAGTAGATACCTGTAAGTTGTCCGTCAATGAGGCGATAAATACTGACGCCTCTGATTGGACTTGTACCAAGACGCCAACCGATGACAACGGCTCGTGTGCCTGAAGTGTCAAGGCGTGGATACCATACGGCATCGAAACTATCTCCTGCACCGTCGATAGTTGCCAAGACCTCGTAACTGCCATTTATCTTCTTATGTACGCAAAAGGTGAGAGATGAGCCATCTTTTGTCGTATTGCGGAAGAAGGACAGTACTTCGTCCACACCGTCGTTGTCTATATCTACAAACTGAATATGATTTCTGTTAGTGCCGTCAATAGGTGCTGAAAAATCTGTACCATCTTTTAGAATGGAGTCAAGTTTTTTCTGTAATTCAATATAGTTTGACGGAGGACGTGGGAGTTTTAGTAAGGGAGTATCCAATCGTGAACAACCCACAAGGCAAATGAGCATAATAAGAAAGGAAATAAGAGTTAATATATGGCGTAATACGGTTTTCATTGTGTAACTCCTTTCCTAAACTTTCCTATACTCTTTCAGTATAACACACTATTTTACGTATTTCCACAAAAATTATAAAAAACCGCCTGTAAATTTGCTTTTTCCAAAGAAAAACAAATCAACAGGCGATAAAGGACAAAAATTAGCGTGTGAGAATATTATAATCGTACAAATATTGGGTGATTTCATCTACACGAGCGTCCCATGAACAAGCCTTTGCGTAATTGAGACGTCCTTCAACTTTTGCGTTGTTATTTTCTATAAGAGCCTTGTTGCACAACTTGATGAAATCATCTGTATCACGAGCAATATAGACAACATCTTTATAGGCAAGGACCTGCACAGGCTCAGGGGATGCTACTATAGGCTTGCCGGTGGCAAGATACTCATAAAACTTTAGCGGGCTTACATCACGGCTGAGTTTTCCTGAACGAAATGGAGATATACATACATCAAATCGTGCTAAATATTTTGGAAGTTCAGGTTGTGGCTTCAAACCGCAAAAACGCACGTTGGGTAAATTTTCGATAGCAGATAAGTCAACACCTGGCAGAGGCTTTCCCACAAAGGCAACAGTAACGTCAGGACGTGCCTTTGCAAATGCACCGATTGCGTCATAGTCTATACACTCTTGCAGCATACCTAAGAAACCTACAATAGGTGTTTCAATATCAGCCAAATCTGCAGGGACGGTAAGGTCAGTACGCTGTGCCTGGGAAAACAGTTCGTAATTTACGCCGTTTGGAATCATGTGGGTACGATTATTGTACTGCTTTAGTGTGTCATAAAGACCGTCGGCAGTACAAAAAACAGCGTCACATTGTGTTGCAAGATCCTTTTCCATTTCATCAACTACATGGGGATTGAGTATGCCCTTATAGCCTGAATGGCGGTCAACACAGTCATATACCACATTGTCATGGGGGATATACTCACAAATATCACAACTTGTAGGCGAGTATGCCCAAAGAGTAGGTGACTCGAAGCCATTTTCAGCCATACGCTTTCTAACGTATCTTGCAAGATACCTCTGATTGATACGATTTATCCAACGATACTTATTGCCAAAAGGCAGTACAGGAGGAGTTTGATATACCTTAATATTTTCTGTTACCTGTTCGCCGTCATGTTTGTATGCAGAAAGGCGTTTACGAAGTGACGGATCACGAAGAGGAGCAATAATTGTAACAGGAGGGTCAAAATAAAGCACTTCACAATCGTACAACCTTTGCATTACCTGATGTTTTCGTGACGGATACGGATGCCAGTTTGCCGTTGACAAGCAGACAATTTTATTCATGGAAACGCTCCTTATTTGTTATCTTAGGTGGTTTTACACCAAATATAGCGAAAAAGCATATATACATTATACTACATTTACGGAAATTGGCAAGGCTTTTATTGAGATATATCATTTATTTTGTAATTGTGGTATAAATTCCTTTGAAATTGCAAACTATACTGCCATAGCGGATATCATGTTTATTTGGTATCTTTGTGAAAGGTAGGAGTATGGAATGAAAAAAGTATTGGCAGGGATTCTTGCGGTAATTATGCTTGTTAGTCTGGCAGCGTGTACATCATCACAAAACGGAAACTCTACTCAGGGTTCCGCAGCAACAGGTTCAACCTCAGGTGACACAATGGGAGACACCGGTGCAATAAGGTATCTTAATTTTAAGCCTGAGGTAGCGGAAGTATATGCAGAAATTGCCGCCGCATATAAGGCGGAAACAGGCGTTACGGTTGATGTAATAACAGCGGCATCAGGCACTTATGAGCAGACACTTAAAGCGGAGATTGTAAAGTCAGATGCACCGACAATCTTTCAGATAAACGGCCCGAGAGGTTATGCAAACTGGAAAGATTACTGCGCAGACCTAAGCGACAGCGAACTTTATAACGCATTGACTGACAAAAACCTTGCGTTGACATCAGGCGATGGTGTATATGGCATTCCCTACGTTGTAGAGGGATATGGCATAATTGTAAATAATGAGATTATGCAACGATACTTTGCTCTTAAAAATCGTAGTACCAATATAAGTGATATTTCACAGATTAACAACTTTGAAACCTTATCGGCAGTTGTTGAGGATATGACGAAAAATAAAGACACCCTTGGTATTCGTGGCGTGTTTGCGTCAACTTCATTGTCACCTGGTGAAGATTGGCGTTGGCATACACACCTTGCCAACGTTCCTCTCCACTATGAGTTTAAGGGAAATGGCTCTGACTTAAGTAGTGAAGATGTAAAGAATATCGGTTTTACCTATGGCGATAATATGCGTAGAATATTTGATTTATATATAAATAATTCCGTGACGGAACCGACACTTTTAGGTTCAAAGCAAGTTGCAGACTCTATGGCGGAATTTGCGTTGGGACAATGTGCAATGGTACAAAACGGTAACTGGGCATGGGGCCAGATAAGTCAGATTGAGGGAAACACAGTTAATAGTGAAGATGTGAAATTTATTCCAATATATACAGGTATAAAGGGTGAGGAAAATCAAGGTATTTGTATCGGTACGGAAAACTATCTTGCTATAAATAGTCAGTCAACACCAAATCAACAAAAACTTGCCCTTGATTTTCTATACTGGCTCTATTCAAGTGATACAGGCAAGAATTTTGTAACAAACCGACTTGGATTTATTGCACCATTTAGTACGTTTTCAAATACAGACCGACCTGCAGACCCACTTGCACAGGAGATTGGCAGATGGATGGACAGAGATGACGTGGAAACGATTTCTTGGGACTTCACCGTATTTCCATCACAGATGTTCAAAGATGATTTCGGTTCAGCGTTATTGCGGTATGCCCAAGGCGGTATAGAATGGTCAGATGTAACTAACACTGTAACGACTCGTTGGCATGAGGAATACGCACAATAGAAGAAAATACAGATTTACCCCATACTCCGAAAATACTGGGGAGTATGGGGTAAATATACAAAAAAAGGAGTGAGTATGTGCAAAAGGCATTGAGCCGCTGGGCAGTAATATTTTTGCTCCCTACACTAATTGCGTTTTGTGTCGTCTTTCTTGTGCCGTTTTTAATGGGAGTATACCTCTCTTTTACAGAGTTTACCACTGTAACCAATGCACAATTTGTCGGGCTTTCTAACTATGTACGTGCCTTTACTCAAAATAAAGATTTTCAAAATGCCTTGTGGTTTACAATTCGATTTGCAGTTGTTGCTGTCGTTACGGTAAACGTGGCAGGATTTCTTTTGGCACTTGCTTTAACTCGTGGTGTAAAAGGTACAAAATTGTTTCGTACAGTATTTTTTATGCCTAACCTTATTGGCGGCATTGTGCTTGGTTATATTTGGAAAACGATACTAAATGGTATACTCTATAAATTCGGCGTGGATTTGACATTTTCCGCAACCTATGGTTTTTGGGGACTTGTGGTTGTAGTCAACTGGCAACTTATCGGATATATGATGATTATCTATATTGCAGGACTTCAAAATATACCAAGTGAACTTGTCGAGGCAGCGGCTATTGACGGAGCAAGTGCATGGCAGACTCTTTGGAAAGTGAAGATACCGACAGTTATGCCAAGCATTACAATATGTACATTTCTTACACTTACAAATGCATTCAAACTCTTTGACCAAAACCTATCCCTGACAGCAGGTGCACCTGCAAGGGAGAGTGCAATGCTTGCCCTTGACATCTACAATACATTTTACGGCAGAATGGGATATGAGGGTGTCGGTCAGGCAAAAGCCGTTGTATTCTTTATCCTTGTTACGACAATTTCACTTATACAACTGTGGCTTACAAGACGTGGGGAGGTGGAGTAATGAAAAAAAGTAAAAATATGTGGCTGTGGATACTTCTTTTAGTTCTTGCAGTGCTGTTTCTGGCACCCATATTTATCGTGCTTCAAAACTCATTTAAGGGACAGTTTTACATTTCAGATGCTCCTTTCGCACTTCCAAACAGTCAGACATTTGCAGGACTTGAAAATTACGTTTCAGGCGTTAGAAAAACAAACTTTTTTTCCGCCTTTGGATACTCTCTGTTTATAACAGTATTTTCTGTTGGGGTGATTACTTTATGTACTGCTATGACGGCGTGGTACATTGTCAGACGAAAAAGTAAATTCACATCGGCACTATACTACTTGTTTGCCGCAAGTATGGTCGTACCATTTCAGATGGTGATGTTTCCAATGTCTAAACTTGCAAATGCCCTTTATCTTGACAACGCAGTTGGAATTATCGTCATATATCTCGGTTTCGGAGCGGGATTGAGTGTGTTTTTGTATTCGGGATTTGTGAAAGGTTTACCTCTTGAAATAGAGGAGGCAGCAATGATTGATGGCTGTTCGCCATTTCGTACTTTTTTCGGCATAGTATTCCCAATGCTTCAACCTACTGCCGTCACCGTTGCGATACTAAATGCCATGTGGGTATGGAATGATTATCTATTGCCGCTTCTTGTAATAGGTAGTAAATACAGGACTATTCCAATAGCCGTTCAGTATCTACAAGGTGGATACGGCTCACGAGATATGGGTGCACTTATGGCAATGCTTGTACTTGCCATTGTGCCTATTATAGTTTTTTATCTGTTTATGCAAAAGTATATTATAAAGGGTATTTTGTCAGGTGCAGTTAAAGGATAGAAAAACCGCCGTTGTAAAAATTTACAACGGCGGTCAGTTATTACCTTATAAGATTAAATTGTAATTGTTCCTTCGAATACTGTATGAGCCTCTCCCGACATAAATACACCCTCGTCGGTGTAGCGAATGATAAGGTCGCCGCCCTTTAACTTGACAGTAATATCTTGTCCTTTCTTACAGAAACCGTTTTCGACAGCCGCAACAGCCGCCGCACACGCACCTGTACCGCAAGCCCATGTTTCGCCACTGCCACGTTCCCATACACGCATCTTTAAGAGGTTGGGTCCCAGAACTTTGACAAACTCAGTGTTTACACGCTCAGGGAACAGTTCGCTGTTTTCAAACATCGGACCGATTTCCTCAAGGTCGAGAACGTCTACATCATTTCTAAATACGATACAGTGGGGATTGCCCATAGATACACAGGTGATGTTATAAGGTTTGTCACCAATATTTACAGGCTCATTTATGAGTGTCTGTCCGTCGTGATTTACGGGGATAAGACGGGGATTGAGTACAGGTTTGCCCATATCAACACAGACACCGGAAACCTTGCCGTCGGAAATGGTTAGGTCAAGTGTTTTAATACCACTGAGTGTTTCAACGGTGATTGTAGTCTTGTCAGTTAAGCCGTAGTCGTAAAGGTACTTACCGACACAGCGTATACCGTTACCGCACATCATTCCCTCACTGCCATCAAGGTTAAATATACGCATCTTTGCGTCTGCAACTTCAGACGGACAGATAAGAATTACACCGTCACCGCCGATACCATAATGGCGGTCAGCGAAACTTACAGACAGTCCGTTGGGGTTATTTATTTTCTGGTCAAAAGTTGAGAAGTAGATGTAGTCGTTACCGCAACCGTGCATCTTTGTAAACTTAAGTTTTGTACGCTCGGTACGCATATCATTTATATCTACAAGTTCTGTGCTATATTCACTGTAACGGCTCTTGAGACTATCCGCAAGAGCATGTGCCGTATCAATAGATGTAAGACAAGGAATACTTCTCTCAACTGCTCTACGACGCAACTTAACACTTGCATAAGAGGGGATACGTCCCTTTGCAGAAGTGGAAATCATGTAGTCAATCTTGCCACTTTCAAGAAGAGTAAGGGAGTTGTTTTCAGGGTTTTCGTGGATTTTAGCAACGGAAGTTACAGGATAGCCTGCGTCTGCGATAGTAGCCGCAGTACCCTCAGTAGCGTAGAGTTTGAAGCCTAAGTCAAAGTACTTTTTAGCGACTTCGGCAATTTCGCACTGGTCTGTATTTCGTACTGTAAGGAATACACCGCCACGTTTCTTCATCTTGTAGCCTGCCGCTGTAAGGCCCTTATAAAGTGCCTCTGTAAATGAGGAAGCGATACCCAAAACCTCACCTGTTGACTTCATCTCCGGTCCTAAGTGGGTGTCAACGTCAATAAGTTTTTCAAAGGAGAATACAGGCACTTTAATTGCAACGTATGGGGACACCGGATATAAATCTACACCGTAGCCCATATCTTTAAGTTTTTCGCCAAGCATACAGCGAGTTGCCAAGTCAACCATTGGCACGCCCGTAACCTTGCTGATGTAGGGAATAGTACGAGAAGAACGTGGGTTTACCTCAATTACATAGAGTTCATTGTTATAGATGAGATATTGAATGTTGACAAGACCGCAAGTTTTTAAGTTAACAGCCAATGCCTTGGAACATTCAATGATACGTTCTTTCATACTGTCAGAGACATTCCATGCAGGATATACGGCAATAGAGTCACCTGAGTGAATACCTGCACGTTCAATATGCTCCATGATACCGGGGATAAGAATATCCTCACCATCACAAATTGCGTCAACCTCAATTTCAGTACCCATGAGATACTTGTCTATAAGTACAGGGTTTTCAATGTTTTGAGCAAGAATAATCTGCATATATTCAATGATATCGTCATCGTTGAATGCGATAATCATGTTCTGACCGCCAAGAACGTAACTTGGACGCATAAGTACAGGGTACTCAATCTTGTTGGCAATAGTCAAGGCCTCGTCAGTTGACATAACTGTATAGCCTTGTGGACGCTTAATATCAAGAGCCTCTAAAAGTGCATCAAATCTCTCACGATCCTCTGCCATGTCGATACTGTCGGCAGGTGTGCCGAGAATACGAACACCATTTTGACTCATAAACTTAGTCAACTTAATAGCAGTCTGTCCGCCAAATGCAACGACTACACCGTAGGGTTGTTCCGTGGAGATGACGTTCATAACGTCCTCGTTAGTCAATGGCTCAAAGTACAGACGGTCACCTGTGTCAAAGTCGGTAGATACTGTTTCGGGGTTGTTGTTGACAATAATTACCTCATAGCCTGCCTTTTTCAACGCCCATACACAGTGTACGGAAGCATAGTCAAACTCAATGCCCTGACCGATACGGATAGGACCTGCACCAAATACGATAACTTTCTTCTTGTCTGACTTGTTCTTTGCAAGGAACTCCTCAGCCTCGTTTTCTGTATCGTAGGTGGAGTAAAAGTAGGGGGTAGTTGCTGAAAACTCAGCGGCACAAGTGTCAACCATTTTGTATACGGCATGACGTGGATTTTTAATCTCACAACCTGAAAACTCACGGATAGTAGCGTCAAGGAAACCGAGTTTCTTTGCCTCAAGGTACAACTCATCTGTCAAATTGCCCTTAGACAGTTCTCTTTCCATGTTAATAAGGTTTTGAAGTTTGCAGGTAAACCATTTATCAATTTTAGTGATAGAGAAGATGTGTTCAGGAGTAACACCACGGCGTAAAGCCTCGTATACGGCAAAAATACGCACATCGTCACAATCGTGAAGTTTACGCTCCAACTCCTCATCGGAGAGAGCCGCCATCTTCTTATCGTTTAACGTCATGTGGGAAATTTCAGCACCACGAACAGCCTTCATAATAGCCTGCTCAAATGACGTACCGATAGCCATAACTTCGCCTGTTGCTTTCATCTGTGTACCGAGGGTACGCTTTGCGTATACGAACTTGTCAAATGGCCACTTCGGGAACTTGACAACAACGTAGTCAATTGCAGGCTCAAAGCACGCATAAGTGTTGCCTGTGACGGCATTTTTAATCTCATCAAGAGTATAGCCGATAGCAATCTTTGCTGCAACCTTTGCAATCGGGTAGCCTGTTGCCTTGGAAGCAAGTGCAGAAGAACGAGATACACGAGGGTTAACCTCGATTACTGCATACTCAAAACTGTCGGGATTAAGTGCAAACTGACAGTTACAACCACCCTCAATTTTAAGTTCTGAAATAATGTTAAGTGCGGCAGTACGAAGCATATCGTACTCTTTGTCAGAGAGAGTAACTGCAGGAGCAAGTACAATTGAATCACCGGTGTGAACACCGACAGGGTCCATATTTTCCATAGAACATACTGTAATTGCGTTGCCCTTGCTGTCACGGATAACCTCAAATTCAATTTCTTTCCAGCCGGCAATACACTTTTCAACAAGCACCTGATGAATAGGAGACATACGCAGACCGTTTGTTGTAATCTCACGCATTTCCTCCTCGTTGTTTACGATACCGCCACCGGTACCGCCTAACGTAAACGCAGGACGGATAATAAGGGGATAACCAATTTGATTTGCAAAAGTCATTGCAGAATCAAGATCGTTTACAACGAGTGAAGGGATACAAGGCTGACCGATAGCCTCCATAGTATCCTTAAACATCTGGCGATCCTCTGCCTTATCGATAGTTTCAGGATTTGCACCAAGGAGTTTTACATTATACTTGTCCAAAAAACCGCTTTTTGCAAGTTGCATGGACAATGTAAGACCGGTCTGACCGCCAAGAGTAGACAGAAGGCTGTCAGGACGTTCCTTTTCAATAATACGCTTGACAGTTTCAAGAGTAAGAGGCTCAATATAAATTTTGTCTGCCATAGCGTTGTCGGTCATAATGGTAGCAGGGTTTGAGTTGACAAGAACGACTTCCAAACCGTCCTCTTTCAATGCACGACACGCCTGAGTGCCTGCATAGTCAAACTCTGCCGCTTGTCCGATAACAATAGGACCTGAGCCGATGAGCATAACTTTCTTTAAGTCTTTATTCAGTGGCATAGTTCTACCTCACCTTTCTACTTAGTCATAGTTACTACAAAACTGTCGAATACAAAGCCTGTGCTTAAAGGAGCAGTTACTGTACTTGGTCTAAATGATACACCGACAATAGGCTTGTCAGTAAACTTGATACCCTCACAAGAATTGTCGTTTACGTTTTTGAATGTAACGCTGACGTTTTCAGGTAGAGAGTCAGTACATACAGCGTAGTTGTGATTTTGTGCCGTGACAATAACACGATTTTCCGATAAGTAGGAAACAGGCTGATTTGAACCTCTGTGGCCGTAGTGAAGTTTCTCACACTTACCGCCTGCGGAAATGGCAATAAGTTCGTGACCAAGACCGATGCCAAGAATAGGAGTACCGCTGTCACAAAGAGCCTTTACCGTTTCAATAAGTGCTTTATTCTCATAAGGGTTACCGGGACCTTCAGAGATTAAGATACCGTCAGGATTGCTTGCAAGAATATCGGCAGGCGAGGTAGAGTGTGGATATACTGTCACGTTACATCCTCTGCTTGTAAGAGCGTTTATTGTGCTTGAACAAGTTCCTAAGTCAAGGAGAGCAACATTCTTACGTGCGTTTTCGCTTTTGTATTGGGTAGTAGTCTTTGGGGATACAGTTGCCACAGCATCTGTGATACTAAAATCTGCAATTTCTTTAAGAACCTTGTCGCAAGCATCGTCAGAAAATGCAATTTTTGCATTCATTACACCCTCGTCACGAATAATTTTTGTCAATGCACGAGTGTCAATTCCATAAAGTCCTACGATGTTTTTTGATTGCAAAAAAGTGTCAAGATCGCCTTCACATCTGAAATTGGAAGGATCCTGACACCATTCACGTACAACGTATGCTCTTAAATGAGAACACTCACTCTCACAATCTGCGGACATAAAACCATAATTACCCCCACAAGGAAATGTCTGCACGAGAATTTGTCCAAAATAGGAAGGGTCGGTCAATGCTTCTACATAACCTGTCATAGAGGTAGAAAAAACAAGTTCGCCAACAACTTCGGCACACGCACCAAAACTTTTGCCTGCGAACACTTTTCCATTGGCAAGTATGAGATATACGTTCTTTGCCATAGTCTGCATTCAAAAACCTAAATCTTTTAGGTTTTTGTTCCTCCTTTACTTAATATGTAATCTTAAAACTCATAACGGACACTGCCGTTTTGTGTCATAAAAATGCACAGCAAGAGCCTTGCATTTACTTTGCCAATTATTATACACTATTTTAGAGAAAAAGAAAATAGGAAATTTCAATATTTTATTATACTTATTATGGAAAGTGTATGTAAAAAACAATGAATAAGAGAGAAATAACACGAGCCTTGTAGTATTTTAGGGTGTGTTACAACACTTATTCGACATAGGATAATACTCCAATGGCTAACTATACGAGTACGGAGAATAAGTATTAGTAAAATCAAATATCTGCGTCAGCGTAAAGCATATCCAGTAAAACTTTTGCCGCATTCGAAATAGGTGCATGGTCATTAACAAGAATACGCATATTTCGGTGAGGAATAGGCTCGCTCAACTGTAGTTCGTACACATCTCCTCGTTTGAGAGAATCGAGGGCAAAATCACGCATTACACAGCCAACGCCAAGACCTTTTTTCACAAACTCTACTATTAGGTCACTTGTGGCAAGTTCAAATTCAGGCTGGAGAGTTAAGCCGTGAGATGCAAAAAACTCGTCTAAGTGTCGGCGTGAACTTGTATTCTTTTCAAGACATATAAGAGGCAGAGGTACAAGATCTTTTGGAGAGTGTGCTTTGTCTTTCAACTCTTTAAGAGAAGAGGAGCATATAAATACATCATGCACCTTACTTACAGGCTCTGCCGTAAATCCTTTGAGACTGTCAAGTGGTTCTGTGACAACGCCAAAATCAATTTTACCTTGTCTTAATAAGTCAACCGTTTCAGGAGTAGGTCCGTTTGTTACACTGATTTTAATTGCAGGATATAGGCGGTGAAATGTTTCAAGATACGGCAAAAGATAGAATTTAAGAGTCATATCCGATGCACCAATATGAAGTTCGCCAATTGAAAGTTCTTTCAGTTCACGGATTTTCTTTTCACCTAACTTTATTTGTTCAACTCCGGGTTTTACATAGTAGTAAAGCATTTCTCCGTCAGCAGTCAGTTGGACACCTTTTGAAGTGCGTACAAACAGAGAACAGTCAAGACTTCGCTCCAACTGCTTAATTACCTGACTTACGGCAGGCTGTGAAATGAACAATTTCTCTGCCGCTTGTGATACACTTCCAAATTCAGCAACATAATAGAATGTGCGATACCAGTCAAAATTTAAGTTCATACTCTTACTCCAATACTTTTTTATTATTATATCTCACTTTATAGATATAAGCAATAGTAATAAAGCCGATTTGCATTATAAATACAAATCGGCTCACAAATTATAAAATTGCTTTAACTTTTTCGATAAATGATTTCAAATGAGAAGTGGCATTTGTTCCGTATTTTTCAATCATACCTACAAATACGTTGCCGCCAATAATAAATCCGTCTGCATTGGAAACGGAAGATGGATTTGAAAAAAGTTCATCTTGGGAAAGTTCCTTTACAATAGGAATGTTACGGACACTGGAAATAGCGTCAAAAACTTCGTCTGTAGACATTCCTATATGATGTGCAGGAGGAGGCATAACATACGCATAGCCCTCTGCTTCTTTTGCTATTTCCTTGACACGTGCCTTGTCAAAAGGAGCAAAAAGGGATATGATCTCAACTCCGTTTTCCTTTGCAACATCGGCAATTTCTTTTTTTTCATCGTATGGAAGATCGGGGATTAAAACACCGTCTACACCGACAGTACGGCAACGGCTAAAGAAAGACTCGTAGCCGTAACTAAATATCGGATTTAAGTATGTCAAAAGCACAACGGGTATTTGTGACTCTTTGCGTAAAGCGGCAACAGTATCAAGAACACCGTCAAGAGTTGCTCCGGCCTTTAATGCACGGATATTTGCGTCTTGTACAGCGACACCCTCAGCAACAGGGTCGGAGAAAGGAACACCCAATTCAACTAAGTCCAATCCTGCCTCTTCCATTGCAATAATGAAAGACTTAGTATCGGCAAAAGAGGGATCTCCTGCAGTAATAAACCCGATAAATGCTTTTTTATCGCCAAAAGCGTTTTTAATTCTACTCACTTATCTTCACTCCTCTGTAACGTGCGATTGCGGCTACGTCTTTATCGCCTCTGCCGGAAATGTTGCAGATGATGATGTCTTCTTTATTCATAGAAGGTGCGATTTTACGCACGTAAGCGATAGCGTGGGCACTTTCAATTGCAACAATGATACCCTCTGTTCGTGCTATGTACTCAAATGCCTCAACTGCCTCCTCGTCTGTGACAGGAACGTACTGGGCACGACCTGTATCATAGAGATTTGCGTGTTCAGGGCCGATACCGGGGTAGTCAAGACCTGCGGAAATGGAATATACAGGGGCAATCTGGCCCTGTTCGTCTTGACAGAAATATGACTTCATGCCGTGGAATACGCCTATGCGTCCCTTTGAAATTGTTGCCGCATGGAGTGCTGTATCAACGCCTTTACCAGCCGCCTCACAGCCGATAAGTTTTACGTCAGAGTCAGGGATAAAGTGGTAAAATGCACCAATAGCATTTGACCCGCCACCAACGCAGGCAACGACTGCTGATGGAAGTCTGCCTTCACGTTCAAGAATTTGTGCTCTTGCCTCACGGCTGATTACACTTTGGAAGTCACGCACGATTGTTGGGAATGGGTGCGGACCCATAACTGAACCTAAAACATAATGAGTATCGTGAATACGAGAAGCCCATTCACGCATAGTTTCATTTACTGCATCTTTAAGGGTCTGTGTACCTGTTGTGACAGGGTGTACAGTTGCACCTAAAAGTT
Source organism: Eubacteriales bacterium (assembly GCA_045639125.1). Lineage (GTDB taxonomy): Bacteria > Bacillota > Clostridia > Oscillospirales > QAMX01 > JAZUCL01. The sequence goes on along the minus strand of JAZUCL010000005.1, from coordinate 8,000 downwards.
CCATACGATATACGTTAAGTGCCTGACGGTCAGTATCTTCCTTGCCCATGTAAATTTCACATTCAAGACCAAGTAATGCTGCCGCAGTTGCAGTAGCAACGCCGTGCTGACCGGCACCTGTTTCAGCGATAACACGAGTCTTTCCCATCTTTTTCGCCATAAGTGCCTGACCGAGTACATTATTTATTTTGTGTGAACCTGTATGGTTCAAGTCCTCACGCTTTAAGTAGATTTTTGCACCGCCAAGATCGGCACTCATCTTCTCTGCATAGTACAAAAGGGACGGCCTGCCTGCGTAGTCACGAAACAGGGCGTCAAGTTCACTGTTAAATTCCGGGTCGTTTTTGAAAAACTCGTATGCAACTTCAAGTTTTTTAACTTCATCCATAAGGATTTCCGGAATATACTGTCCTCCGTGGATACCAAATCTGCCTTTGATCATGGTAATTGTCCTTTCTGGGGAATTTATGTTTATTACTAATTACAAATCTATCTATAGTAGTATAGCAAATTTAATGCTAAAAGTCCACATTTTTTTACTCTGCCAAAAAGTGTTATTGATTGACATAAAAATTGATTGACATAGAATTAGTTAAGTGATATAATCGAAACACATTGATTGAAAGGGGTAAAAATATGAGTTTTACATACGAAATGAAAGATAGAAAAGAAACACTCGAAAAATATGAGTGGGACGATGCCTGGATTGAGCAAACATCGGAAACAGATGCGTACAGAGTACTCTATATCGGTGATTCAATCTCTTGTGTTACACGTAAAATCTGTACAGAACGCTCTAAAAATGAGATTCTATTTGACGGATTTGGTACGTCAAAGGCGGTAGACAACCCATACTTTATAGACTCAATCAAACTCTTTTCTGCACAAGTACCTAATGTAAATGTTGTGTTATTTAATAACGGACTTCACGGCTGGCACTTGTCTGACGAAGAGGAATATCCTAAATATTACGAGAATGTAGTAAAGGAACTTATTAACCACTTTAAGGATACTCCCATATTATTGGCACTGACTACTGATGTAGCAGACCCGGAGCGTAGCAAGCGAGTTGTAGTTAGAAACAGCAAAGTGCTTGAAATTGCCAAAAAGTATTCACTCAAAGTAGTTGATTTATTTGAAGTAGCAACTAACAATAAACATCTTCACTCTGATGGAGTACATTTTCAGCCTGCAGGATATGAATTGATTGCCGACACCATACTTAACGCAGTCAAGTAAATTAAATAAAAAACTCCGTATTACATTCTGTTAATACGGAGTTTTTTAATGCAACTATTTCTTTTTACCCTCGTTTTTCTTGCTCGTTTCTACTTGCTCGGCATAGCGAAGTTTAATAATCTTTTCCGCATATACCTTGCAAGCAACAGCACAAGCAGCCATACCGATTGCGTTGTTCTCGTCATCAACTTCAACTACAAATTTGAAGTTACCGCCCTCAACAGTTTTGAATGCACTTTCCTGTGCGGCACAAAACTCGTCATATACACGAGACAAATCGACTCTTGCGGCAGCAAGTATTGTGCTGATACGCTTTATACTTAAAACTTGTTTAAGGACACAGATAATCATTAAATCTGCAATATGTTCTCTCGTATACTTTTTCTTATTAGGTGCAGGTATTGCCTGCTGTTTAACGTAGTTGTTTATCATTGATGGCGTAATTACACGGTTTTCATCGCCACCAAGTATACTAAGGCTCTTTTCAATAATACCTACAACTTGATCCATGTAAAGATCAATTTGCGGCAACTCATTCCAACGGGGCATACGGAAACGTTCAAGTTTATTATCAAATTCCATTAACTCCTTGATGAATTTTTCCATATATTCTGCTCCTTTCGCCAAATGTATTGTGTATGCACCTATTATATCATAGTGTGTTGATTTGTGCAATAGTTTTTTTAACTATTGACAAAAACATATAGTTGTGGTTTAATAGTATTGAAAACTATGTATGAAGTTATTCAGAATACAAATGCACATAAAAAAGAAAGTGGTGTTTATATGAGTTTTGAAATTGTAACCGATTCCTGTTGTAATTTACCTGACGAACTTATTGAAAAGTATAACTTAAATATCCTTTCCCTTGTTTTCTTGGTAGAGGGGAAGGAATATAATAGTTATATCAAAGGTGAAAAGTCAGACCTAAAGCAGTTTTATACGATGATGCGTAATAAGGAACATATCACGACCTCATGTATAAATGCCGATGTGTGTCAGAAGATGTTTACGTCACTTTTAGATGCAGGTAAAGATATTTTGTATATTGGTTTTTCTTCAGGCCTTAGTGCAACGTATCAAACGGCACATCTTGTCTTAGAGGAACTTCGTGAAAAGTATCCCGACCAGAAGATATATGATGTTGATACCCTCAGTGCGGCTATGGGGCAGGGTCTTATCGTTCACTACGCAGCAAAGATGCGTGATAATGGTGACGATATTGAAACGGTGGCAAATTGGCTTACAGATAATCGTCTTAACCTTGCTCATTGGTTCACAGTTGACGATTTGTTTTTCCTTATGAGAGGCGGCCGTGTCAGTAAGACTGCGGCGGTATTCGGCTCAATGCTTGGTATCAAGCCTGTTTTGCATGTAGACGATGAGGGTCATCTTGTTCCCGTGTCAAAGGTGCGTGGCCGTAAGGCGGCACTCAATGCTCTTGTTGACAAGATGTGCGAAAGTGCAATTGGCACAATGGACGTTAAAGACCAGACAGTTTACATCTCCCACGGTGACTGTATTGCAGATGCAGAGTATGTCGCATCGTGTGTTCGTGAAAGACTTGGGGTAGAGGATATTGTCATGAACTGCCTTGACCCTGTAATCGGTGCTCATGCAGGCCCGGGCACTGTTGCACTCTTCTTCCTTGCCAACAAAAGATAGGTTTATGTACCCTGCGGTATTACTATATCGCAGGGTTATTTTTTCTCTTGTAAAAATTTTAGTGTTGGGATATAATGTTTATAAATAAATGAAAAAAAGGTGATAACTTGAAAACAAAATTTGACATTACAGGAATGACTTGTGCCGCTTGCTCGGCTCATGTTGAAAAGGCGGTACGTCGTATAGATGGAGTAAGTGATGTTACTGTAAGTTTGATGACAAACTCAATGACAGTGGAGTACGACTTGTCAAAGTGCAGTGAAGAAATGATTTGTACTTGTGTAATTGACGCTGGATACGGAATAAGCGTACACGGGAAAACAGAAAATGTAAGTAATACCTTTGACGATGAAGAACAAAGCATGAAACGGCGGCTGTTAATATCATTTGCTTTGCTTATTCCTTTGATGTATGTTGCCATGGGGCACATGTTTTCGCTGCCGTCACTCTCGTTTTTATCAGGGACAGAAAATGCCGTAAGCAACGGTATTTTCCAACTTTTATTAACTGTTAGTGTTGTGTTTGTCAATAGAAAGTTTTTTGCAAACGGATTCCGTGCAGTTTTACACGGCGGATTTAATATGGATACGCTTGTTGCACTTGGTTCAGGTGCCTCGCTCATATATGGAATATACGTGCTGTTTTCCATGAGTTTTTATTTAGGTAAAGGCAATATGGAGATGGTACATCACTATTCTATGAATCTGTACTTTGAAACGTCTGCAATGATTTTGGCACTTATTACCCTTGGCAAGTACCTTGAAAGCAGGTCGAAGAAACGCACATCAGACGCTATTGCCAAACTGATAAAACTTGCACCTGAAACAGCGGTAATACTTCGTGACGGCAAGGAGATAAGCGTTTTAACAGATACTCTTGCAGTTTCAGATATTCTTGTAATAAGACCGGGACAACGTATTCCTGTTGACGGAATAGTTGAAGACGGCTATACGTCAGTTGACGAGTCAGCATTGACAGGAGAGAGTATCCCTTGTGAAAAGCATAAAGGCGATACAGTAATGTGCGGTTGTGTAAATCAAAATGGTGCTGTGTTGGTAAAGGCAACAAAAGTAGGTGCAGACACGACTCTTGCCAAAATAATTGAACTTGTAGAGAATACAAACGCAACTAAAGCACCTATTGCACGTCTTGCCGATAAAATTAGCGGTATTTTTGTGCCTATTGTGTTGACGATTTCTGCCATTACGGCAGTAGTGTGGTGTCTTTTAGGTGAAAACTTTTCCTTTGCATTTTCAAATGCAATCAGTGTGCTTGTAGTATCTTGCCCTTGTGCTTTGGGACTTGCAACGCCTGTTGCTATTATGGTAGGTACAGGAGTAGGTGCAAAAAACGGAATTTTAATTAAAAATGCTCAGGCACTTGAAATGACACATCGTATAGATACTGTGGTGCTTGATAAGACGGGAACTGTTACTGAGGGAAAGCCTGTAGTTACTGATGTTGTGGCTGTATCGGACATTTCCGAACTTTTATATACGGCATACAATTTAGAGAGGGCATCTGAACATCCTTTAAGTAGTGCGATACGAATATACTGCCAGGAAAAGGGAGTGTCTGATGCAGATGTTACAGATTTTGTCGCTGTGGCAGGAAAAGGTGTCCGTGCTACACTTGAGGGGAAAACAGTATACGGTGGAAACGAAGCGTTTCTAAAAGAAAACGGCATATTATTTGATGCCAAATCTATTTTGGATAAGTACGCACACTTGGGAAAGACGCCACTGTTTTTTGCATGCGATACTAAATATCTTGGTGTAATTGCCGTAGCCGATACAGTAAAATCGACAACTGTTTCTGCTGTCAATAAACTTTCAAAAATGGGAACAGATGTAGTCATGCTAACAGGTGATAATGAATTAACAGCGGCAGCCGTAGCAAGACAAGTGGGTATTGAAAAAGTAATTGCTCAGGTACTTCCAAATGAAAAAGCGGAGGCTGTGGCAAGCCTTCAAAGAAGCGGAAAACGAGTTGCAATGGTTGGTGATGGAATAAATGACGCACCGGCACTTGTGACGGCAGATGTAGGTATTGCTATTGGTGCAGGTGCTGATATTGCCGTAGACTCAGCTGACATTGTTCTTATGAAGTCTGACCTTACAGATGTTGTAACGGCATTACGCTTAGGTGGTGTTGTTATGAGAAATATCAAGGAAAATCTGTTTTGGGCATTTTTCTATAACTTAATGGGTATTCCTTTGGCGGCCGGACTTTTTTATTTTCCGTTTGGATTACAACTTACACCGATGTTTGGTGCGGCAGCGATGAGTTTGAGTTCTTTATGTGTTGTTACGAATGCATTGAGAATTAAGTTTTTTAGAGGTGAGTTACCTGAAAACAGCAAATTAACTGAAATAAATGAGGAGGATAGTGACATGAAGAAAATTGTAAAGATTGAGGGTATGAATTGCAACCACTGTTCTATGACAGTTGAAAAGGCACTTTCTGCCGTTACAGACGTAAAAAAAGTAAAAGTGGACTTAGACAAAAAGCAGGCAACGGTTTCTATGGATAACGAAATTTCTGATGAAATTTTAACGAAAGCCGTAACAGATGCAGGTTTTAAGGTGACGGGTGTAGAATTGAAAAAAAGTCTGTTTGGCGGTTAAGGCAGTCACGTAACGGAGAAAAATCGTCAAATGACGGGTAAAATCCGTATACTTACGTGTTTTTAGCAAAGTACTATTGACACAAAAATACGAATATCGTATAATCAAAGTATTAAAATGGGTGCAGTAGGCAACCTATCACACCGTTCCCCTAATGAAAAAGGGGAGATTTGAAAAGACAGGAGCGACGATATGAGCAGAGTACCGGAAATGTTCGCAACTATGGTGTTTGGCGACAGTACCATGCGGGAAAGACTGCCTAAGGAAACATATAAGGCATTGAAAAAGACGATGGTAGAGGGCAAGTCCCTTGACATCGGAGTAGCAACTGTTGTGGCAAATGCGATGAAAGATTGGGCCATTGAAAAAGGCGTTACCCACTATACTCATTGGTTCCAGCCAATGACTGGTATTACGGCAGGTAAGCACGACAGTTTTTTGTCCTTAACCGGTGACGGACACGTTATAATGGAGTTTTCAGGCAAGGAACTTGTCCGTGGTGAGCCTGATGCATCAAGTTTTCCGTCAGGTGGTCTGCGTGCCACATTTGAGGCTCGTGGATATACCGCATGGGATCCTACGTCCTATGCATTTATCAAGGACGGAACGCTGTGTATTCCAACTGCATTTTATTCCTACGGTGGCGAGGCGTTAGATAAAAAGACACCTCTTTTACGTTCTTTAGAGTGTATAAACACACAGGCACTTCGTATTTTGCGTTTGTTTGGTGATACGACTACAAAGCACGTTGATGCAACGGTAGGACCTGAGCAGGAGTACTTCCTTATTGACCGTAATATGTTTGATAAGCGTAAGGACTTGGTAATTACAGGTCGTACCTTGTTTGGTGCAAAGCCACCAAAGGGACAGGAACTTGACGACCACTACTTTGGTACGATAAAGCCACGTGTTGCAGCGTTTATGAGAGAACTTGATGACGAGTTGTGGAAACTCGGCGTACTTGCAAAGACGAAACATAACGAGGCAGCACCTGCACAGCATGAACTTGCACCTATATTTACAACTACAAATATTGCAACTGACCATAATCAGTTGACAATGGAGATAATGAAGACAGTTGCGGCACGTCATGACCTTGCGTGTTTGCTCCATGAAAAGCCTTTTGCAGGTGTCAATGGAAGCGGTAAGCATAACAACTGGTCACTGTCTACCAATAAAGGTGTCAACCTGTTTGAACCCGGCACATCACCGAGAGAAAATGCACAGTTTTTACTTCTCCTTTGTGCTGTTATAAAGGCTGTTGATGAGTATCAGGACCTTTTACGTATCAGTATTGCAAGTGCAGGCAACGACCATAGACTTGGTTCGTCAGAAGCACCTCCGTCTATCGTTTCCATGTTCTTAGGCGATGAGTTGACAGAGATTTTAGAGGCAATTGAAACAAAGAGCGATTACGAGCAGCGTGAAACGGAAATGATGGAGATTGGTGTCCATGTAATTCCCCAGATACCAAAGGACTCCACCGACAGAAACCGAACATCGCCATTTGCGTTTACAGGCAATAAGTTTGAGTTCCGTATGCTCGGTTCAATGGCATCAATTTCCGATGCAAATATCGTTCTTAATACGATTGTTGCCGAAGAACTTTCACAGTTTGCCGATATCTTAGAGTCTTGTGAGGACTTTACAGTCACCCTCAACAAACTCCTTCGCCGTACATTGAGAGAGCATAAGCGTATTATATTTAACGGCAACAACTATACAAACGAGTGGGTAGAGGAGGCAAAACGCCGTGGACTTTCCAACTTCCATGGGACTGCTGAGGCTTTGCCACACTTTGTAGATGAGAAGAACGTAGCATTGTTCGTTAAACACGGGGTATTTACTGAGAGTGAAATGCATTCTCGCTGTGAGATTATGCTTGAAAACTACTGTAAGGTTATCCGTATTGAAGCGTTGACAATGCTCCAGATGGCACGTAGAGAAATTTTACCTGCTGTTACTGAATTTGTAGGTAAGGTGTCCAATACGGCATTGTCGAAAAAGGCATTTTTGCCAAATGTGAACTGTGATGTTGAGGAAAAACTTGTTAAAAAGATTTCACAACTTATGACAGATTGCGATACATATATAGAGGCACTCGACAAGGCGGTATGTGAGGCGGATAAAATTTCAAATATGCAGGAAAAGGCAATGCACGACTACCACAAAGTATTTGCTGCTATGGAAAGTTTGCGTAAAGCAGTTGACTCTCTTGAAACTATTGTCGGTGCGACAAACTGGCCGTATCCAACATACGATGAGATTTTATTCTCCGTAAGATAAAGGGAAAAAGGTGCAAAGAAACTTGTTTTCTTTGCACCTTTATTTAGTTGGTGCCTTGTAAGGCATGGAAATAAACCCCCAGTTCTACTGGGGGAAGAAAAAACACTTTAGTATATGCAATAAAAAACCACCGTGATATAATGTGTAAAGGTTTGGCGACCGCATTACACAGAATATACGGAG
>JAZUCL010000004.1:0-15459 GCA_045639125.1 Eubacteriales bacterium | reverse complement strand
CGTTCCCATTCCGAACACGGTAGTTAAGCTCAGTTGTGCCGAAAATACTTGGCTGGAAGCGGCCCGGGAACATAGGTCGGTGCCAACTCTACTCACTCCTTGGGCAATCGCTCAGGGAGTTTTTTTATCCGTTTTTGGCGTCCAAAAGCATATATTTAACCTTTCTATATAGACGATTACTTGATTGTAGGTATATTATTTCAAAAATAACAATTCGTTCACAAAATTTCAGTTAAAAACAGTTGATATTTTTCAAAAAGTGGTATATCATTGTAATAATGCGAAAATCACATTTGGAGGTCAATATATGAAAGCACAAGTTTTGTATTTTTCTAAGGGCGGTAATGCTACTGTAATTGGTGACGGAATTGCACGTCATATTAAGTGTAAGCAAGATACAATTCCCCCTGCATATCCTGCAGAAAATGAGAAGATTGTATTTGTTGGCATCGACTTTAATGGCCGTGCTGACAGAAAACTTCTTGATTTCTGCCGTACACTCACCACATCTCGCTGTGCAAATGTGGCGTTCTTTGTAGTATCAAAGAAAGGCGTTTCCGACATTTCCATCTACAAGGAAGCAGTTAAGTCTAACGGCGTTAATGTTATTGACGATATATTTGAGTGTCAGGGTAAGTTCCTGTTCTCCGGTAGCGGTAAGCCTGACGCAAATGACGTTTCAAACGCTATTGCATGGTCTGATAAGGTTATCGAGTCAATTACGAAGTAATTTTTAAGAGTCTGCCGAGTTAGTATTCGACAGACTTTTATCTTTTGGCTGTTTTGACGTTGCCTTTTTGAAAATATCGGAGTATAATAATAAAGATGTTATTTTAGGGAGCGATTTTGGTGTCTGTTATTTTTGGGCAGGTATTCACACTATTTTCTTTTGCACTTTTAGGTTTTGGACTTGCAAAGGCAAAAATCGTTGACAAGGACCATGCAAAACTACTTTCTTCACTTCTTGTCTACGTATTTTTACCATTTAACGTCTTAAAAACTTACATGACCAACTTCACCGTTAACTACGTAAAAGAAAACTATATGATTCTAATTACATCGACAGTTACAGTTGTAGTTATCGGTGTTGCGGCACATTTTGCCTCAAAGTTATTTACAAAGAACAAGTATGAGCAGGGCATTTTTGCGTATGCAATGACTTGTCCCAACGTAGGATACATGGGCTATCCCATGGCAGCCGGCCTCTTAGGTGAAGTTGGCCTTATGAACGCCATGATGTTTACATTCCCTTTGAGCCTTTTATTTATATATAGTGTAGGATTTTGCCGTCTTACTCGCCGTCCATTGACTCCAAAATGTCTGCTTAATGTGGCATTTATATCTGTTGTAGTGGGTGCTGTGCTTGGACTACTCAACTTCCAACCACCTGCTATTATATCGTCTATCCTTGACGCAGGCAGTAGTTGTATGGGCCCTGTGAGTATGCTTATGGCTGGTATCGTGGTGTCAGAGTTTAAGTTAAAACCCCTTGTGTGCAACTACCATACATACATTATATCAGCACTTCGTCTTATTATCATTCCCGTTGCAGTTGGTTTAATCGCAAGTTTGTTCCTTGACGATTACATTGTACAAATTACAGTGTTGCTCTACGCAATGCCATGTGGACTCAATACTATTGCATTCCCAAAACTCATAGACGAGAACTGCCAAATAGGTGCAAGTCATGCTTTAGTATCAAACATTGCCGCTTGTGCCACAATACCGATAGTTCTTTCACTTTTTGGAATATAAAAGAGATATAAGGGTAAAGCCGTACATCGTATGATGTACGGCTTTCATATTTTCCTCAACTTAAGCATAGCATTTCATAAGAAATATAAGGAGGGAGCAGAGAAATGGCACAAACAGGAACTTTGATTTTTCAAGTTTATTCCGCACGGCAGGCAATTCCTGTAAAAGATGCAACAATTACAATAACTGCATCTGGAGCAGACCAAAACGTAGTCGTTGCAAGCCGTATTACAGACGAAAATGGTAAGACAGTGCCTCTTGTATTTACAACACCTGACAGAAATGTATCCACCTCACCAAATGAAGAAAGAGGCTACACGGCCGTCGATGTAGTAATCAGCCACCCAATGTATTCACAAGTGGATTTACGCAACGTGCAAATATTTCCTGACGAGGAGAGTATACAAAATATGGAACTAATACCATTAGCTGAGTTTGCCGACAACTCAGAAACGAGAGTTTATACAATCGAACCGCAGTTACTTTAGTATAATAGGAAAGGGGAGATTATATGCCCACAGCCGTGGTACCGTATATTCCTGAAACGATAACCGTACACTTAGGTGCACCTGACACACCTGCACAAAATGTAACAGTATCATTTCAAGACTACATTAAAAATGTGGCTTCAAGCGAGATATATCCAACATGGGATGAATCTGCAATTAGAGCCAATATTTTAGCACAAATATCTTTTGCACTAAATCGAGTGTATTTAGAATTTTACAGAAGCAGAGGCTATAACTTTGATATTACAAATAACACTGCCTTCGACCAAAAGTACATTGACGGCAGAAATATTTTTCAGAATATCGACACAATAGTAAGCGATATTTTTGACAACTACATACGTCGAGAGGGATTTTTAGAGCCACTTGCCGCAAGATATTGTAACGGGACAACAGTTACGTGCGAGGGATTGAGTCAATGGGGAAGTCAAGAACTTGCAGAAAACGGAGCAAGTAGTGTGGAAATTATTGAAAACTACTACGGCGAGGATGTGGAAATTGTAGTTGACGCACCTGTACGTGGTGCAACTCAGTCATATCCAGGCACACCTGTACGCAGAGGCGATACAGGCAACGAGGTAATATTTGTACAGCGAACCCTGTCACGTATATCTCAAAACTATCCGGCAATTCCAAAAGTCGGCAGTATAGACGGCGTTTTCGGAGAAAGTACAGAGGATGCAGTACGGGCATTTCAGCGGATATTCAACTTAACTCCCGACGGCGTAGTCGGAAAGGCTACGTGGTATGAACTTGTGCAGATATACGTGGGAGTCAATCGTCTTGCAGAACTTGACAGCGAGGGACAGCGGTTTTTCGGCTACTCATTTGAATATCCCGACGCCATTTCAGAGGGGAATACAGGTGAAAAGGTGGAGATTTTACAGTTTTTCCTAAATATTCTATCCCAGTTTTATCTCACAATACCCCCTGTGGAAACGGACGGCACTTTCGGCCCCGCCACAAGAAATTCGGTTATTCAGGCACAGCGTCAGTTTGGTGTTCCCCAGACGGGCGTTGTAGACGATGTAACGTGGAATGCCATATACGAAGCGTATAAGGGTATTGTAGATACGGAATTTGAGCGAAACGGAGTCGGAGCGATACGAACCGCATCTTATCCCGGCACGCCTCTTTCACAAGGTGCAAGAGGCGATTCGGTACGGACATTACAGCAGTACATAAATGCTGTTTCCGTTGTGTACCCGCAGGTGCAGTCGGTAAATCCAACGGGAATTTACGGGACTCAGACAGTTTCTGCCGTGGAAAGTTTTCAACGTCAATTCTCTTTGCCTGAAACAGGAGTTACAGACAAAGCAACGTGGAATGCAGTTGCCTCGGTCTATTCGGATATTTTATCTACCGACACGTCAAGTGAGCGTCAGTATCCCGGCAGGGTACTGAAAGTAGGGGACACAGATCCAAGATAGGAGGTAAAATATGATAAGGGACGAAACATTAGGCAGACCAATACGAAACGTGCAAGGGTTTTTACGATATATTGCAAATTTTGATACAGACATACCGCCTATTATTCCTGACGGAGTATATGGCGAACAGACAGAGGCAAGCGTTTTCGCATTTCAGAGAAAGTATGGGATTTCGCCGACCGGTGAAGTAAACTACGAAACGTGGGAAAAAATCGTTGAGGTGTATGACGAAATATCTTTTATACAGGAAGAACCACGCAAGATAACAGTCTATCCGTCTTCTGACTTTGTTATAATGCCAAACGACGAGAGTTTACATCTTCATTCCATACAGGGAATCTTTGCCACGTTGTCAAGAATGTTACCGCAACTTTCATACGATGCTGCAAACGGAGTACATGACGAGTCGTCGCAGTTGACGGTAAAAAGACTCCAACGCATATTTGGATTACCGCAGACAGGTATAATCGACCGCACTTTTTGGGAACGGCTTGTGCCATTTTACGAGTCACAATTAAAACGTCAAGGAAATTTAACTGATAAAATGTGGAGAAATGACGTTTTCTAAGGTAGATTTTTGGAAAAGTTTGTAAATAACTAAGAAAATACACTGAAACTACTTGCAAAAAATCAATTTGGGTGTATAATAAGAATGTGCTAAAGATATGGCACACCTAATAATACATAAATGGAGGAAAATACAATGAGAAACATTAAGAAAGTACTTGCACTCGTACTTGCAATTGCAATGCTCGCACTCACCTTGTCTGCTTGTTCTGCAGGTGAAACCAGTGCAGTAGAGGCTATTAAGGAAAATGGTAAAGTAGTTATGCTCACAAACGCAGCGTTCCCTCCCTTTGAGTACATGGACGGTACTGAAGTTGTAGGCGTTGACGCTGACATCGCAGCAGAGATTGCAAAGGAACTTGGCGTAGAACTTGAAATCGTAAACATGGACTTTGATTCCATCATCGACTTTGTAAAGACCGGTAAGGGCGACTTTGGTGCTGCCGGTATGACAGTTAACGAGGAGCGTTTGGAGCAGGTTGACTTCTCTGTTGAGTACGTTACATCTACTCAGTACATCATCGTTCCCGCTGGTACAGACATTGAAACATTCGACCTTAATGACAAGGTTATAGGCGTACAGCAGGGCACAACCGGTGACATCTATTATGCATCTGTTACAGATGTATTCACAGCAAAAGATGTAAAGCGTTATAAGAGTGCTGTTGACGCTGCTGCTGATATGAAACTAGGCAGAGTAGATTGCGTTATTATTGACGAACTTCCTGCAAAGAAGATTTGCGAGAACAATGCTGAAGATATGATCTGCTACGATGCAGGCTGGGCACCGGAGGATTACGCTATTGCAGTTAAGAAGGGCAGTGACCTTCTTCCTGTCATCAATACCGTATTGGAGCGTTTGATGAGTGAGGGCAAGATTGGTGAGTATCTTATCACTCATACCTCTGCTAACTAAGCAATAAGCATGAAATCATAAGGGACGCACCAAAGAGTACGTCCCTTATGTTCTATCTACGAAAGGACGTGGCCGAATGGAGTGGTTTATATCGCTCTACGAAAGTATCTATCGTGCATTAGTGGAAAAAAACCGCTATTTGCTCATTGTAGATGGCTTTAAGAACACATTGATAATGGCGGCGTTTGCTGCCGTTCTCGGTATTGCAATTGGCGTGCTGATTGCGGTAATTAAATATTTTTCCGAAGGGAAGAAAGGCTTGTGGCGAGTTCTTGATTGGCTGTGTAATTTATATACAACAGTTATTCGAGGCACTCCTGCAATGGTACAACTTCTTATCCTTGCAAATGCGTTGACTATGTTTCGTGAAACGATGCCTGTTGCAATTATCGGATTTGGTATCAATTCAGGTGCCTATGTATCCGAGATAATTCGTTCAGGTATAAATGCCGTTGACCGAGGACAAGACGAGGCAGGCCGCTCACTCGGTCTTAGCCGTATTGACACTATGCGACTGATCATTATGCCACAGGCAATTAAAAATATTCTTCCTGCCCTTGGCAACGAGTTTATCGTATTGCTTAAAGAAACATCTATCGCAGGCTACATTGCAGTACACGACTTAACAAAAGCAGGCGAAATTATCAAGAATAATACATACGATGGTACGGCACTGTTTATTGTAGCAGGAGTATACCTTATCCTTGTATGCGGCCTAACAGCGATTTTGAAACGCTTTGAAAGGAGGATGAGGAAGAGTGATAGTCACTAAAGATTTGCATAAGCACTTTGGCGACCATGAGGTGCTTCGAGGTATCGACCAGCATATCAAAAAAGGAGAAAAGGTCGTTATTGTCGGGCCGTCTGGTTCAGGAAAAAGTACATTTTTACGTTGCCTCAATCTCCTTGAAATTCCTACAGGCGGCGAGATTTGGTTTGAAAATGAACTTATTACCGACAAAAGTTGTGATATAAACAAGACACGACAAAAGATGGGAATGGTGTTCCAACAGTTCAACCTCTTTCCCCATCTGACAGTCCTTGACAATATCACGTTAGCCCCTGTACGTCTTAAATTACAGACGAAAAAGGAGGCAGAGGCAAATGCCATGCGTCTTTTACAGCGTATCGGTCTAAGTGAGAAAGCGAACGCCTATCCGCCCCAACTTTCAGGCGGTCAGAAGCAACGTATCGCTATTGTACGTAGCCTTGCAATGAACCCCGATGTAATGCTCTTTGACGAGCCTACGTCTGCACTCGACCCTGAAATGGTTGGCGAGGTACTTGAACTTATGCGTGAACTTGCAAACGAGGGCATGACTATGGTAGTTGTTACTCACGAGATGGGCTTTGCCCGTGAAGTTGCCACAAGAGTTTTGTTTATTGACGAGGGTAAAATCTTGGAGGAATCGGAACCACAGGAATTTTTTGCAAATCCAAAACATCCAAGACTCCGTGACTTCTTGGCAAAGGTGTTATAATGATAAAAAGCAGAGTGATTTATCACTCTGCTTTTTTACTTTCTCTGTCACATTTATTATTGCAGTTTTCATCGTCCATATTTGCCTTTTTGCGTTCGTCAATCATGCGATGCAGACAGTCGAGGGCGTCACTAAGACCGCCTAACTCGTCAATTAAACCTGACTCCACCGCCTCGTCACCTGTAACAACACTGCCTACATCACTTGCAAGTTCGTCCGTCTCCAATAAAAACGAACGGAAATTCTCTTCCGATATGTTTGAGTGGTCGGTTACAAATCGCACGATACGTTCTTGCATTTTCTCAAAATAGTGGTATGTTTGTGGTGCTCCGATAACAGTACCGTTAAATCGTACAGGGTGTATCGTCATTGTTGCAGAGGGTACAATAAAACTTCGCTGTGCCGCCACCGCAAGAGGCACACCGATTGAGTGACCGCCACCAAGCACAATACTGACGGTCGGTGTTTTCATACTCGCAATAAGTTCAGCCAAAGCAAGGCCTGCCTCCACGTCACCGCCAACTGTATTTATTAAAATTAAAAGTCCGTCAAGTTCAGGACTCTCCTCAATGGCGGCAAGTTGAGGTATGACGTGTTCATACTTTGTAGTTTTTGTCTCAGATGATTGAGTTGTATGCCCCTCAATTTGCCCGATTATGGTCAGACATTGTATAGTGCCGTGTGATGAATGTGTAGTTATACTACCTGAAGTAATTACAGACTCAGGAATTTTTTCTTCGTTGTTGTCATTGTTGTCACTTTCATTTTTTGAATCAAAAATATAATCATCTGCCATTTTGGTATCGTCCTTTCATTTTCTGTCGCTGTCAAGTGATAGTCTATGAAAAATCAGCCGAATTTATACAAGACTCACGTGTTGCAGACATAATATCAGCCACCCAATTACCTAACTCGCCATACAACATGAAAGCGTGTTCGATACCTGCTTTGTGGGCGGTAAGAAGTTTTGACGCAATAGTACGTGCATCGTCATACAATACGAAATGTGCGTGGCGGTCGTCAGCCATATATGTAAAATATCGAGCAGACAACTCCTGTGAATAAAACGGTAGTGGTGCCACTTTCTCCATAAGTTCAAGACGTGCAGACTCGGTAAGACACCGCCCACTACCGCTTGCACAAGGTAGAAGAAAGTCCATGCAAAGAGGGATAAGTTCGATAGCAAGGCGTTTTGGTGCATACTTCTTTTTAAGTTCAGAAAGATACACGGAAAAAGAACCGCCTGTAACTTGTGACGATACGACAACAATGCCGTTGTCGGTATACTGAGCATAACGAGCATTGACGTAAAGGGAAATACCGCAGGAAGTCAACTCACGGTCAAGGTCACATACAAGAGAAGTCATAGACGGAGTCATACTACCCTCAAAATCGGCAAAAACGCCGTCGAAACCACGATATACAGCCTCTGCCGTAATCTCCGAGGCAAGACGGCGGGAATCGAATGTTTTGCCGTCAATTTGGCAACCTCTGTAGGAGTCGGATACAATAGCAACACCGCCTTGAATAAATGACAAGACCTTATCACGAAGTAGGCGTCCGCAAGAGGATATGCCGTAGCATATATGACCTACAGACATTCCGTTGGCATTTGCAAGGGCAAGTGCGTGGTTATATTCTCTTACGCTTGCTGCAAGTACGATATTTTTTTGCTTCATTACAATTCTCCCTCTTTTATTAGTTTGAAAAATGTGGTAATATAGTAGTATTATGATAATAATTGGTAATACATACCGTGGAAAGAGAGAACAATGAAACTTCTTTTGCCTGACGTAATTTTTGATAGCCTAAACGACGTTACCACTTGGTATCTAAAAAGCAAGGGAATAAAAGGCGTAATTATGGACTTGGACAACACCCTTGTACCACCTCATACGAAACGACCTACCCAGACGGCACTTGACTGGCTTTCAAAATGTGAAAGAGAGGGTATGCAGGTATACCTTGTATCAAATAATAACTTAGTTCGAGTGAGAGAGTTTTGCGAGGGCACGACACTAAAATATATACACAGAGGCGGAAAACCGCTGCCTTTTGGCATAACGAAAGCGAGAAAACTAATGGGCATTTCACGTAGTGAATGTGCGTTAATAGGAGACCAAATTTTAACAGATGTACTTGGAGCAAGACTTGCAGGTATTTACTCAATTATGGTACGACCGCTGGTAGCGGAGGACGGATATTTCTTTCGCATGAAACGTAAATTTGAAAAACTAATACTAAAACGATACAGAAAGCGAGGAAAATAAATGAAAAAGCATATTTTAGTAATTAACGGACCGAACTTAAATCTTTTAGGACTTCGTGAACCTAATATTTACGGCGGAGACACGTTAGAGGATATTTGCCGTGAAGTACAAAGTCTGGCAGATAGTCTTGAGGCAAAGGTCACATTCTATCAGTCAAACCATGAAGGCGGAATAATTGACGCAATCCATGACGCTCGCAACTACGCAGACGCAATTATTATAAACGCAGGAGCGTATACACATACGTCTATTGCAATTCGTGACGCAATATCGGCGGTCAAATTGCCGTGCGTAGAGATACACCTGTCAAACGTCCACGCAAGAGAGGAATTTCGCCACGTGTCTATGATTGCCCCTGTCTGTGTCGGACAAATTACAGGATTTGGCAAAGACAGTTATACTCTTGCACTTCGAGGCATATTAAATCATCTTGACGGCAATAAATAGTCAGGAAAGGCAGAAAAATGGAAACAGTTGTCGCAAAAATACAAGGTGAACTTAGGAATCACCCTCTTGATGCAATACTTTTAACGTCACAGCAAAATAGATTTTATGCAACAAATTTTGAGTCAAGTGCAGGAATAGTGCTGATAACGGCTAAAAACGCATACTTTGCAACGGATTTTCGATACTATGAAGATGCACAGCAGAAAGTAAACGGCTATACTACCACGATGATACGCACAGGTCACACCTATAACGATATAATAAACGAGGTAGTAAAGGCAGAGGGACTTTTACGTATCGGATTTGAAGATAAGTCAATGACTTACAGCGAATATATCGCAAAGAAAAATGCCGTTGACGCTACGCTTGTGCCAATAGGCGATTTTTGCGATACGTTACGTATGGTTAAGAGCCCATACGAACTTACGTGTATCGAAAAAGCACAGCATATTGCCGAGGAGAGTTTTGAGGCAATTTTGCCCCACATAAAAGTCGGTGTAAGAGAGTGTGAACTAAAGGCACTTCTTGAATACAATATGGCACAGCGAGGCTCACAGCGTCCGAGTTTTGATACTATTGTCGTATCAGGAAAAAACGGCTCACTATGTCATGGCAAGCCGACTGATAAAGAGATTAAGTCAGGTGAATTTATCACCTTTGACTTTGGAGCAACATACAACGGCTACTGCTCAGATATGACACGTACAGTTTGTGTCGGAACACCGAGTGATGAAATGGTGTGTGTATATGAAACAGTCCTAAAAGCACAAAATGCCGCCATAAAAACGGCAAAGGCAGGAATTTTAGGCAGTGAGTTAGACCGAGTTGCAAGAGATATTATTGCTGACGCAGGGTATGGCGAGTATTTTGGACACAGTTTAGGCCACGGACTTGGTATAGACGTCCACGACGCAGGTGGAGCATCTGCCTCATATCAAAAACCACTGCCGGAGGGTTTTGTGTGTACAATAGAGCCTGGAATATATATACCTAACAAGTTTGGTGTACGTATCGAGGATTTTGTGCTTCTGACGAAAGACGGCTGTATCAACATGACAAAAACACCAAAGGATTTACTGATATTATAGATTGAAAAGGAAGTGAGAACATGGACGTTGCAATTATAGGCGGAGGTGCGGCTGGTCTTTCTGCTGCGTGTGAGTGTGTTTCCAATGGGAAAGACGTTACTGTATTTGAATATGGCGAGCGAGTAGGTCAAAAACTCCTTCGTACAGGCAACGGACGGTGTAATCTCACAAATGTAAATATGGACGTATCCCATTACCACGGCGATACGTCATTTATTGAAAATGTGTTGTCTCAATTTGGCATAGATGAATGTGAAAAGATGTTTTCTAAAATGGGTATCTTGTTTTATACAGACCGTGAGGGTCGAGTATACCCACGGAGTGAACAGGCATCGTCTGTGCTGACGATGCTTAGAAGTTACGCACAAAAAGGCTCATATAGGGAACTGTGTTCGTTTAAGACACAACGTATCACTCGTACTGACAATGGATTTGAGATTTTCGGAAACGGCTCCACATTTACAGCAAAAAAACTGATTGTGGCAACAGGAAGTCAAGCATCGTCAAATTGTAGCGGCGGATACGATATATTACGTTCTTTTGGCCATACGTTGACCCCTGTATTTCCGTCACTCAACGGAATTTGTATCGACTCACTTAAAGGCCTTAAAGGAGTACGAGTCGGCGGTAAGGTGACAATATTCAGTGATGAGGCAGAAGTCACATCAAAAACAGGAGAGATACAGTTTGGTGATGGTACACTGTCAGGTATCTGTGTATTTGATTTGTCAAGATTTGTAGGTGAGTATTTTACTTGCGGTACAGTAGGAGGAAAACCTTGTAAAGATGTGACAATCTCCATTGACCTTGCACCTGAATACACGTTTGAAGATGTAAAATCAATTATATTTGAAAGACGTGAAACCTTGTCTCAACTGCCTATATCGGAGTTTCTTACAGGCTTTATCAATAACCGACTTGCCCGCCACTTAATTGGTATGGCGACACAGAAACCATTTGCCAACGAGGTGAAAACATTGGGCAGCGGAGAACTTATGACACTTGTTCGCACAATAAAAAACCTTGTGTTAGTGCCAAGGGGAGTAATGCCAATGTCATCGGCACAAGCGGCAGCAGGCGGCATAGTGTGCAATGAGTTTATGCCGCAAACTATGGAGTCACGGCTCGTATCAGACTTGTATGCAGTCGGCGAGGTACTAAACTGTGACGGCGATTGTGGCGGCTACAATCTCCATTGGGCATGGGCAACAGGTAAAATTGCAGGAAACTGTGCATCGAAATAGGAAAGGATAATATATGGCAACCTATAGATTGACAAATATTACCCTGCCACTTGATGCAGGGGAAAATGAAATACGCATGACGGCGGCACGAAAACTTGGTGTATCGCCTGACGAGATACAAGTGTCAGTTGCAAAACGTGCAGTAGATGCACGAAAAGGCGTTATGTTTACGTATACCCTAAATGTAACTGTCAATGACGGACGTCTAAAAAGTCTGCCAAAAGGAGTAAGTGAGCAGAGTAATTACACGTATACACTTCCTACGCAATCTTCGTTACGTGAAAGACCTGTTGTAGTTGGAATGGGTCCTGCAGGACTTTTTGCGGCTCTTGCTCTTTCAAATGCAGGAGCAAACCCCATTGTCCTTGAACGTGGTATGGACGTAGATACGAGAAGTGAAGATGTAAAGAAGTTTTGGTCAGGCGGAGACCTCAATACAGAGTCAAACGTACAGTTTGGCGAGGGAGGAGCGGGTACATTCTCAGACGGAAAATTGGCAAGCGGAATCAAAGACGACCGCTGTCGATTTGTGTTAGAGGAGTTTGTCCGTTGCGGTGCACCGTCGGACATTTTGTGGCAGGCACACCCCCACGTTGGTACAGACAATTTACGTGGCATGGTAAAGACACTTCGCAAAAAAATAATTGACCTTGGTGGTAACGTGTATTTCGGAGCAAAACTTACAGATATACGAATGAAAAACGGCGAAATTCATTCTATCGTATTTGAAAATAAAGGTGAAAAACAGGAAATATACACATCTAAAGTAATACTTGCCCTTGGCCACAGTGCAAGAGATACCTTCTCAATGCTCCTTGACAGAGGAGTTGCCATGGCACAAAAACCATTTGCGATAGGAGCAAGAATAGAACACCGTCGTGAGGAAATAGACTTGGCAAGATACGGAAAGTTTGCAAACCATAAATTGTTAGGCTCGGCAGACTACAAATTAAGCATACATCTTCCGTCCGGAAGAGGAGTATATACATTCTGTATGTGTCCGGGCGGTATGGTGGTGGCATCGTCAAGCGAAGAAAATCATGTAGTAACAAACGGCATGAGCGAATACGCCCGAGATGCAGAGAACTCAAATTCAGCGGTACTTGTAGGTATTGAACCGACAGATTTTGGCTCATCACATCCGCTTGCAGGAGTGGAATTTCAAAGAAAAATTGAACGTGGAGCATATCGTATCGGTAAATATTATGCCCCTGCGGTACGTTTCGGGGATTTTAGACTTGGTCTGAAATCAACGTCTTTCGGTACAGTTAAGCCGTCGTATAAGCCGGGAACAGTGTTTGCAAACTTTAGTGACGTATTGCCAAAATTTGTAACAGAGGCAATGGCAGAGGGAATATCACGTATGGCACAATCGCTTCGTGGCTTTGACGCATCTGATGCGGTGCTGACAGGCCCTGAAACTCGAAGTTCGTCACCGGTGAGAATACTTCGTGACGAAACGTGTCAAAGCATTTCGTGCCGAGGCCTGTATCCCTGTGGAGAGGGAGCAGGCTATGCAGGGGGAATAATGTCGGCGGCGGTCGACGGTATCCGCTGTGCCGAGGCAGTACTTAATAATAAAGAGGACAAATAAGGAGCGAAAAATGCATCGGTATTTGTACTGCCACATCACAAAAGATGATGAGGGTTTAACTATTGAATCAATTTTGCGTAATCGGATAAAACTGTCGTCAGGACTGTCAAGACGGCTCAAACGAGTTGACGGCGGTGTGACGAAAAACGGCGAGAAGTGCTATTCCAATCAACGTGTTATAGCAGGAGACGTTATATGTGTAGACGTGCTTGCCTGCGAGGAACAGTTGACAAAAATCGAACCAGTAAAAGGAGCACTTGACATAGTATATGAGGACGAGGACTTGCTGATACTGTCAAAGCCAAACGGTCTTTTGGTACATTCTGCACCGGGCAGGCGTACTGATACGTCACTTGCAAATCTAATTGCGTATCATTTAGGAGGAGCGACACCATTTCACGCTGTCAACAGACTTGACAAAAGCACGTCGGGACTTATGGTAGTTGCAAAAAGCGGATATATCCATGAACGTCTGTCGGAAAGTCTGCATACCCTTGATTTTGAGCGTACGTATCTTGCAGTATGTGTCGGTTCAGTGGCTGATAAAGGCGTTATTAACGCACCTATTGGACGATGTCCTGACTCGGTAATAAAAAGGAAAATTTTACCCCACGGAGCAGAAAGTGTAACGAGATATGAAACGCTGTTTCGTACCGATAAATACTCTCTTGTTAAGTTGCACCCTGAAACAGGAAGAACACATCAGTTAAGACTTCACATGGCACATATCGGCCATGCACTTGTAGGTGATTTTCTGTATGGTGTAGAATGTGAAGAAATATCTCGTGCAGCACTTCACTCGGCAAGTCTTTCCTTAACTCACCCCGTAACAGGAGAACGATTGACGTTTACATCTAAATTACCTGACGATATGGCAAGTCTTTTAGGCTCGGAATATGAAAAATTTAATAGTAAATAAAATCGTTTGTATTACAAATACTGTATACAAACGATTTTTTAAGTTAAAAAGGCGAAAAAATGGAATATAAATAAATTAGTTACGATTTTTTGCGTTAAAATAGAGAGTGTCGTGTGTATCGAAGTTTTGTGGGAGAAGTAATGAAAAAATAATCCGTCATGCCCCTATATTGGAAAAGGGAGAGTAGAGTAAGTGAGAGGCAAGTCGGTAATAGTAAGACTTGCAACCGAGACGAGCAGAGTAAATTTGCACGTAATGGAAGCAAAGAAATTGTTTTCACGAAAGGAAAGCCTTGTCCCACAAGGCAAAGGTATGGAATGAAGAAGAAAATGAAGCAACACACGTTGCGTATGACTGCGGTGCTGCTGCTTTATGTCGTATGTTCACCCCAAATACACGCACTCGACATTCCTGCGACTGCACTTGTGCCGTCACAGGTCGATGCGGTAATTCCAATCGGAACGACAACGGGAATAAAACTAAAATCCGAGGGAGTTATGGTAGTTGGATTGACAGACGGCGGAGCACAGCCGTCACCAGCCGCACAAGCGGGACTAAAAAAAGGCGACATCATTGAGGCAGTAGGTGGAAAATCTGTTTTGACTGGTTCACAACTCCTGGATATAGTGGCACATTGCGAAGGCAAACCACTTGATTTTACTCTCAAGAGAGGGGAAAACAGAGTAAATGTAAAAGTGACACCTGAATGTAGTGGAGAAGGAGCGTATCGTATAGGTGTGCTTGTACGAGATAGCCTTATGGGTATCGGTACAATAACATTTTACGAGCCCAAAAGCGGTGTCTATGGTGCACTTGGACATGGTATCAGCGATCCGGATTTAGGAGCACTTGTGCCTATTTCAGACGGAAATCTTATTCCCTCTCAAGTATCTGAGGTAACAAAAGGTGCAGTTGGTGCACCCGGCGAACTACACGGGAAATTTGATTCTGAAAAACTAAGTGGAAGCGTTGAAAAGAATGTGGATACAGGCATCTACGGACATCTTGACTTAAAAACATTGTATCAAGGAAAAAAGAGTGTTATGGTAGCGAAACCTGACGAAATCTGTGAGGGAAAAGCACAAATTTTGTCAACTGTGGGAACAGACGGAGCACAACTGTATGATATTAAGATACTAAAACTAAATGAAAATTCTGAAAGTACAAATAAGGATATGTTAATAGAAGTGACAGACCCGAAATTGCTTTCAGTTACAGGCGGTATCGTACAGGGTATGT
>JAZUCL010000003.1:0-22563 GCA_045639125.1 Eubacteriales bacterium | reverse complement strand
TTCGTTTCTTTCTTTTTTCATCTTGCTTAAAACCTCCGTATATTCTGTGTAATGCGGTCGCCAAACCTTTACACATTATATCACGGTGGTTTTTTATTGCATATACTAAAGTGTTTTTTCTTCCCCCAGTAGAACTGGGGGTTTATTTCCATGCCTTACAAGGCACCAAAAAAATGAGGACAGCCATTTTGACTGTCCTCATAATTTATAACAACTTAGTTGTTTTCAACCTTTACAGGGTTGATTTTAACGCCAGGGCCCATAGTGGAAACTACGGAACAAGAGCGAATGTATTGACCTTTAGCAGCAGCGGGCTTAGCCTTAACGATAGCGCCGAGAAGAGCGTTAAAGTTTTCGGTAAGTTTCTCTAAGCCAAAACTAACTTTGCCGAGAGGGCAGTGAATGATGTTTGTCTTATCAAGACGATACTCAATCTTACCTGCCTTTGCTTCCTTAACAGCACGTGCTACGTCGGGAGTAACGGTACCAGCCTTGGGGTTGGGCATAAGACCCTTAGGACCAAGAACACGACCGAGACGACCAACGAGGCCCATCATGTCGGGTGAAGCGATTACAACGTCAAAGTCAAAGAAGTTGTCGTTCTGAATCTTAGCAACAAGATCTTCAGCACCAACTACCTCTGCACCTGCGTCAAGTGCTGCCTGTACATTATCGCCCTTTGCGAATACAGCAACACGAACTGTCTTACCGGTACCGTGGGGCAATACGATAGCACCACGAACCTGCTGATCAGCGTGACGAGAGTCAACACCGAGTTTTACGTGCACCTCAACGGTTTCGTCAAACTTAGCCTTTGCACTCTTTACAACGAGATCCAGTGCCTCGGATATCTCGTACAACTTTGATCTGTCAATGAGTTTTGCACTCTCAATATACTTTTTACCTCTATGCACTTTCAAATCCTCCTCTTAGTGGTTTTTCGGGCGGCGTCTGCACTATATTGCAGCACCGATAACTCCTCCCACCTTAAAACCTCGATGACGCATATAATCTATCGAGATCTTCCTAAAACGATTTAATCGTTTGATTATTCCTCTACAAGAATACCCATAGAACGAGCAGTACCAGCGATCATGCTCATTGCAGATTCTACGCTGGAAGCGTTCAAGTCAGGCATTTTCTGCTCTGCGATTTTACGCAGGTCTGCTTTGGAAAGGGTTGCTACCTTGTTTTTATTTGGGGTAGCAGATGCACTCTGAATTCCGCAAGCATTCTTAATAAGAACGGGAGCGGGTGGTGTCTTTGTGATGAAACTGAAGGAACGATCGGCATAAACGGTAATTACAACCGGAATGATAAGACCGATGTCATTCTTTGTTCTCTCATTAAATTCCTTAGTAAAACTCATGATATTTACACCATGCTGACCGAGGGCGGGACCTACGGGTGGAGCAGGAGTAGCCTTACCTGCCGGAATTTGCAACTTTATATAACCTACAACTTTCTGTGCCATTGTGGTTGCACCTCCTTAGAAAAAATGTGGTAATTTTCGGGTGTATTCACCCTCCCACTTGCCTTGGGATCGTGAAACGGCTCAGACCGTTTCTACTTGATGCATCTCTAACTCAACCGGTGTTTCACGTCCAAACATATTTACCGTTACGCTTACACGATTTAAGTCGGGATTCAATTCATTGACGACACCTATGAAGTCCTTCAATGGTCCGTCTGTAATACGCACATTATCGCCTACTGCATAAGTTACTCGAATCTCTCGCTTGTCGATGCCGAGTGAGAGTACTTCTTCCTCTGTCAACGCAACGGGCTTGGAGCCTGGACCCACAAAGCCTGTACAGCCTCTAATGTTACGTACAACATGCCAACTTTCGTCTGTCATAATCATCTTTACCAGCACATAGCCGGGGAAGATTTTATGCTCGACTTCTTTCTGTTTGTTGTCTGCGGTGACCTCTACCACGGTTTCTACCGGAACCTTTACGGCAAAGATCTGATCAAAGAGCTTACGGTTTTCTACCGCCTTTTCGATGTTTGCGGCAACCTTGTTTTCGTAGCCCGAATAGGTATGGACAACATACCATTTAGCCTCTGCGGACATATTCATCCTCCTATCCAGTCTGTTACGTCCTCGGTTTAATATCCGCTGACGAGTCTCAGAAGACCATTAAGAATGCCATACTGGAAGATTGCATCTACCAGTGCGATGACTATGCCCACAAAAATGAGCACGCTCATTACGACGACTGTGTTTTTCCAAAGTTGCTTGCCTGTGGGCCATACTATTTTCTTGAACTCACTTTTAAGCTCTCTGAACCACTTGCGACTTGCCTTTATCGCTCCGCCTGACTTTTTCTCCGCCTTCTTTTCTGCCTTGGGTTCACTCTTCACTTCTTCGGACACGGTTTCTTCTGCTGAAACCTCTAAATCCTTCTTTTCTTTTTCTGACATTGAAACTACACCCCTTTACTTCGTTTCTTTGTGCAGGGTGTGCTTCCTGCAAAAGCGACAGTACTTGTTCATTTCAAGGCGATCCGGGTCATTCTTCTTGTTCTTGAATGTGTTGTAGTTGCGCTGTTTGCACTCACTGCATGACAGTGTGATTTTGACTCGCATTAAACGGCACCTCCCATAGTTATTAGCCTCCCTGCTCCTCAGGCTCTTTTGAATTTTTCTCTCTTTGAAAATTTCAGGCATAAAAAAAGAAACCTGGACAGGTAAAGTAACTATATCACAGATATTTTCGTAGGTCAAGTGTTTTTTGCAAAAAAAATCAAATTTTTGTTCCTTTTTCCTCTCTTTTGTGCTGTTTTTCTCTTTCTTAATAATCATGTATTTTAATTTCTTCTACACAGTTTGCACAAAAATTCTCTTCCTATCCTCCTCATATTGTACAGCAAATCTCGCTTTTTCAGTTGTACTTTACTTTTTACTATGCTAAAATTAAATATAATGATTTTTTGTGCGATTTTTGCACAGTTTCTGCATTTTTTACCATATTTACCGTGACGGAGGTTCTTTATGACTGATATTT
This sequence comes from Eubacteriales bacterium, assembly GCA_045639125.1. GTDB lineage: Bacteria > Bacillota > Clostridia > Oscillospirales > QAMX01 > JAZUCL01. The sequence continues at coordinate 19,553 of JAZUCL010000003.1, read as the reverse complement.
TAGATTTGTCTCTTGCTCCATCTGGACACAAGAAAATCCAGTGGGTGCGTCAATCAATGCCTGTTTTGTCTGCCATTGAGTCGGATTTTTTACGCACAAAGCCTCTTGCAAATATGCGTATGTCTATTTCCATTCATTTAGAGGCAAAGACCGCTTACTTAGCACACGTACTTCGTGCAGGCGGTGCTGATGTTGCCGTTACTGGCTGTAACCCCCTTTCTACTCAAGACGATGTTGCCGCAAGCCTTGCCGCTGACGGATTTTCCGTTTTTGGTATTCACGGTGCTGATTCTCAAACGTATGAAAAGCACCTTAAAATGACTCTCGACCATTGCCCTCACCTTATAATAGATGATGGCGGTGACTTTACTAATCTCTTACATGGTTCTTGCCGTCACCTTGCAAAGAACCTTGTTGCCGGTACAGAAGAAACAACTACCGGTATCCACCGCCTGCGTCAGAGAGTTTCAGCCGGAAACCTCGATTTTCCTATGATGGCTGTTAACGATGCTTTCTGTAAGTATCTCTTTGATAACCGCTACGGCACTGGTCAATCTGTATGGACAGCAGTTATGCACGTTACCAACAACTTGGTTGCGGCAAAGAAAGTTGTAGTTGCCGGCTACGGCTGGTGTGGCAGAGGTATTGCTATGCGTGCTTCTGCTTTAGGTGCTCAGGTAATCGTAACAGAGATTAACCCTCATCGTGCTTTAGAGGCGGCTATGGACGGCTACGCTGTTATGACTATGTCCGAGGCGGCTAAAGTCGGTGACATCTTCATCACCGCTACTGGTTGTAAGGACGTTATCACTGCCGATCACTTCAAAGTGATGAAGTCGAATGTCATTCTTGCTAACGCAGGTCATTTTGACGTTGAAATATCTAAACCCGACCTTTTGAGTATGGGGGCTTCCGTTGAGGAGCGTAAGCCGTGTATTGACGGTTACTTCCTCCCGGACGGACGAGTTATAAATCTCTTGGCAGAGGGTAGACTCGTAAACCTTGCTGCTGGTATGGGACATCCTGCTGAAATTATGGACTTGTCTTTCGCCGTTCAGGCTCTTGCGTGTCAGTATCTTGCTGAAAACGGAAAGAATATGGAAAAGGGATTATATAATGTACCATCTCAAATTGACGAGACAGTAGCGAGATTGAAACTTGACGCAATGGGGCTTTCTCTTGACTCTTTGACCCCTGACCAAGCACGCTACTATCACGGTGAGATATAGCCAATTAGAAAGGAAGAGAGTAATGATTGTAACAGTTACGCTAAACCCTGCCATTGACAGAACAATTTCCGTACCTACATTTAAGTATGGTGCTGTCAATCGTGCCGTTTCTACTCGTATAGATGCCGGCGGTAAGGGCATTAACGTATCTAAGGCACTTAAAGAACTTGGAACAAAGAGTGTTGCAACTGGACTAATTGCCGGTAAGAACGGTCGATTTATTAAGGACAGCCTCAGTGGACTATGTATTTCCACAGACTTTGTTGATGTTGTCGGTGATACGAGAGTCAACATAAAAATCGTGTCAGATGGTGGTGTCCATACGGATATTAACGAATCCGGCTTTGACGTGTTGCCCCATGACTTTGATCGTCTTATTAAACGTGTCCGCTCATACTGCCGTCACGGAAATATTATTGTCATTTCCGGCTCTGCTCCTGCCAATCTTTCTCTTGACAGTTATGAAAAACTGTGTAAGACGGTTTTAGACCACGAGGGCGTGAAACTTATAGTAGATGCTGATGGCACACACCTTCGTACTGCGTTGTCGGCACGCCCTGACTTCATCAAGCCAAACGTGGCTGAACTGTCAGGTGTTCTTGGCAGAGAGGTAAAGACCTTGGAGGAAATTCGTGATGGGGCGAGGGAACTTATTGCTGAGGGTGCGAAAAATGTAGCCGTATCAATGGGCGGTGACGGAGCGTTATTTGTTAATGCTCGTCAGGCACTGTATGTCCAAACACCTCAAATCGAGGTACGTGGCCCTGTTGGTGCCGGTGACGTTATGGTTGCCGGTATTGCCCAATCTCTTGAAAGTGGCAACGATTTTGAAAGCCTTGCAAGATACTCCGTTGCGGCAGCGGCTGCAAGTGTAACTGTAGAGGGAACTCGTATGGCTCCTCGCCACACTGTTGTGTCACTGTTTAGTCAAACGACTGTTGAGAAAATATAAATTCTATTTTATATTACTATGGAATGATTTCTGTGTTCACAGGACTCATTCCTTTTTCTTTTGTTTAAGTTTTTCCAAGTACCGTTTTCTTCTTTCAAAAATTTTTTCAAAAAAATTTTTACTGTACGAACAACGGGACATCTAAACTGTTATACTATAGTCACAAAGACAAGAACAGACGAAAGGAGTATTAAAATGGAGTATCGAATTGAAAATGTCGCAGATCACGTGGAGGTATACGACGGACAAGGGAAATTCTGTTTCTCCTGTGATACGAAACGTGAAGCATACAACGAACTTAAATATTATAACAGATAGGAGCGAAGAAAAATGAAAAAGATACTTAATTTTGGAGCGGCAGCAGGAATTATTATGTTAGTTTTAAGTGCGGGACGTTACGACACTTGCCTACTTACAGGTGAGAGTGTTACTTTTGGAATATTACTGCCAGCCGTTGTGGGTACTGCCCTTATTCTTTTATCCATTAACGAAAAAACTGTATCAAAATGTGTCTATAGATTTTTTCAAAGACTTGACAAACGCCTTGCATACAACCGCCAAACACCTACCGTACTTCGCTCTAAAGGCTAAGTAAAAGTTAAAGCCTCCCTTATGCTAAGGGAGGCTTTGCAGTCTGTCAAAAAAGTATTTTTTGACAGACTGACAGAGGTCTAAGAAGCCTCCAAGACAAGCAAACCGCACGTGTCGGCGTACATAGGTACGGTAGCGTGCGGTTTGTGCAGGAAGCCGAAATGTCTTGCGTAGCAAGCATTTTGGCGGTTGGGGTTTCTTTGACACTCTGTAAAGCCTCCCTTATGCTAAGGGAGGCTTTACTACATTATATATAATTATAAATTCTCCTGCTCAAACAGGACACTTAACAGTCTGTGTCCCTCTTTAACTGACACGCCTGACTCACCGCTACGTTCATCATAAGTACCGCCACGATTTGTCGGCTTTCGGCTGTCGTATATAAGGAACGGCACGGGGCTTCCGTCATGGCCACGGCTTGAAGTAAGTGTTTTGTGGTCAGACAAAAGAAGAACTCGAAAATCCTCGCCGTCTTTTCGCAGTGCCTCAAGTACAGGGGCAACAAGACGGCTGTCAAGCCACTGGATAGACTGTATTTTGCCCTCAAGGTCTCCGTTGTGGGTACACTCGTCTGGTGCTTCAAGATGCAGACATACGAAGTCGTACTCACGTAGTTTTTCTATGGTAGCGTCACGCTTTCCGTCAAAGTTCGTATCTATTTCTCCTGTTGCTCCCTCAACTATCACCTGCTCAAGACCACGAAGTATACCGATGCCGTGACACAGAGGTACGGCACTGATTACGGCTCCATGCTTGCCGTACTGGTCGTAGAATGACGGCAGGGTAACCTGCGTTCCTTGTGCCCAGAACCAAATTCCGTTAGCGGGGAGTTTGCCTTTTTCTCGTCTGCGATTAGTAACCGGGTGGCTGTCTAAAATCTCATGGGCAAGTCGCATAAGATTTGCAAACACCTCTGCTCTCTCGTTACCCTTTGGAAAATACTGACCGCACGCCTCGCCTAAGTGGTCGTGGGGCGGTGTAAATTCTATTCCAGACAAGTCCGAGTCGTGCTGTACTGCCGTCTGGCGAAATACAGGGAATGTGTGAATGTCCATGCGGGCGGCTTTTAACGCTTCCACAAAACGTGTGTCAGACAACAACGCTCCTATTGCGTCAAGTGCGTCGCTGCCCTCTATTGACCCTGCACTGTGGGACAATATTTTCTTTTCCTCAAGCGGCATATCTCCATCTTCCAATGACACCAAGTTACAGCGAAATGCTGCGTCGCCGCTTGATAGCACTATTCCTGATGCCGCCGCCTCCATTGGAGAACGGCCTGTAAAGTATTTAAGTGGGTCACAGCCGAAAATTGACAGAATTGCCGTTTCACTTCCTGCCGCAAGAGGCTTTGGACAGTTTATTACGTTGCCTATGATACCGTCTGCGGCAAGTGCGTCTATCGTGGGGATATTGGCAAACTCAATAGGTGTCTTGCCACCTAAAGACTCTACCGGATTGTCTGCCATTCCGTCTCCGATAACAAGTAAATATTTCATAGTTAAATAACTCCTTTGAACAGTCTGTACCTTATCAGTATACACGATTTTACGTTATTTGTCTATACTAATCGTGCATAAGTCCGCCTCGCACGGACAAATTTGTAATTTGTCCACGATATGTACGGTGGAAGTATTATAAATGGGTGTACGCACATGAATTTTTATCAAAAAGGGTATAATTTTGTATATTGTTCCATTGTTAAATGGTAAAATGTATGGTATCATGAATAATTGTGTAACAATACTTGAATTTTGGGAGGCTTTCCTTTGGTTCGTAACGATTTAAGAAATATTGCAATTATTGCCCACGTTGACCACGGCAAGACGACTCTTGTAGATCAGATGCTTAAACAAAACAGCGTGTTTAGAGATAATCAGGCTGTGGCGGACAGAGTAATGGACTCAGGTGACTTGGAGCGTGAACGTGGTATCACAATCTTGGCAAAGAATACATCTGCTGTATATAACGGTGTCAAGGTAAATATTGTTGATACCCCCGGACACGCAGACTTTGGCGGTGAGGTCGAGCGTGTACTGAAGATGGTAGACGGCGTACTTTTGCTTGTTGACTCTTTTGAGGGCCCCATGCCTCAGACTCGTTTCGTTCTGCAAAAGGCTCTTGAATTAAATCACAAGGTTATTATTGTAGTAAATAAGATTGACCGTCCTGACTCTCGTGCTGACGAGATTGGTGACGAGGTGTTGGAACTTTTGCTTGAACTTGACGCAAGTGAGGAGCAACTTGACAGCCCTGTTGTCTACTGCAGCGGCAGAACGGGTACTGCGTCTCTTTCGTGGGATGAGCCTGGCACTGACTTAAAGCCGTTGTTTGATACGATTTTGTCCTACATTCCCGGCCCTACTGTTGATATTGATGGTCAAACTCAAATTTTAGTATCTAATATTGACTACAACGAGTATGTTGGTCGTATCGCTATCGGACGTATTGAGAGAGGCAGCCTTTCTGTCAATCAGGAAGTTGCTCTTTGCGACTTCCATGACGAAACGGTTAAAGGAAAATCGAAGATAACTGCAATCTATCAGTTTGAAGGTCTGAAGCGAACAGCGGTTGAGTCTGCAAAGGCAGGAGATATTGTATGCTTCTCAGGCTTTGAGGGTATAAATATCGGCAATACTGTTTGTGCTCCCACAGCAGTTGAGGCTGTCCCTTTTGTAAAGATTTCCGAGCCGACTGTTGAGATGACTTTTTCCGTCAACGACAGTCCTTTCGCAGGTCGTGAGGGCAAGTTTGTCACTTCTCGACAGTTGCGTGAGCGTCTTATGCGTGAACTTTTGAAAGACGTTTCTCTTCGTGTTCAGGAAACTGACAGTGCTGACAGATTCCGTGTAATGGGCAGAGGAGAGATGCATCTGTCGATTCTGATTGAAACGATGCGTCGTGAGGGATACGAATTTCAGGTAAGTACGCCTCACGTTCTCCTTAAAGAGATTGGCGGTACTACTCACGAGCCTTACGAGGAACTTGTTATAGACGTACCGCAAGACTCTGTCGGCAGCGTTATGGAGAAGTTGGGTATGCGTAAAGCGGAGTTAAAACAAATGCAACCTGTCGGCGAGCGTATGAAACTCGAATTTATTGTGCCTGCTCGTGGCTTGTTCGGTTACAGAAGTGAGTTTATGACCGACACAAGAGGCGAGGGCATTATGGCAAGTGTGTTCCACGGATACAGTGAGTATAAAGGTGAAATTCCAAGAAGAAGTGTTGGAAGTCTTGTTGCGTACGAAACAGGCGAGGCTGTTACCTATGGTCTGTTTAACGCACAGGAGCGTGGTGCTATGTTTATCTCTCCTGCAACTCCTGTGTATGCCGGTATGGTTGTCGGCTGTTCGCCAAAGGGTGATGATATAACGGTAAACGTGTGTAAGAAAAAGCATATTACAAATATGCGTGCGGCTGGCTCTGACGAGGCGTTACGTCTTGTTACTCCACGAAATATGTCCCTTGAGGAGTGTCTTGAGTATATTACTGACGATGAACTTCTTGAAGTAACTCCTAAGACTCTGCGTATAAGAAAGCGTATTTTGGATCACGCTACTCGTATGCGTGAGGCATCAAAAGCGAAAAATATTGGGTAATTGGGTAAAAGTAAACTGCAAGGAAATTTTTCCTTGCAGTTTTTTCATTACAACAAACTTGCTACTGCCTCATGGATTTTTCTCGCTATGTATGGATTATTCATCGTATACAGATGTATTCCGTCAACTCCTTGGGATATAAGGTCAACTATCTGGTCAACGGCATAGGCGATTCCTGCGTCACGCATTGCAAGAGGATTTCCATCGTACTTATCCATCATGGCTGCAAACTTTTTTGGCACAGTTGCTCCGCACAGTGATGTCATTCTCTCAATTTGACGCTTATTCGTCACAGGCATAATTCCTGCCTCAACAGGCACATCAATACCCGCGATACGGCAACGCTCCATAAACGAATAAAAATAGTCGTTGTCGAAAAACAGTTGAGTAATTAAATGGTCAACTCCTGCGTCAACCTTTATTTTTAAGTTACGTATGTCCTCAACCTTATCCTTTGCCTCAACGTGTCCCTCCGGATAGCAGGCTCCGATTACGTGGAAATCACCATGCTCCTTTATAAAGGAAACAAGTTCTGACGCATACTTAAAGTCGCCACGAACAGCACTTCCGTCTGTCGGCATATCGCCTCTTAGGGCAAGTACGTTTTTGACTCCTAATGCCGTCAACTCGTCAAGTCGTTTTACAACGTCTTGACGACTCATTGTAATACACGGCAGATGGGCAACACAAGGTACTCCATTTTCCTCAATTGCACGGGCGATATTAAAACTCTCTTGATTGTTCTTTCCGCCGCCTGCTCCGTACGTTACGGAAATAAAGTCTGGTGACAACTCTTTTAACTCACCGATTGTTCGATATATGCTGTCTACAGGTGACGTCGGTTTCGGCGGAAATACCTCATAGGACAGCACCGTTCTATTTTCAAATAAACTGTCAATTCTCATTTTTCTCACCTTTCAAACTTTCTTCCCGCTCTCTCTTGGAGAACACACAGCCGCAGTAGTCTTGTCGATACAAACCGTATTGTTTGGACATATCAACAGACCTCTTGTAGCCGTCTCGTTTCTTAAAATCCGATGTAAGATATAATACTCCGTATTTTTTGCCTATTTCTTCACCTAACTCATTTAGCACCGCCGCATTCTTTCGAGGACTTACTGTCAACGTAGTTGTAAAGTAGTCAAAACCTAAATTGTGGGCAAGTTGTGCCGTCTTTTCAAGGCGGAGTCTAAAGCACTCACGGCACCTTGCTCCACCCTCACCGCTGTCTTCCAAGCCGGAAACGGCTTTATAAAACTCCTCTTTGTCAAACTCTCCCTGCTCAAATGATACCGGGTTCTTTACAGGAAGTTTTTCAATGAGTCGTTGTTGCTCTTTGCTTCGTTTTGTGTATTCCTCGTCAGGATATATATTGGGATTATAATATAATACCGTCACCAAAAAATGTTCACTCAGATACGCAAGCACTGATGTACTACACGGAGCACAACAACTGTGAAGCAGTAGTTTCGGCACTTCATTTTTTGCCGTATGAGCAGCGATTATTCTGTCAGTTTCCAACTGAAAGTTGCGTTTTTCCAACTATTTCACCTTATTTTCGCTTTTTTCTTTACATATATTAACTTTATCACATTGGCACAAATTTGCAAGGTAATATGAAAATATTATCACTGCTTCTTTCCAAACAGTTCCTCAAATGTTGCCTTAATCGTTTCTCTGTCGGCAGTGCATTTGCCTGTCATAAGTGCATCTGAACCGCCGCCTTTTCCGCCTACACCTGCGTTCCACACCTCTCGCACTGCTGACAAATCCATTTTTTGACTTGCAAGTGCAAAGCGGTAATCGCCGTCTTGTCCACACACTACAGCGGAAACTTCCGCCTTATTTGCAAGGGTCAACGCAAATTTCTGTACGTCTACGTCCTCATCACTTATTATAACTACAGGGGAAGTATCGCAACTTGCCAAAACTGCGTCATAGTACGCCTGCTGACTCTTACCAAGTTTCAATTTAAGGTCTGATACTGTCTGCTCAAGTCGTTTTACTGCACCTAACACGTCCTGCGTTTTACACGAGTTCTTTACGGCAATTACTGAAATGTCGTCATGCTTACGGCAGTAGTCGGCATACGCACGCTCACCGCTTACCATTGTCAGACGAACGCCGCCCTTATAGTTTTGCACAGACAGTACCTTAATAAGTCCTATCTCGCCAGTACGTCTCACGTGTGTACCGCAGCAGGCACACAAGTCGGCGGTTGGATATTCTACAATACGAACTTCGCCTTTTAACTCCTTTTTACTGCGGTACGGCAGTTTTTCAAGAGTCGCTTCATCAGGATATAAAATCTTTACTTCAAGATTTTCTCGTACAACTTCGTTTGCCTTTCGTTCTACCTCGGCTACGTCCTCTTTCGTCATCGGCACGTCAAAATCAACTGTCACCACGTCATTTGAAATGTGAAATCCCACATTATTTGCGTTAAATTGACGGCAAATAAGCCCTGACAGTATATGCTCTCCTGAATGTTGGCACGTAAGATCCATACGGCGTTTTTCGTCTATGGTACAGGTGTAAGTATCGCCAACGGTCAACGGCTCAGTACAGGTATGGACGATTTCTCCGCCTTTTTCCTGCACGTCAATTACTTGTACCGTACCGATTGTACCGTTGTCGGCAGGCTGTCCGCCTCCCTCGAAGAAGAAAAGGGTTTCGTCAAGAGTCACCTCGTAATTTCCCTTATTATTTTCGGTGCAGGCAGTTACTTTCGCCGTAAATGTAGGTGTGAATATATCGTAAGGGTGAGTCATAATGTATCTCCTTTTAATGTATTATATAAAGACTGTATAATCTAGATGCCAATCTTTTTTTGCATCATATTTATAACAAGTTAGGAATAAAAACTTAACCGATGCAGACAGAAGCCTCCACATCGGTTTTAGTTAAAACAAATCGCTATGAGTTCCCGTTCTTGACAAATATAATACAAGATCATTTTCAATAACTTGATAAATTAGTAGCCAATCCGGAGTAATATGACATTCTCTTAAGCCCTTAAAATCCCCCGACAATTCGTGATCTTTATATTTCGATTCCAACACAATACCATCTGCAAGTTTATTAACAACTTCTTCAAGCAGTTCAATATTATATCCTCTTCTCAACGCTAATTTTAAGTCTTTTTTGAATCTATTAGATGGAACAATGTTAAGCATCCGTTCTTACCTCATCCAAAAGTTCAGAAAAAGAAGAATACCTTTTATATTTACTTGGATTTTTCTTAAATTCTTCAAATTCATTAATCGCTGCTATTGTATCTCTGTTAGGCACTTCTCTTGAAATATTAAATGGAATTGCATTTTCTCTTACAGACTGCCTTAAAAACATATTTATTGCAGTAGAGAGGTCCAAACCAAAATCAGCAAATAGTTCCTGAGCCTTAATTTTGATATCTGTATCAATAGAAATATTAGTTGATGTTTTTGCCATATAAAACACTTCCTTTCACTATTATTATATTATAATAAAATAAAGTTGTCAATATATTATGTGTAAATTATAGGCATAACATACGCATTAATCATTGTCATCGTTCACCCAACTTTGACTCCCTTACTATGATTTTGTCAAGTTAGGGACAAAAAATCGAAAATCTCGCAAGAAATTTATATCGCTGATTTCATCTTAGATGAATTCATTATAGTACATTCTGCCCGTTTTTTCAATGTTTTCTGTAAAAATGGGGAATTGTCGTTTTGAAAACAGGAGCAACAGAATGTGTCTATAGGGAGCGTGGGGTACCCTGTCTAAACATGTCTCACGACTATTTATCCCTCTCTCTTGCAATTTACGCTACTATGTGGTAGAATACTTTTAGAAACGACAGTTTTGAGTACATTTCTCAAGGTTCTTTGCCGGGTTGGCTTTAGCCTTTTGAGGCAGGTTCGGATAATACTCCAATGGCTATCGTGTCTTTAATTTATATGGTGCTTATGTACAATTTCTTATTACACATACCGAGTATGCGTCGGTAAAAGAAAAACTACTGTTGAGGTGGAAAATAATGGTTAAAAATTTGAAATTACTTCGGGCTCTTGTTGGTATCCATGTGTTTTTTTCTGTATTAGTTATTTTAAGCAACTTTATCGCATTTGACGGTGTTAATTACCGTTTCGCCGTACCACCGGCCTTTTATATTATAATGACTGTACTTGATCTTCTTGCAATTACGTTTCTCTCCCTCTACTTCTTCGGCGGAGAGAAGAAACGCAAAACTACAAGATTTATCGGTGCATCGCTTCTTTTTGAGTTCATTATAGTTTTAGTCTCTCTCTGCGTTTTAGTGTTCCTTGATATATATGAGTTGCCACTTTGGTACTTAATTGTACAAGTTGTTTTACTTGTTCTGTCTCTTTTTGCGTCTGTAATGTGCTTTATCGGCAAGTGGAGAAAAGTTCCTCTTCTTTTATACGGTATAGCAACGCTGGTGTTTGCGTTTGAAAGTATCAGAAGTTATGTTTTTGGTACTGCTTCCGACTATATTGAAAGTGGTATGTGGCTTTTCGTTGTCGTAACGCTTATAGACTATGTCGCAATGGTCGTATTGTCGATTGCCTATATTGTTCTCGCTTTCAAACTTTCTTTAGGTAAAAGGGAAGTTAAGTTCCAATTCAAAATCACAGGTGATACACCTGAGCAGATGCTTGCGTCCCTTGAAGATGGACGTATTCGTGGTTTTATTACCGAGGAAGAGTATCTTAAGAAGCGTGCCGAGATAATCTCATCTATGTAAACTAAATTGCAAACAGGCAGATGTTAAAACGTCTGCCTGTTTTTTGTTTTGGGTAAGTTTAACTAAAACCCGCCCTTTTATAGGCGTCTTTATTATTGACAAAAAATGTCGAAGTTAGTATAATATTCTTTGGATAGGCAATCACGTTGAATTTTACTCATCTTTATAGACGTTAGGCGGTTGACCCTTTATAATTATAGAGGGTTTTGCTTCTTTTCCCCTCGGAAAGGGGGAGTGCCATGGTTACATATGACTCTTTAATCCAGTTTGGATTACTAATCGTTGCAATCGTTGGTCTTTGCTACACAATTTTTAGCAAAAAGAAATAACCGCCCACACGACCAAATGTAGCGGTTATATTCTTTTAATCACTATTTGGGTCAATCGTCTACCGACTGCCTATCTTTCTATATGCATTATACTAAAATCATTTACATTTGTCAATACTAATTTGCTACTAAAACACTACTTTGTAAGTGGTGTTTATTTTAATACATAAATCTTTCGGCTATAAAAAAGCAGATGTCAAAAGACATCTGCTCTTTTCGTTTACTTATGGGGGTTGCAGTTTCCGCAAGGTCTGTCAAAGCCCGGATTGTATGCGTAGAAGTTCTTTGAGTCAAGTTCGTCTTGTACTACTCTTAACGCATCACCAAAACGCTGGAAGTGGATAATTTCTCTTGCTCGAAGGAATCTTAATGGTGCTTTTACGTCCTCGTCATCACACAGACGCAAAAGGTTGTCGTAGGTGGTACGTGCCTTTTGCTCTGCTGCCAAGTCCTCTGTCAAATCGGTAATTGCCTCTCCTTTTGACTGGAACGTCAAGGCGTTGAACGGCACTCCGCTTGCACTCACTGGATACACGCCTGCCGTATGGTCAACGTAATAGGGCATAAACGGAGAACGTTTGATGTCCTCCATTGACAGACAGCGAGTCAGTTGATGTACTATTGCACTAACGATTTCCATGTGTGCAAGTTCTTCCGTACCCACGTCTGTCAGTATGCCGATTACCTTATCGTATGGCATTGCGTAGCGTTGACTGAGATACCTCTGTGACGCACCAAGTTCACCGTCCGGGCCGCCAAACTGTGATATAATCGCAGTTGCAAGGGCAGGGTTCGGGTTCTTAATCTTTACAGGATACTGGAGTTTCTTTTCATACGTCCACATAAGCCTACCTCCTTAATTCTGCCACGGCCATGGGCCGTCTGTCCACGTCCATCGGCTACACGTGTCCGTATCCGATTGACGAATTGGGCCGTAGAGTCTGTTATACTCGCCGGCTGCTTCATCTCGGATTTTTCGCATTTTATCGTAATATTCCAATGCTTTTTTGTCGCATGGGTGGGTATCAAGATAAAGTGCCGTGTCCGTCATGGCGAAGTCGCTTATCTGGACTGTTTTCATTAGATTGCACCGTTTCATATCCATTATCGACACCCCTTTCCGCAAAATGGAAGGCACAAATCCTTATATATCGTGCCTGCTTCAAATGCACTTTCCGGGGTCATCAGATTTTCAAATTCTTGGTCAGGCACATACGCCATTGCCAAAACTTGTTTCTCTCGACTCGATTTGTGTTCATATCTATCGCATCTATCGCATCTATCATACCTATCGCTGTGTTCATGCTGATTCTCAGCATGGTAGCCACAATCGCAGGAATGGGGTATGGGACGCATGGGGTAATATTGTTCCATGGCGATTTCCTTTCTTTGACGGCTGTATAGGTTGCCGTACAGTTCCATTGTATGCAAAATCGCCTGTTGGTGTGAGGGTGATTAGTGCTTTGCTATCTGAGGCAGGTTCGGATAATGCTCCAATGGCTATCCATTGGAGCATTATTCCCCCTCTACCACGTTACTTTATCGAGTATTCCTGTCAGATACGCAATTGTAACGCCGTAGTTTGTAATTGGCACGTTTGCAGAATTTGCCGCTTCAATTCGTGACAGCACATGACGGCGGTTAAACATACACGCTCCGCAGTGGATAATAAGGTCATACGGTGTCAAATCACGTGGAAAGTCTGCACCGGACACTACATCTACCGTCAACTTCTCTCCCACACGTTTTCTAAGCATATTAGGTATCTTTACTCTGCCAATATCCTCGTTGGCAGGAGCGTGTGTACACGCCTCGGCTATCAGTACACGGCTCTGCTCCGTCAGGGCTGATATTGCCTCTGCTCCTTTTACAAATACTTCTATATCCCCTTTATATGCGGCAAAAAGTACGGAAAATGATGTTAATAAACTCTTTTCCGGCTTCTTTTCATATACAACCGGGAATACTTGTGAATCGGTAATAATAAGTTTTGGCGGCTCTTTCAGTGAATTTAATGCCTTTTCCATACCGTCAGGTGTACAGCACACTACAGTACACACCTTATCTAAAAGTTCTCTGATTGTCTGTACTTGCGGCAAAATCAGTCTGCCTTTCGGTGCTTGTCTATCCTGCGGCATAACTAAAAGTATCGTATCCCCCTCACTTGCAAGTCCACGTGTGATGGACATTGCACCAACGTCTTCAGGCAGTGCGGCGGCGATTGCTCCTTTTAGTAAATCAATACCCGTACCGTCTTGTGAGGACACTATAACTGCCTCTTTTCCCGTACTTTTTCGTATTGCCTTAACGGTATCTTCAAGGTCGGTACGTACATCTCCACGGCTGACAACTGGTACATAAGGGGTCTTGCCAAGTCGTGTTATCCAATCAAGTTCCTGTGTTATATCTGAATCATTAAATAGTACAAGGGCAACATCGCACTTTGTAATGGCGGTGGCTGTACGCTCCACTCTTAGTTTTCCCAACTCACCCTCGTCATCGTAGCCTGCTGTATCAATAAATACGCACGGGCCGAGAGGGTGCACCTCCATCGGCTTTGATACCGGGTCTGCTGTCGTTCCTGCTACGTCAGATACAATAGCCACGTTTTGTCCTGTCAACGCATTGAGTAGTGACGATTTTCCCGCATTTCGTCTGCCAAATATTCCTATATGGATTCGGTTTCCCATTGGTGTCTTATCCATAGTTTTCTCCTTTGTTGTACTGGGGATTTACCTAAAATCTAAAATCTCTCTTGCCTGCCGACAACTCTTTCAAGTGAGAGTACACTATCTCACGTACTTTCTCATTTGGGATTCGCTCTGCCTCCTCCAGTAACACTTTCTCTCCAATTTCTTTCGTTTCCTTTGATGCATAGTCCTCAAGATACTCTTTAAGCGTCATAATTGCGTTTGGCTGACACACATTCGCAATATGACCTGACTTTACAAGACGCATAAAGCGGTCGCCTGTACGTCCCTCTCTATAACAAGCAGTGCAGAATGACGGTACATATCCAAGTTCCAACAACCAACGTACAATCTCGTCAAGGGTTCGGCGGTCGGACACGTCAAACTGTGCCGAGTTGTCCTCTTCTGGTTCCGGCTCTGCGTATCCCCCTACTGATGTTCGGCTTCCGCCACTGATTTGACTTACTCCCAGTTCAAGCACTTTTTCTCTCGTCTTTTTTGACTCACGAGTAGAAACAATAATTCCTGTGTATGGCACTGCAATACGTAAAATTGCAACTATTTTTTCAAAAATCTCATCAGAAATGGCATTTGAATACTCTTTTACATCTATATCCTCTGCAGGACAGATACGAGGTACGCTTATTGTATGAGGGCCGACACCGTGTGCCGCCTCAAGATGTTCTGCGTGCATCAAAAGGCCTACGAAGTCATAGCGGTAGAGATTCAAGCCAAACAGCACTCCGATACCCACATCGTCGATACCGCCCTCCATTGCTCTATCCATCGCCTCTGTATGATATGCGTAGTTGTGTTTTGGACCTGTTGGGTGGAGATACTCGTAATTTTCCTTATGGTACGTCTCTTGAAACAGAATATATGTACCGATTCCTGCGTCATGGAGTTTCTTATAGTTTTCTACTGTCGTTGCGGCAATGTTAACATTGACACGGCGTATTGCTCCGTTTTTGTGTTTCAATGAGTAAATTGTATCAATACACTCCAAAATGTACTCTATAGGATTGTTGACAGGGTCCTCACCTGCCTCAAGGGCAAGACGTTTGTGGCCCATATCTTGAAGTGCTGTCACCTCTCGAATTATATCCTCTTTAGTCAACTTCTTTCGGCTTATATGCTTGTTCTGGCCGTGATATGGACAATAGCGGCAACCATTGACACAGTAGTTTGACAGATAAAGCGGTGCAAACATAACGATACGATTGCCGTAATTACGCTGTTTGATTCGCTTTGCCAAGTCCCTTATCTTCTCTACTTCGTCAGGCAAGTCGCACTCCAACAAAACTGCCGCCTCACGATGTGTCAGTCCACCAAAATCCTCGGCTCGTTTAAGGATTTTGTCGATTAACTCTCTGTCATGTGCGTGTGCTTTGGCATACTCCAGTGTATCGAGTATCTCCTCGTTATTTATAAATTCTTCTGCTTTCATTGATTTTGGATTGTACATATATATTCTCCTATCTTGCAATTCGTCCTAAAGACTCAATTTCTTTTACTAATTCCTCACGGTCGGCTCGTATGTCCGTATCGGTAAGTTTTGCCGGGTATATCTCGTATAACCTCTTGTATTTACTCGGTGTCACCTTACGCATAACTACGTTTGCACCTTTATCAAATACGCTCTTTTTGTCCTTGCCGTCAACTACTCCCAGTGCCGTTGTGGCAGGCAGATTTATTTTCGGCATCATCAGACGTGCCAACGCAACTGCTCGCATTGTCAACTCCGTACTTCCCACAGTTCCGCCTTTTAACGGCGTATCGGGGTGTGGGATAAACGGCCCGATTCCTGCCATATCGCAACCTATCTCTTTTAGCAGCAGTAAATCTTTCGCTATTGTTTCTGCCGTTTGGTTTGGCAGACCTATCATAAAGCCTGACCCTGTTTCATAGCCCAGTGATTTGATATATTTAAGTTTATCCACACGTTCTTTTAGTGTATGGTTTGGGTGAAGTGCTGCGTACAGGTCATTATCGGCAGTTTCATGCTTCATTAAATATCTGTCAGCACCACACTCACGCCAGTAGGCGTAATCTTCTTCGTCACGCTCCCCCAGCGACAGCGTAACAGCCATTTGGTATGTCTTTATTTGCCGTACCAAGTCACCTACAAGTTCCTTTGTGTACATCGGTGCTTCTCCCGACTGCAGAACCAGGGTTCGATACCCTGCTTCTGCCGCCTCAAGTGCCGTATCCAGTATTTCTTTTGGTGTCATACTGTACCGAGTGCAAGCGGTATTTGAACCACGAAGTCCGCAGTATGTACAGTCACATCTGCACACATTGGAAAACTCAAGGATTGCTCTGACCTCTACAAAGTCTCCCTTTTCCCTTTTTCGCACCTTATCCGCCGCTTCATAATATGGGGAAAAGTCTTCTAACTTAATAATTTTCTCAAGACTTTCCACAGTATGTTGAAAATTCATTCGTTTCTCCTATGCTTTTGAGTATATTGTCTTGACGTTAACGCCCTTTATCATGCCAAGTTTTCCTGTCATTGCGGAAATTACTGTCTGGGGAGCATCTATAACGACAGATATTATATTGACACCTTTTTCTCTGTACGGAAGTCCCATACGTCCCACTATGTACGTAGCACTCTCATGAAGAATTCCATTGACCTTTTCCGCCGCTGTCAAATCCTCAATTATAATACCTACAAGGGCAATTCGTGTTTCCATAAATAAAAAATCCTCTCCTGCTGACGCAAAAGAGGCAAAAAAACGCAACACATTATAACCGCTTGTGGCGGTCTATAAGAATATAGTCTCTTATGCCTTGGGACGTACCCTCGTGCGTCAGATTGTTTGTTTTTTGATTATATCACAGCAAAAAGCATAATGCAAGAAAAATGGCAATTATAATTTGAAAACACATAAAAAATCTCAAAAAGTAAGTGCGTTAGTATGAAATAGTGTAGTTTTTATAACCGATTTTGACATATTGCGGTAAAAAGAACTGTACAAGGCACAATTTTTTAACAAAATTACTCTTGTAACATACGATATATCGGTGTATAATAGTGTCGTATCATCGTGGGTTTCGATGTCCGTGGTGATTCAAAGAGTTTTCTAATAAAAAATTTATATTTCAGGAGGAAACCACAATGTCCATCAAAGTTGGCATCAACGGATTTGGCCGTATCGGTCGTCTTGTCTTCCGTGCAGGTCTGTCCAATCCCGCTATCGATTTCGTAGCAATCAACGACCCTTTCATGACCCCAGATTACATGGCTTACATGCTTAAGTACGACACCGTTCACGGTCAGTACAAGGGCGAAATCTCCTACACCGACAACTCCATCATCGTTGACGGTAAGGAAATTAAGTTCTTCGCTTGCATGAATCCTTCCGAGATTCCGTGGGGCGAGGCTGGTGCAGACTACGTTGTTGAGTCTACCGGCGTTTTCACTACTACTGAGAAGGCTTCCGCTCACTTCGTTGGCGGTGCTAAGAAGGTTGTTATTTCCGCTCCTTCTGCTGACGCTCCCATGTTCGTTATGGGCGTTAACAACAACACTTACACTAAGGACATGAAGGTTGTTTCCAACGCTTCTTGTACTACTAACTGCTTGGCTCCTATTGCTAAGGTTCTTAACGACAACTTCGGTATCGTTGATGGTCTTATGACTACTGTTCATGCTACCACCGGTACTCAGAAGCCTGTTGACGCTCCCTCCAAGAAGGACTGGAGAGGCGGTCGTGCTGCTTCCGGTAACATCATTCCTTCTTCTACCGGTGCTGCTAAGGCTGTTGGTAAGGTTATCCCCGAACTTAACGGCAAACTTACTGGTATGGCTTTCCGTGTGCCTACTCTTGACGTTTCCGTTGTTGACCTTACAGTTAACCTTGCTAAGCCCGCTTCCTACGCTGACATCTGTGCTGCTATGAAGAAGGCTTCCGAGGGCGAACTCGCTGGTATCCTCGGCTACACTTCTGACGATGTTGTTTCTTCTGACTTCATCGGCGACGCTCGTACTTCCATCTTCGATGAGAAGGCTGGTATCGCTCTTACAGATAAATTCGTTAAGGTTGTTTCCTGGTACGACAACGAATGGGGTTACTCCAACAAGATGGTTGAACTGATGTGCTACGTTGACTCCGTTCGCAAGGCATAATCCGGTTTAAACTAACTAAATTGTAAATTTTTATGGCGGAGACTGTCATACGACGGTCTCCGCTTGATTTTTTTGTGAAAATAGTGTATAGTTTTTCGCAGTCCGACATATGGATATATTTGAAAATAAGTTTGTTCGGACTGTTCGGAGGCGAGTTTTTGGCTAATCAAAAGAAACAAAACTTTCTGCACGGTGCTGTAATTCTGACTGCGGGTTTGGCAGTGATCAAGGTGCTTGGTGCGATTTATAAAATCCCAATTGCGAATATACTCGGCAAGGAAGGCTATGGCATGTTCCTTGCTGCTTACAATGTATATAATGTTTTCTATACAGCGTCCACTGCGGGTATTCCCGTTGCAATGGCAAGACTCATCGCTGCAGCGGATGCCAATAGTAGACCCATGCAGATTCGCCGCTACTACCGTGTAGGTCTTTCTGTATTTTTTGTAGTTGGCTTTGTTTGCTCGGCCATTATGTTCTTGTTCCCCACAGAATTGGCCGCCGGCATTAACCATGTCAGTGCAGCGCAAAGTATTTGGGCACTGTCTCCTGCGATTTTGCTGTGTTGTTTGATTGCTATTTTCCGTGGCTTTACACAGGGACATTCCAATATGATCCCTACCGCGGTTTCACAGATTCTTGAAGTTCTGTTTAAGCTGGTATTCGGTCTTGGCTTGGTACTGGTATTTACCAAAATGGGCAAGAGTACCCCCTTGTGTTGTGCGGCAGCAATTTCCGGTGTAACCATGGGTTCTCTGATTGCGCTGCTGTATTTGGTTTGGTATAAGTACAAACACTATAGCAATGTGACCTTGTCTGCTGATGAAACCGATATTCCCGATAGTTACGGCACTACTTTAAAGAACCTTCTTTTGGTAGTTGTCCCCATTTCTATTGCATCTTCTGTACAGAGCGTAATCAATCTGATTGACACAAAGCAGATCATGAGTTTGCTGCAGGGCGCTGCCGGATTTACATATGAAGCAGCCTCCGGTATGTTTGGCGTATACGGGGAAGCTCAGACTCTTTATAATCTTCCCGGCACCATTATTTCTGCAATTTCCGTAAGCATTGTACCTACCATTGCAGCGAATTTCGCAGTTCAGAATCTGAAGGGTGCTAAGGAAACATCTGAAGTTGGTCTGCGCATCACGGCTGTATTGGCGCTTCCTATGGCGTTTGGCCTCTGCGTACTGAGCGACCCCATTATGAATGTATTGTACTGGGGTGAAGCAGAAGGCGGTGCGGGTATTCTTTCGCTTTTGGGTCTTGCCTCCTTCT
>JAZUCL010000002.1:0-62627 GCA_045639125.1 Eubacteriales bacterium | reverse complement strand
AAAAAGACAGCCGCACGTGAGCGGCTGCCTGTGAGTGTAATGCGGTGTCAAACTTCAGTGGTCCCTTTTAGGGATGAAGCCTGTATTTGCCCCTTATAGGGGCTGTGCAAACCACCAGTTTCACTGGTGGTTTTGATTTATTAAGATATGCATTCATCACAAGCCTCAAACCCCAGTGATTTAACTTCTTCAAGTGTAATTGATGTTATATTTGTTTTATGTTTTATGTACTGGCACCCTGCTTTGTGGTAGTGAGTTCCGGAAGAGGTTATATAATACGACATATCAGATAACGTGTTAGAAGTTTGGATTTCAAGGGATGTAGATGGTATTGGTGTATTGTTTATTTCTGTTGAGTCAGTTGATTTATTTGAATATGCAGTTGAAATCCTGTTGATGCTAGAAAATATTATGATTATT
Source organism: Eubacteriales bacterium (assembly GCA_045639125.1). Lineage (GTDB taxonomy): Bacteria > Bacillota > Clostridia > Oscillospirales > QAMX01 > JAZUCL01. The sequence goes on along the minus strand of JAZUCL010000002.1, from coordinate 62,207 downwards.
GTAAAAAATATAAATAAAAATATTCCGGAAAACAAGAGTTTTATATGATGTTTAGGGCGTTTATATTTTATCTCTTGCCAATACATTTCAGCTTTATCAATAGGAATTTGACATACTACGCTTAGATCTCGTGCCGATTTTATGGTTGACGGAAGATTTTCTATCGGTGCAGCGAGAATGCAAGCAAGCATATCAGCATCCATTTCGTTTTGTGAACAATCATCTTCGTGTCCCAAAATGTAATGCGCAATCTCGTGAAATATGTAAAAATTCCAATATTTTGTGGTGGAGTTGAAATATACGGTTTTGTTACCTTTATCGTCCACCAATAAGAATGCTGGATGATTATATAAAGGATTCATTTTACTACAATAATCTTCCTCACATTGTTTTTCGTTTTTAAAAGAAATATAAAGTTGACTAAGCAACAAGAAAGCATTTGACGGGAGATTGGTGTGTTCTCTAATGTGTGGCTGCGCAATTTTTTTCAATTCATTATAATTCATCTTTTAAATCTTCCTTTATTTCTTTGTGTAGTAATCCATACATATAAATCAAAACCTTTTCTTTATCGTTAGGGCTTAGTTCATTCCATAGTTGCTTATATAGTGAAGTATCATTTTTATCATAAAATAATTCACTATCAAAAAATTGGGATAGTGTGATTTGAAAAGCTCTACATATTTTTTTTAAATTATAAAATGTTGGAACGTGGTTGTATTTAAACATAGCATTTATAGACGAATTTGAAATATTGGATTCTTGGGATAGTTTATACTGTGACCAATTCCTTTGTTTACATAGTTCCAATATCCGTTTGTTGACTTCATTGTAGTCCATCTACTAGACCTCCAAATTTATATATCTTCATTATTGTTTTTATCATTATAAGGTATTATGTAGATAAACAGACAATCTTATTATAATCTAATTTTTTTAAAATTGTTAGGTGTAATATTATGGACTAAATAATCCATAATATTGTAGTATTTTGTCAAAAAAAATAACCTATCTGATTGATAGGTTATTTTTTATATGTCTCTAAAAACATTTTAATTTGTTGAATCTGTGCTTCATCTGAAATGTTGTCTAAAATATATTGCATCATGGATTGCAATTGAGTTTTTGATTCATTTTTTCCAGAATAATTGAGTATATTTAACGATCCTAAGCTATGTGTGTTTCTAATACTTTGTTCTGATTGAGAAACACCTAAAAGCGTCTCAATAGATACGTTAAATATTTTTGACAACTTTATCAAAGTTTCATTTTCTGGTGTTCTAAAACCGCTTTCATAATTAGAAACAGCACTTTTGCACATACCAAGCATTTTTGCTAACTCAGCCTGTGTGTAGCCAGCATCTTTCCTCAACTTAATCAATATATTAGCAAACACAAAATCACCTCTTTGAAAACTATTATACACTATTGGTGAACATGTGTCAATATAAACATTAGGAAAGTTCACTTTTTGTGAACATTGCACAAAATTGATAAAATGCAACATAATATTGTTGACAAAGTTCACGCAAGGTGTTATTATTAGCATAAAGACACGCAACGTGAACAAAAACCAAGGAGGAAATTATGGGAGAGATTATTAATAATTTAAGGTTACTTGTAGGAGTATCTTTATTAGACTTATCGGAAAAAACAGGGGTGTCAATGTATGACTTATCGCTGATTTTAAGCGGGAGAAAAAATGCGACAAAAGATGAACTGGGAAGTATATTCATTTTTTTTGCGAATGAAGTTCACGCAAAGTGAACAATACTATTTGAAAAGAGAATGGAGAAAAGGGTAATGGCAAAAATAAGTGTTAATATATGTGAGCATTGTGGTAAAAGATTTCCTACGATATATCCAACACAAAAATATTGCAGCAAAAAGTGTCGGATGGAAGCCAAGGCGGAAAGAGTTTCATATAATCTTTCCCAGCAATAGGTATTTACTTGTTATCGCTGATAATGATTTTTGTTGCATCAGGCATAAGGGATGAGCTGTGTAGTAAAAAGGTAACAAAGATATTGTAACATATTTAGCACAGAAAATCAAGACTTATTTTCTCAAAAACCGCTTATTTTGTGTACTTTTATAAAAGGAGAGAAGTTTACCTATGGATGTAGTTTTGAAACGGTCGGGAAATAGGGTTGGTTTGTATATCGATAAAAAACTTGCAACAATTTTTGAAAACAAAAATATAGAGCAAGTAACTGACTGGATTGAAGAAAACTTGAAGGGCGTAGAAATACACATATATAAATAAGGAGAGTACATATGAAAAAGTTTAAGATTATTATAATTTCCATTTTAGTATTTTTGTTACTTTTGGGAATTAGCACTGAGAGAAGTTATAACAAGGCAGATGTTGATGCAATGTATTCGGTTTCCGCCTGTGAAACAAATGAAATCTGTGAACAAGAAGAATCTTGTGAGCCGAAGAACCCGGTTGAAGTAAAAACTGAATCTGAATACAAAACAATGTATGCAGGCATGACTGCGGCACAGATTGCTGCAGCAAAGGCTGCTGAAGCGGCTGAACTTGCACGTCTTGAAGCAGAAATGGCAGAAGCTGAGAAAAATACCGTTATACTCGATGAGAGTATGGGTACATACAACTGGGGCGTTGTTACTCACGTCTTAAACGATGCAGACCGCAATCTTATTGAAAGAGTAGTGGCTGCTGAGGCAAGAGGTCAGTGCTATGAGGGTATGCTGGGCGTTGCTCAGGTTATCCGTGAACGTGCTGAATGTTGGGGCATGACCGCCCGTGAGGTTGTAACTGCGAAGTCTCAGTTTGCATCTCCCTTTGGTGGTGAGATTTCTCAAGAAGTAAAAGATGCAGTTTCCGCAGTATTTGATAATGGCGTCCGTGTATTTGCAGAAAAGACAACTCACTTCCATGCAACATATGTAAACCCGAGCTGGAACAGAACGAAGATATACAGAGGCACTATTGAGGCACATCTGTTCTGGGGTTAAACTCAAGAAATAAGGACATTGTGGAGTTTTTGGTAGACTCAACAAAGCTGAATAAGTAGGAGTGTGTACAATGTATGTAAGAAAATGTGAGTGTTGTGGAAAATACTTTTGGAGTAAAACCAATAAAAAAAAATATTGTTCTAAAAAATGCGCTAAAACTATGGCTAAAATAAGAAGAGAGGAAAAATGGCAACTTTGTTGTACTTGTAAAAATGCGTGTGGAGGGTGCTTGTGGAGCAAGTATTTTCTGCCGGTTGTCGGATGGGATGCTGAACCAACAACAATCAAAGACAACGAAAAAGAGTTTTCTTCTTACAAAATAAAAAAGTGTCCTAAATACATAAAGGGATAACTAAAACAGATAGGGAGTTGATAAAGTATGTTAGATAAAAATTGGCAAAAAATTAAAGAACGAGTGATTTTACCATTATGGCATGGGAAATTCAAATCAATGTATGAAGGTGCAAAGCTCGACTACGATGATTTTGAAAGCCTCGCAGGAATCGAATTGACGAAAGCCATCAAAACTTATGACCCTAAAAAATCTAACTTGTTTACATACGCTACAAGGGTTATAACTCAAAAAGCAAAAACCGAGCTTCGGAATTGCACACAGAGAGATAAAAGAAAGACTTTGCACGTTGCAGATAGCATTGATGGAGATGGTAGTCTTGCTTACCAAAAACCATCTGAAGAAAAACAGGAAATTTCCCTTTTATCAGAACTTCGTGTAGGAAATTTTATCAACTCCCTTAACAATAACCAACTTCGGGTTTTAATATTAACACTGCTCGAATTTGATGTGTCAGATATACCTGTTATGTTAAAAATGTCAAACCAAACAACACAAAGTATAAAAAACAGCCTAAAAGATGCAAGCCTAACCAGAGTATTATACAGGAGGAATTTTTAGTGAGAAAGAATCCAATATCTAAATCAGAGATTGAAGTAATTAAAACTATTATAAATGATATTAGAAGTGGTAAACTTATCACAAATCATCCCTTACAGAGATATAGTGATATGTGGTCTAAGGAGCAGCAAGGAAACCTTATCCGCAGAGTTCTTCATGATGGTCGATTTTATCCTATATTAATATGCACTCAATACGATGAGTATGGTTGTGAAGTCCGTTATCTTATAGACGGAGTGCAGAGAATGACAACATTTGAGTCCTATATGAATGATGAGTTTGCCATTTCTAAGAACACGATTGATTATATGGTTGATTATGATGGCATTCTTTATGAAACAAAGAGTTTGGCTTCCGGAAAATTTACCTTAAAAAGAGACCGTAATAAGAAGTTAATTCCCGTTCTTGACGAAAATGGCAATACTCAAAGACGGGTACAAAGTGTTGATATTAGAGGTCTTAAATACTCTGATTTACCCCCAGAACTACAAGAAAAAATCAACAATTATAAGGTGTCTGTTGAACTTAAACTTGAATGTACCGATGAGGATATTCAGATTGAAATTCTTGACTATAATAACGGAACCAAAATGAATGATGCACAGATAGGCAAAAACAGACTTGGTGCGGAGTTTGCTCGTATAGTAATTGAACTGTCTAACCACCCATTTATTAAGAATAAATGTGGTTTTACAGACGAAGATCGCAAAAAAGGAACTATAGATAGAGCAATAAACGAAGCACTTATGCTTGTAAACTTTGGAGCAAAAAATTGGGTTACATCTCATAAAGATTTATGTCGCAAACTCTCAAACTGGATTACCACAGAACATACAAACAAGATGAGAGAAATGTTTGATGAGTTAGATGAAATTATGCCTGAATTAAACCGGGATATTCCTGAAGAAAAGGAAATTCTTGAATACTTAAAACTTAAAGAATTTTTTGTAATAATGGCGAACTATCACCATTTCCGTGATTGCGGATATAAAAGTGGGTGCTATGCTGAATTTTTACGTGAATTTATCACAGAAACTTCTTATATAAAAAATATTCCTACTGGCGATATAGACGAAGATGGCGAAGAGATTTTTGATTCTTTCCGTAATATCTATATGCAGGGTTCAAAACAGAAGGGTAATATAGAATGTAGACTTGAAGATATGAATGATATACTTGACGAATACCTCGCGGAAAACTGTGCTGATATGTTAGGTAGCAATGAGGAAAACGAGTGAATGGCTTGAGCAGTTTAAGGCAATTGCTTTTAATGAGATTGAGACTGATGTAAATAATAAGCCGAGTCTTAGTAGCACAATCGCTCTTAAGACCTCGGAGATTATAAAAAACATTCAAGATTATGAAAGAGAGGCAAATGAATTATGAGAAATCTATGTGGCAGAAAGGCAAGGGCAGCGTGTTAAATGTATTACTTGTATAACGGACACAGCTATATTGGCTTAGGCTCTAACAATGCAGTTATAACTGTAAGCAACATTAAAAAGGCACTTTCATTTTCTGAAGAGAGACGATAAATTTCTTATTCTATTGGGATTTTTGTAAGGAAGTGATGAAGAAAATGTCTTGGTTTTTAAAAATAGGATTATGTTTGATAATCTCAAGTCTGGTTTTAGAACTAATATATTGCTTTGCTAGACCGATGGCATACACAGACAAGTCTCGTAAAGTAGATGATGTATGGAATTGTATTTTTGGTAGTTCTTTGTCATGTGGGATAATTAGTTGCCTTGTGTGGTTATGTGGAATTATATTAACCTCGTCGTATTAGCCATCTTTGATACTACAGAATGGTAAACAAAATGCATTGTTAATTGACAAACGTTTAAGAAAAGAGGTGAGAAAATTTGGCATGGGTTTATAGATATATCGACAATACAGATGGAATTATTAAATATGTTGGGATTGTTTGGAGTAAAAACAGAACGCTCAAACAAAGAGTCCAAGAGCATCAACTTCACGACGACTGGTGTGTTAATGGAGATTTCACAGTTGAATACATAACAGAGAACATCGATACTCGAACTGATGCCGAATATTTTGAATCTCACTATGTATCTCTATATGGAACTGGCAAATATTACAATACAAGTAAATCTGATTGGGGAGTCAGTTCATTTTTACCAAACAGAGAAAATGATTGGAAAAGATTTGACCCTATGATTCCAGAAAAAAATACGGATAGTATTTACCAAGTTTCATGGACAACAAAGGACAGTTTTGCAGTTAAAGAGTTTCCTGTGTTAAAGCATATATGCAAAGAAAAAACAAGAGGATGGCACATGACTTGTAATTGTGGTAGTACCAACATCATAAAAAAAGGGAATGGTCTGTACGGACAGATGTATTGTATGGATTGTGGTGACTGGGTACGTACGGGGGCAAAAGACTTAAATTCTCTTTATACACCTGAATATAATGGCGAATATAAAATGGTGGACGGGAAAATAGTGGAGTATAAAAATTATACTGTTTGTTATGGTAGAAAAAACCAATGGAAAACTTTCCGAAAAGAACAATGGGAAGATGTGTGGGACAGTTGGGGTATAGGCATGTTTCCGGGCAGAATGAAGGGTTTAACTACGATACATACTTATGCGCTAAACTATGACGATATTGAATCGGCAAAGGCAAGACTTATAAATTATGTCAAAGATAAAAAAATGGAAGACATTAACTCTCTAAAAGCAGAAATGAAGGAGTTAAAGGAGAGACTAAAACATCTCCCAAATGAAGTAAAAGAAGCTGAAAATGAATACGAGGTTTTTTTAAATGAATATGAGTATATGTTCAAAGAGTGTAAGATTGGTTAAAGGTAGGTGAAATTTATGGTTGCATTATGTATTTTGGCGGTAGGTATTGCGGGTTCAATTATTATTGACAGTATAAAAGGTCGATGAAAGAAAGGTTTTATGGTGAAAATTTATGAATTTAGGAAATATTTTTGAAACAAAATTAAAGGAGCAGTCAGAGAAGTTTGTAAAATGGGCTACATTAGCTACTGATATGCTAAAGAACAGCAAAGAATTGAAGAGTGATGTAATGTCTCTTAATGAACTTGATGTTGCATTGGATGACTTGAAAAAGGTTAGCGAGCCGGAATCTCAAGATGATTATACGGTTGAAGAACTTTTAGAAGTTAATTTTAAAGTAATAACACGCTCTGGTAAAGAGAGAATAATATCTTATAAGGATATTAAAAATGCTAAGAATACAATGATTGAAATGAGCCGAGGATTAAATGAGGGCTCTCCTTGCAAGATGTCATTCAGAACGCAGTGTGATAGTTTTAATTTAAGAATTGACTAATTGATACAAAAGAATATATGAAAGGAGGTTGAAGTGTCATGACTTAAACTAATTAGGCTTCCTTTTAATATGGATATAATTCAAGGAATATACAAAATTGAGAATCAAAAAACAGGAAAGGTTTATATAGGTCAGGCAAAAAATATACAAAAAAGATTTAGAGAACATCAAAGGCACTTAAAGAATAACTCTCATCACTCAGCAAAATTACAAAGGTCATACAATAAAACGATGGATAAAAGCATTTTTAAATTCTCGATAGTTGAAGTAGTAACCGATGCAAATAAGTTAGATGAACGGGAGCAGTTTTATATAGATTATTATGACTCGTTTAATAATGGATATAACTGTTGTAATGTAGGTATTATTCCTGTAAATGATTGCGACAACATTAAAAATAAAAAGAGAAAATACTATAAGTCATTATTTTATGGGCTTAATGACCCTACATTTGTCAATGTTGGACAAGCTAGATTGGATAAAATTGAAGGAAAGTCGGGCTATACTTGGCAAACGCTAAGGAGACTTTGTGTGGTTCTGCAATGGTTTCGTGACAATTACGATACAACTCTATTTTCGCTTGATGTAGGAACGCATCACGGCAATTTTGTGGCATACATAAAACAGAATCAAGAATGTATAGGGCAGTTTAGATTTGAAGAAAAAAACAAACGGTATATGCCTATTAGCTATTTTGGACAATTGGATGGTGAATACCAATATTTGAAGACCGGGGATAGTAGGTTTGAAGCTATTTTAAGGAAAATGTGCGTGAATCAGTTGATTTATAATTAACAAAATTTGGAGGTGAGATATTCTGAACTATCGAATTAAAATGTTAACTGCATTAGATATAAAGGGTAATGATGTTTTTATTGAAGATGCAGTGGTTGGACAAGATTATTATTGTCCCTGCTGTGGCGGTATAGTTAAATGTCGAGCAAGGAACAGTGATAAAGTCAGGGAGCACTTTTATCACACAGATAAAACAAATTGCGACGGCGGCGAGAGTTCTCTTCATAAGTATTGGAAGTATCATTTGTTTAATGTGGGAGATGTTATAGACCTTCCTCTTGTTGGCAAAATAAAGTGCTTAAACAGATGGATAGAATATCCCACTAAGGATAATAAATACAAACCGGATTTAATTATAAAAACAGATAATCCAAAACATAGGTTTATAGTATTTGAGATACTAAATACAAATAGGAAAGATATCAAGACATACAAAACAATTTGGAGTGAGTATAAATATCCTGTTTTTGAGGTGGATATAAAACCATTAAATCAAGATAAAAGCAACATCATTAAATGTCTAAGATTATTGTACCACCCTGAAAAACAAGCTTTTGTTGCAAAAACAAAATTTGAAATAAGGGATTTGTATGATGTTCTAGAAAAAGAGAGTGGCTGTTTAGATTATTATGATGAATATATGTTGCTCAAAAAATCCATAGGAAAAGTGTATCGTATTTTAAAAACAGAGTTAAATATTCCAATTAGGGTAAACTTATCATTTATTCTTAGAGATTTGGATAGTAAATTTTGGGACAATTATAATGTTTGGAGAAATTTTGTATTACCGTTAAAAAAGATTGTGCAACAGATATCTATATATCAGTAAAGGAGAAAGAACGAGATGTATAACTACGAAATAAATAAAGATTGTTTGCCAATATCAAATATAAAAGTAGTTAGATATACCAACTCAAATCGTGTAATTATTGCTTTTCAAGATGCCTACAATGCTAAATACGAAGGGGAGTTTAGATATTATCGTTCGATGAAAGGATTATATATATTAGTTAACAAAAAACGGCACTATTTTTTTCAAAATATGGATGTTTAAATTCACAATAGAACCAACGTTTTAAGGTGGATTTTTGGAGAATAATTAAGTGAAAGGAGAAAACATATGCAGGTTTTGATGTTAGTATTACATATTATGCTTGTAATATTGAACACTGTGTTGTCGGTAATGAATTTTAAAAATGGCGAACGTCTACTCGGAACACTGTGGGCGATAACAGTTCCTTTATGGATGATACAAGTAGTATTGGATATTATTAAATTATCCTGATGAAAGCAACATTTCGTGGTGATTTGTAGAGAATAATAAGATAGGAGGTTATCATGACTGCGAATGAATTACATCAGCAAAAAATAATCCCTTTGCGTAAAGAGTTAGAGCACTTTGAAAGAGAATATAAAGAATTGTATCGCAAGGAATGTGGTGACAAAATCGGAGAAAAAGCAACGTGTGAAAATTGTGCTTTCTCTTGTATTCTTGACATTACCGATCATAATTGCTGTATGGGCGGTAAATGTACTTGTTGTTATGGTTGGTGTTACAATTGGACGCCCGAAAACGAAGTATCAAAATTCCTTCGCCAAAAATATTCTTATGACAGCTCAATGTTTTATAGGCTGGAAGATATTTTTGGAGATGACTTCTTGAAAAAGTGCGATAACCCTAAAAATGCTAATCTTGTGATGGAAATGTTAAATATGATTGCTAAATTTGATGGTAAACTTGAAGATTAGCACGATAGAATTTTTGTTTTAAAGCGAAAGGAGAAATAAATATTGAGAACAGTTATTTTAGGAAAGAAAATTGAAAATGTTTATGAGGTAAATCATAATTGGAAAACCATTGACGATGGTAACGGCGGTATTAAAACTGTATATACAGGCAAGCCGACATTGGTGATGACACCCCACATTAAAGAGTGGTCAGAAATTTGTTCATACGATGGAGAACCAAGATACAATTCTAATAAAGGATACGTTTTTGCAATAGGTGGTAATTATCAGATTAATATTTCAGAAGACGAGACAATTAATATAGGTAAAGAAATCTTTAGAGCAGACCTTAACGAAGTGCATCTGGAAACAGATAAAGTTCTTGAAGAAGTTGATATTAATAAGGGAGAGTCGGAAGAAATTTTAGCAGAACAGATTCGTACTTTTAATTCAATGATGATTACATCTAATGATAAGCTTAAAACTTATTGTGATGTACATAATTTAGCTTACGAAGACACAGATGTAATTGAATTGTTTAAGATTGTATTTCCAGACGAAAAGTATGAAATTGTAGATGGTGTTATAAAAGTTCAAGAAGTAAAGTGTCCCGAAATACGCATTACTTCCACAAAGGACGTTTGGGATAGTATAGCATCGGGTATCGGTACTATATCAATGTGCAATAACGGAACAATAAATGTAACTAAAGCTAAGTAATATTACCTACGATAGAACTATACTTTCATGGTAAAAATTAGGAGGTGATTGATTGAGAATAATTGATGCAGATAGAGCAAAAGACATCATTAAACGATATTTAATGCCTAATGACATGGGAGAAGTTACGGTTGAACAAGCCGAAAGGTGGCTACTTGAAGTTGTTGATAAAATTCCGACATTTGAATTCAATCAATGGATAGAAGTTAGCAAACTTAAGCCACGTAGTTGTGTTGATGTTTTAATATATTCTCCAACATATGGCAGAGAAAGAGGTTGGATTGATCCTGATGGGGATTGGAGATATGAGTGGGGTAGTTTAGACGATGTAACTCATTGGATGCCATTACCAGAAGAACCAAAAGGAGAATAATACTATGTAACATTCTTTTCAACCTTGTGAAAACAAGTTAATATAGATTACTTTTTTTAACCGTTCTTGTAACGTTAATATATACAAATTTAACACAAAGGAGTTTGATAATTTGGCAGAAAACTATTTTACACTTCTGTACGGCACGGATGTAAGCGACAAAATTAAGCAGAAAAATGGTCTCAAGTACATATCTTGGGCGGTAGCGTGGGCTGAAATTAAAAAGGTTCACCCGGAAGCATTTTACACGGTTTACAATCAGCATTTCAAGTTGACTACGGGAGAAGAAGGAAATCTCATGGAGACAGAATATGATAGACCTTGGTTTGACGATGGTCGCACAGGCTGGGTAAGAGTAGGTGTTACAATCAACGGACTTGAACATATTGTTGAGCTTAGTATCATGAACCATAAGAATCAGCCTATTGCTGCAAGCGAGATTACTTCCGCTACTGCAAACAACTCGAAACAGAGAGCTTTAGCTAAAGCATGTGCAGAACACGGAATCGGTCTCTATGTGTATGAGGGCGAAGACTTGCCTGAGTCCGTAAAGAAACAGAAAAAAGAACAGGATGAAGAACTTGCAAATCAAAAGAATGCTTTGATCGAACTTATGGGCGGTCTCATCGATGGTGGTGCGAATAAAGACGAGATTTATGCAATTATCGCAAAATATAACGGTGGCAAAAAGAATCCTACATCAATAAATAGTGTTGAAGTTTGCGAGAAAGCGATGGCTGACATTAAGAAGAAGTATAAGGAGAAGAAATAATGGTACTTGTTACAGGCAATAAGATTTATTCAAAGATTTGGAAGATTAACATGAAAGAAAAGTATGCCGACCTTAGAATTTCAACTTCTGAAAAGATTGAGAAGGATGGCAAAACTGACTTTATAAACAGTAACTGGTTTGCGAGAGCAGTAGGTAAGGCGTTTAATCAGATTAAGAATTATAATGAGGGAGATAGTGCCGTTATTACCAAAGCTAAACTCAGCAATGAAACATACGAAAAAGACGGACAGAAGAGAAGCGCACTCAAGTTTGTAATTATGGAGTTTGAGAGCACAGGCGATACAGCACCTGCAACACAGGACAATTCGGACTCCGAGGAGGATCTTCCGTTCTAATCTAAGCATAGACTTTTGGGCGGTGTAACAACCGCCCTTTAATTGTATAGGAGGAAATATGAAAGCTTATATACCTAATTGTGATAATGATTATAGATTTCCTGAAGACATGGAAAGGATATTACATCACCTTAATACCAACGGACAGTTAAATATAAAGCCACAAAAGGTCGAAGAGTTGTACGAGGCATATTCTGAAGATGTTTGGTGTGCTGGTTGGATAATGGTTACAGATGAAAGACTTGAATCTTTCGCTGATTGGCTGAGTGAAGTTGAGGTGGATTAAAATTAAGATAGATAAAGTAGAAAGATATAGAATTGACTTTATGCTTGATGACAAAACGTGGTCATTTTCAAGTGTAAATAGTTATGAGAACTGTCCGAAGTGTTTTTATCTCTCATACCTGCAAGACCCACCTCTTGAGAAAGACCAAAATGCTTTTGCACAGTGGGGGAGTCATGGTCATAGTTTGTTTGAGAGATATGTTAACGGTGAGATAGAACTGTATGAAATGGGCGAAGTCTATGAAAAAGAGTATGACGAGAAAGTTACTCTGAGATTTCCGCCTAATAAATATGTAGATTTAAACGAAAGTTATCACGATAAGGGCAAAGAGTATTTTGAAAACTGGGAAGGATTTCCCGACAGTTGGGAACTTGTTGAGAGCGAACGAGAAATTCATCTTGATATTGGCGGTAACACCTTTATCGGATTTATAGATTTGATTGTAAAAGACAAGCATACCGGCAGGTACATAGTTGTTGACCATAAATCAAAATCCAAGTTTAAAGACGATAAGGAGAAAGAAGAGTATGCAAGGCAGCTATATCTGTACTCATTATATATAAAAGCAGAGTATGGCGAGTTTCCGTCGCATTTAATCTTCAATATGTTTCGTGCAAATGACGTTGTAACCATTGATTTTGACGAGAAAAACCTTGAAAAAGCGGTGTTTTGGTTCAAAAATACCATCGAAAACATCAAAAAAGACGATAATTTTCTTGATAAAATCACGATTTTATTTAGGCAGAAGAAAAAGCCTCTAAAAGAGTTCAAAAAAGACGATTTCTTTTGCAACGAACTCTGTTCCGTTAGAAGCTATTGTAATCGTAGCCGTTGTTACAAAAAGAATAGAGAATAATGTAATAGAGGTGAAAGTTATGACCTATAAAGAACATTATTTAACGCTTTCTTCACCAAGAGAAATTATGAAGACGGCGAATGCAGATATAGCTTTAGCTTGCGTTATAAATCCTGATAGGATGGCAGTAATTCGCAAAAGTGCTGTTGAAGCAATTAAAGAAAAGTTTGGAGAGGACGTTGAATGCAAGTGAAACCGAAGAAAAAACGTAAATATTTTCGAAAATGTGGTATTTGTGGAGAAAGACACGAACAATCCGAAATGGTAAGAACAGACCAATCTCCAAACGGTTGGATGTGTTTAGATTGCCATAACATAGAATTTCCAGAATACGACATTGACGAGTGGTAAGAGAGGAGTGATAAGTTGCTAATTGATTCAAAATACATAACTAAAGCCAAAGAAAAACTTGGTACAAAAATGGCTTTCATTATTGCTGAAGAACTCGGCATTGAAGATTTTGATGAAAGAAATATGAAATGTTGTTGCCCGTTCCATCAGGAGGATACCCCTTCATTCATTTGGAATGAGAAATCACTGAATTTTCACTGCTTTGGTGCTTGTGGCAGAAACTACGATATTCTTGACGTGTTTATGCATAAGGGTATGACATATATGCAAGCCGTACAGAAACTCTTTGATTTAGCAGACATTAAGTACGCTCTTGGTGAAGTTGGTGTTAAAACAAGAAGTCAATACAGATATCCAAAGCCGGAATACGCCGACAACAAAGACAAGGTTTACGCATATTGGGCAAAACGAGGCATCTCAAAAGAAACAATCGACTATGCAGATGTTCAGCAAGACAAAGAGGGTAATGCTCTTTTCCAGTATTATGACACAAACGATGTTTTGACAATGTGTAAAGTTAGACCGAGCAAAGCCATTCGACATGGAGAGTTAAAGACTTGGTGTTTAAAGAACTCAGATACAACGCCACTTCTTTACAATATGAATAAAATCAATGTCAATTCGCCACTTCTTATCACTACGGGAGAGGGCGACTGTCTTGCAGCGATTGAGAGTGGTTTTACAAATGCTGTAAGCATTCCTCTTGGAGATGGCAACCTACACTGGCTGGACGAGAATTGGGAATGGCTTGAACAGTTTGAAGACATTATTGTTGCTTACGACAATGACGAAAGCGGAGATAAATATGTTAAGGCTGTCGTGCCGAGACTTGGTTCTTGGAGATGTAAGATTGTAAATCTACCGAGCGTAGTTGAAATAAATGATAAAAAAATCCACATCAAAGATATTAACGAATATCTTGTCAGATGTGGTAAAGAAAAGGTTCTTGAAGCAATAACTCACGCTCAGGATAGTCCAGTTCCTTCAGTAGAAGACTTTGCCGACATTAAAGAGGTCGATATGTCTGAGATTGACGGTATTACTCTCGGGCTTAATGAAGTAGATAAAGAACTGATGAGATTCTTCTATGGCAGTTTCAACATTATATCAGGAACGCCGGGGGCAGGTAAAACTTCGATTCTCAATCAGTTTATCGCACAGGCATTAGATCAAGGATGTGATTGTTGGCTTTATAGCAAAGAGTTGCCGTCTTGGATGAGTAAGAACTGGCTTGTGCATCTTATGGCGGGTGATAGAAACCTTAAAGAGTACGCATCCGAAACAGGCGGTAAATACTACAAGGTTACTCCACTTGCGAGACGGATGATTGACGAGCATTATGCAAATCGTTTGAAAATATACCGAGACGATTATCCTAATGATGTTGAGAGTATTAAGGAATCAATGGAGACATCAGTTAGACGTTACGGATCACGTCTCCTGATTTTGGACAACCTCATGACAATTGATTTAGGGGCAAATGAGAGCAACAAAAACGAAAAAGAAACAGAATTCGTAAACTGGCTTATTCAGTTTAGTATGAAATACAAGGTATGTGTAGTCCTTGTTTGTCATCCTAATAAGACACAGGATTACAGAGAAAATATCGGCATGTATAACATAGCTGGTAGCTCAAACATTATAAACCTTGCTCATAGGGCAATTGGTTTAAGACGAATTACAAAGAAAGAAAAAGACAGTTTGAACACTGATAAGCCGACAGAGTATGCAAAATATTCTGTAGTGCTTAATGTTATTAAGGATAGATTAACAGGTAAGGCAAACTTTGAAACAGGAATTTATTATGCTCCGTCATCAAGAAGATTCTTTTCAACTTATGAGGAGTATGACCATCAGTACGGTTGGGACGGAACAAAATACACTACGTCGTTGCCGATTCCTGAATGTTTAATTGATAACACATCAGAAGTATTCGGAGAGATTAGGAGGTAACAAATGTTAACATATCAAAATTATCATCGTCATTCATGTTTGACTAATCCTAAAATCTCCGATTCTACTGTAACCAACGAAGACTACGCTAAAAGAGCAGTTGAATTAGGACACGGAATTATCTCTACTATGGAGCACGGCTATCAAGGTCGATACATAGAAGGATATGAACTTGCCAAAAAATACAATCTTAAATTTGTGTTTGGCACGGAGGCATATTGGGTTCTCAATAGAGAAGAAAAAGACGGTAGCAACTGTCATATTTGCATCTTTGCCCGCAATGAAAATGGCAGACAAGCCATAAACGATATTCTTTCGGAAGCTAATATTTCAGGATTCTACAAGCAAGCAAGACTTGATGTAGCCCTGATATTATCGCTCCCGGCAGATGATGTAATAGTTACAACTGCTTGTGTGGCATATTGGAAGTACGATAATATCGTAGAGATTACGAAAAGATTCAAAGACCATTTCGGCAAAAATTTCTACTTAGAAGTTCAGTATCACAATACACCGAAACAGATTGAGTTAAACACTAAAATCCTTCAGTTATCTCATGACCTTAACATACCAATCATTATGGGATGCGATAGCCATTATATAACCGAAGAACAATCTCAAAACCGTACAGACTTCTTGTACTCAAAAGGTCTTGAGTATCCAGACGAGGAAGGTTGGTATTTAGACTACCCTAATGGAGATGAAGCATACAAAAGATTCGCTAATCAATGTGTTTTATCTCATGAACAAATTCTTGAAGCAATGAAAAATACTGAGGTGTTCCTTGAAGTTGAGGAATACAACAACCCTTGCTTTAATGATGAGATTAAAATGCCAACCTTATATCCTGACAAAACACAAGAAGAGAAAGATGAAATCTATACAAAAGTCATTTGGGATAGTTGGAACGAATACAAAAAAGAAGTTTCTCCTAATAAGTGGGACATGTATGAAGAAGAAATTCAAAAAGAAATTGACGTTGTTCTTAAAACACATACATCTGACTACTTTTTAATCAATCATCAGGTTATTAAAAAGGGCAAAGAGAATGGTGGTTGGCTCACAAAGACGGGAAGAGGTTCAGCCGTTTCTTTCATAACTAATATGCTTTTAGGATTTACGGAAGTAGACAGAATAGCTGCTTCAGTAAAGATGTATCCTGAAAGATTTATGAGTGTTGAGAGAATTTTGGAAAGTAGAACTCTGCCGGATATCGACTTTAACGTGGCATATGTTCCACCTTTTGCTTTGGCTCAAAAACAGATTTTAGGCGAAGACCAAGCATACCCAATGATTGCATACGGCACTATGCAGGTCTCAGCAGCTTGGAAATTGTACGCTAAATCTCAGGACATTCCTTTTGAAATATCAAACGCCGTATCTGAACAGATTAAAAAATATGAAACTGCATTAAAACACGCTGAAGAAGATGAAAAGGACGACATCGTAGTTGATGATTATATCGGCAAAGAGTATAAAGAAATCTTTGAAAAGTCAAAAGACTATCGTGGTTTAATTACATCTTGGAGTATTGCTCCTTGTAGTTATCTGCTTTATCAGGGTAGCATCCGTAAAGAGATTGGTCTTATCAAAATCAAAGACCATTTATGTTGCCTTATGGATGGACATTGGGCTGAAACAGGACATTTTCTTAAAAATGACTTGCTGAAAGTCTCGGTTGTTGACCTTATATATAGAACTTTCCATAAGATAGGGCAGGAACCACCATCAGTCAATGAACTTTTGAGAATGTGTGGGGTAGAAGATTCTTGCTGGGATATCTATGCAAAAGGATGTTGTATGGGCATCAACCAGTGTGAAAGAAGTGGAACAGCATCAAGAGTTGCAAAGTATCAGCCGACTAATATCTCAATGTTATGTGCTTTTATTGCTGCAATTAGACCGGGATTCAAGTCTATGTATAAGGTCTTTGAGTCAAAGCAACCATTCTCTTACAATGTCAAAGCATTTGATGATCTCATACAAACAGAAGAAATGCCAATGAGTTTTGTTTTATATCAAGAGCAAGAAATGGCAGCTTTAAACTATGCTGGCATATCAATGAGTGAATGTTATACAGCGATTAAAAATATTGCTAAAAAAAGAAAAGAGAAAGTATTGGCTTACCACGATGTTTTCATCAATGGTTTTAATAAAGCGATGATTGAGAACGAGGGCAAAACTCCTGAAGAAGCAAGCAAGTTATCTAGTGAACTATGGCAGATAATCGAAGACTCAGCTTCTTACTCATTTAACGCTTCACACAGTTATTGTGTTGCTTTGGACTCATTGTATGGTGCTTGGCTTAAAGCCCATCATCCAATAGCGTTTTACGAATGCCTTATGCAAATCCAAGAAGAAAAAGGCAACAAGGATAAACTTAACGATGCAAAAAGCGAAGCCGAAGACTATTTCAATGTTAAATTCCCGCCGTTTCGATTTGGTCAGGACAACAGGCAGATAACAGGTGACGTTGAAACAAATTCAATAAACAACTCTTTGTCTTCTATAAAGAACTATAGCACCAAGATTGCAGAGGTATTATATGAATGTTCTTTACAAGAACACAAAACATTTATGGATGTTATGGCGTGGCTTGATAAACAGTCTATAAAGTCCGCTAAAGTAGTTCCGTTGATAAAGATTGACTATTTTATGAAGTTTGGCAATTGTGCCGAGCTTTTAAGAATAAATGAGATGTTTGATTTCTTCTCGCAAGGATCTGCAAAACAGATTAAAAAAGAAAAGGTCAAATCTGAAGTTCTTAAAGATATTATTTCGAGACACGCAACCGACAAAAATAAAGACGGTAGCGAATCCAAGTCTTATACAATTACCGACATCAATGCCATCCTGAATGAAGTCGAATCTTACATAAAGTCTCTTAACTTAACAGACTTAAGTTTTAAGCTGAAATGTGCTAATCAAAACGACATTTTAGGATACATTGATTTGACAACAAACAAGCCAGAAGATAGGCAAAAACTTGTTGTAAGTAAGGTTGTTCCATTGAAAAACCACACAACAGGAGAACAGTTTGCTAATATGCTTGTTACAAAATCAATCGGCAGTGGCAAAAACGGAACTGTGAACATAATGATGAATGTTTTTAATGCGAATCCGGTAAGTGAAAATGATGTTATTCATATCAAAAACAAAGATACGGATATGTATCAAAATAAAAAAGGTTTTTGGTATTTGAGAAGATACGAAAAAATTATTATGTAGGAGAGTCAAAATGATTAAACAGTTTGAAGAATTATTGCTGAGTACAAAAAGAGAGGGCATTGAAGCCCTCTTAGAGTTCATAAGAAAAAGTGATTTCTATACAGCACCTGCAAGTACGAGATTCCATTCTTGTCATGAGGGTGGTCTGTTAGAACACAGTTTAAATGTATATAAATGTCTCAAAGAAAAAGAGAATAATACTATGTGGGCGGAAGTTTACAAAGACATCTCCGAAGAAAGTCTTATAATCTGTGCGTTGTTGCACGACTTATGTAAGACCTATTTCTACACAGTTGAATATCGCAATAAGAAAAATGATGAAACTGGTGTTTGGGAGAAAGTTCCGTTCTACACAATAGACGATAAAGTTCCTTATGGACACGGCGAAAAGAGCGTAATGATGATTGAAGAATACATCAAACTCACACCTGTTGAGAGATATAGTATCAGATGGCATATGGGCTGGTCTGAACCGAAAGAAAACTATAATGCTCTCGGTAAAGCAATGGGCAAATATCCGTTGGTGTTGGCACTTCATGAAGCAGACCAAGAGGCGACTTATCTATTAGAAAAGGAAGAATGATATGGATTATATGAATCTTTTTTATCACTTATGCGAGGCGTTTGTCTATCATGTGCAATTTACGGACATAGAATAGGACTTTTATCGTGATTTTAATTTGGAGGTAAAAATGACTGGATATTATGAATTTGAACATAAGGTTTTAGAATTGATACAAGAGGAACTAAGGGTAATATCTTTTAGTTTCGATAAAGATACCACAGAAGCTATGCAGACAAGACGTGGAGCGGACGGTCATCTTCATAATGTTGTCGTAGCAAGATTTGTAAATGGCGAATTCATTGTGCTGAATTTTACCAACGACTTTCATTATAAGTTTGACCTAAATATGATTGTTGATGCCTATAATCAAAAACAAACTCCTTCAGAATTTGTAAATCGTCTTACTATAGATGTGTGCGAAGACTTTATTAGGAATTATATAAGGAGAATCGGATGAAAAGATTGTTATGTAAAAGGGTAAATTATTACAATGTAGATTCGTTCCAAAGAGAGAATATTACATTATGGAGATTGTTTATGAGGTTGAAACTCCTGAACCAACTCAAAATGTCGAGAGAATTTGTGGCGTGGATTTGGGTGTAGAAAATTTTATAACGGTTGCAAATAACTTTGGGGAACAACCATTTGTAGTGAAGGGCGGTGAGTTGAAATCTATTAACCAATATTATAATAGGAAGAAAGCCGAGTTTCAATCTGATTTAAAGAAGAAACATAATCAAGATTGGAGTAAAAGGTTGGAGGCTCTTACCAACAAAAGGTATGAGAAAATCAAGTATGTAATGCACTGTATCAGCAAAAGAATGATTGATTATTGCGTTGAAAATAACGTGGATGCCGTTGTGATTGGTCTTAACAAGAAGTGGAAGCAGGAAACAGGATGTATGCAAAACTTCACTTACATACCATACGAGATGTTTATAGCACAGGTCAAAAGTAAATGTTAGCAAAACGGAATTGTCTGTATTGAGACTGAAGAAGGATATACATCCGGCACGTCGTTTTTAGACAATGAAGAACCTGTTAAAGAAAACTATAAAAAAGAGAGAAGAATATATAGGGGTTTGTTTGTAAGCGATTCTGTTAAAACAATCAATGCTGATGTCAATGGTGCATACCAAATTATTAAAAAGGTATTTCCCGATGCTTTTAGCGAGGGAATAGAGGGTGTGGGTTTACATCCATCACAACTTGTTGTGTAAATGGGTTTCAAAAACCCAATAAATCTGAGATTTTAACAGGAGGAAAACAATGAATTTACCGCAAGGCGTTAAGCCTAAATACGGAGTATTTACGACAGATAGAGAATTTGCTGAATATATGTTTGGTGTTTATATTCAAAATAATCCCAAAAGTAAAGTCATAAAAAGGATAAGAAGTATAAATGAAAGTTATGTGGCTATGGAAGATGGCACAGTATATAAATGGATAAGACCATCTGAAAATGCACGAGGATATAAACTATCGGCAGCCACCATTGACTTGGCTACATGCGATTTAAAGTATATTCGAGAGTGGATTCCATATATCTGTCTTTTTGCAGAAAAGCAAGATTATATATTTGCTGATAGTACAAAAATAATTGAAAGTCATCCTTATGATTTGCACACATTAATTGATAGACTTCAAAAGATTGAAGCAATATTGGGAAACACAACAAATATTACGGTAGAAGATTCTTCGTTAGGTTCATTAAAGATTGAGAATATAGATGTTTTTGGTGGAGAAATCAACATTGAATTATTACGCTAAATCTTAAAACAGACGGAGAATAATTAAATATAAGAATAAATCAGAAAGGAATAAAGTGTAGCTACTGTAAACCATATGATAAAAGATAGAACAGGCGAAGTAAGAAAAAATAATTTTGGAACCCCAATGAAAATTGTTTGTTATAGGACAAGCGATGATATTGATGTTGAATTTCAAGACGATTATCATTACATTAAGAAAAATTCTTCATATGTAAACTTCAGAAGAGGTAATATCAAGAATCCTTACGATAAAACAAGGTATGGGGTGGGCTATCTTGGAGTAGGCAAACATACTGCAAGCATCGACGGCGATTACAACTATATATACGACCTATGGGCAGATATGCTAAATCGTTGTTATAACCCCAAAGGCAATCTTTTAGCGTACTATGGGAAATGTACTATATGTGATGAATGGTTGAATTTTCAAAACTTTGGCGACTGGTATGAAGAGAACGAATACAAAGTAGATGGTCGGTTGCATATAGACAAAGATATATTATATCCCAATTGCAACATATATTCTCCTAAAACTTGTTTGTTGGTACCCCAAAGAATTAATATGTTGTTTTCAAATAAAACAAATAGCAGAGGTTTGCCAAATGGCATACTTCAAACAAAATCCGGAAAGTTTATCGCACGATATGGCGGAACAGAGTTGGGTACATACGATACCATAGACATTGCTTATGGGGTTTATGCTAATAAAAAAGAATCAACCATAAAACGTATAGCCGAAGAGTATAAGAACGTTATTCCTAAGAAAGTTTATGATGCTTTGTATTCTTATAAAGTGTTAGTTGCTAATGATAAAAATTATAAAGCATCTTAAAAAGTCTTGAAAAGAACAATTTTAACAGGAGGTAAATATGAGTTTTCAAAAAGCAATAGAAACAATAATTGAACTAAACGAAGAGGTAAAAGCGGTCAAAATTCTTATGGAGTGTATAGAAAATAACATAGACCATATTGAAAAAGATAATGCTGAAATGTCCTCTTGTTTAAGAGCAATTAAGAAGATTAACAAGAACAAGAATGATGCAATAGATGCTTTATGTGAAAGAGAGTGTGAGTCTTAATGCAGATGGATATTATAACAAATACACTTGCTCAAAAGGTAATTGACACTATCTATGGTGATTGGCATCACGAAGGACATATAGAACTTGAACATACCGATGATTTTTACTTCACCCTTGATGGTAAATTATATTGTGTGCAAGTAAGAGAAGTAGACGAAATTGCAGAAATAAAATCCTTTGTAAATATACAGGTAGCATCAGGTGGGGTTGCAACATAAATACTTGCAAACACTTTCGACCTACATTGCTATACCGCCTACTCGACAAACTATATTGGAGATGACGATGAAATTTTCATTCAATTGCGACACAAATTGAATATTGTTAAACAGATTATGGAGAATATATAAGTAGAAAACAACATATTAGGGAGAGATAAAATGATAAATTCAACAACAAACATATCGGTAAAAGAAATATGGCTTACCTATTTTAACGACATTCTTTATGAAAAGGGTATAATCACTGAAAAAGAAAAAAACAAGATGAGTAGTTTAATATATCAAAAATGTCGAAATAATAAAGTCTCTTAGAAAACTAAGAGACTTTTTCTTGTTATATTGTGATGTTATATTTGTATGTAACAGATTCGATATGCCCATTAACATTTCGGTTGTTGCGCATACACACTCTTGTTCGTACAGGACAGATGTTCTTAACCATCTGACCGCCTACAGAACCGGCCTGCTTAGAGGTCAAGTCACCGTTGTAACCTTGTTTAAGGTTAACGCCAACTTCGCTTGCTGCTTCCATCTTGAATCTGTCGAGTGCTTCACGTGCTTCAGGCACGAGAGAACCATTAGACTTTGCCATAGTTTTTCTCCTTATTGTTTTATATTTATTTTAAAAGGTCAAGTTCGATTGCTCTCACTCGAACCTTGCAACATTAGATTGCCCTTTCAACAAAAACAAATACAACTTAATTTTTGCCACCGCTGGCAATTTTGATATTTTTTATTTTTCAATTCTTGTAATAAAAAATTCAATAAAAAATGAAAAGCCGACTGTACTTTAATAATACAATCGGCTATTTATAGTTATGCCTTATTCCACATTGACTTAATTGCGTAAGCAAAGTGACTAAATACAATGCCTGCATCTTCAAGTTCTTGGTTCCAACGCTTCGTCCATTCTAATGATATATATCCGTCATAGTTATTTGCTTTAAGTATTGACAAACACTCGGCTATTGGTAAATCTCCGTAACCAAGCATTTTATAGCGAAGCGTTCCATTATCTAAGATGCTGTCTTTGACGTGGACGTGGTGAGTATACTTGCCAATGTTCTCATAGGATACAGTAGGACTTTCCCCAAAATAACGGTATGGGTGGTGGATATCCCACAACACACCAACTGCCGGTGAGTCAACTGCCTCAATTAAACGAGCAAGTTTAGCAGTATCTGCATAGACACCGTTTGTTTCTACAAGAAGCGTTACACCGCTTGCTTGAGCGATAGGTGCAAGAGTCTTTAATCGTGATAATACAAGTTCTTCATCTATATCGCCAACAGGGGCGGGTGAAGTGTCGGCAAGCAGACGAATATAAGGCACATCGAGATTCGCCGCAAGTGCAATATACATTCTTGCTGATGCGAGGTAGTTAAGATCACGGCTGTGGAGAAGAACTTCAGTTGTAAGACATGAAACTTCCAAACCGCTTTTTGTTAAATCGGCTCTTACTTTATCAATGTTCTCGGGTGAGAATAAATCGTTTTGCGGCAAGTATAAATTTTTACCGATACCACGAAGTTCGACACCGTCAAGGGAAAGGTCTTTTGCAACTGACAAAATTTCACTCCAAGACCAACTGGGACAACCGACAGTAGAAAAACATAGTTTCATTCTTTGTTCCTCCAAATATTAAATATCGTTAGTTTATCTTTTGTCTGCATAGAAAATGTGATTATAATACAAAATGCCATCGGATTTTGTGTTGTATGCAACACCAACACCTATCTTCTTATACGAAGCCTCTAATATTTCGTGGTAGTCACTTAAAATCATGTGCCCGGAAAAAGCACATATAGCGTTTGGATATGCCTCTGCAATTATTTCAAGTTGATAGAAGTTCGAATAACCTGCTGACTCTAATCTACTATTGGGAGTTGATTTGTCAGAGCCTGTATGGGAAAAGAAATTTGAAGTTGCCATGTCTGCGGCATGCTGTTTTGCCACAGCCGATACGCCTACATCTATCTGGAGTGTGGGAAGGCTCTTTCTTGCACGTTGTACGTTTACAAGGTCAGCAATTTCTAATTCAAATGAGTTGAGAACTTCCGATGTAACGTTAGATTTATTCGTATATTCTGCTTTTTCCACAAGGATTGCATGAACACTATTATTCTCGTCATAGAAAAGGGTAGAAGTAAAATCATTGCTGCTAAAAATATCGTAACTGTTCGTTTCTACTTTACTATATTCATCTTCCGGATAACATATAGTTGCACGATCACGAGACATACCGCTTATCAAACCGTTTGACTGCATCCAATTTGCCGCACCAATATAGTATGATACAACTTTTCCGTCAGCGATACCAATAAGTGTATAGTTTAATAAATCCTCGTTGTAGACGTGAAATTCATATCCTTTTTCTGTAGTGTCAATACGATTAGGCTCGCCGTAGAGAAGTTTTGCCTCGTACAGACTCATGCCAAGTTCAAGTTGTTTTTTATTTGTTAAATTTGCCGTTAACGTACTTGAATCGTATGAAACATCCATGAGAAAACTCTCTGACACAAAACGGAGTGGGACGTAGGTTCTACCCTCAAGTATATACGCAGGAGCGTCAAGGGGAACTAATACATCGTTGACATAGGCATCGCTACTGCCAATTTGAAGTTTTACTGTGACTGTGTCAGTTTTAATTGTAACGATTTTATTTGTTGATTCGTACGTTACATCAGCATAAAGAGCCTCTGTCAATGGACGGACAGGCACATAAATACGACCCGCAGTTTTATCAAAGTAGGGGGTAGAATCCGAAAAATTAAGAGTATTGCCATTACAGACGATAGTAACGTCTGTGGCAAAAACCGATACTGATAACAGAAAAATTACTATAATCAGTAGAAGTGGTATTTTGAAATACTTCAAGGAATTGACTCCTTTCATATATTGCTCACGACACTGCCTTAACGTAAGGATAGATTTCAAGCATTTCACGATATGCGTCTTTATAGCCTTTTATTCGTTCGTACTCTTGGGAAGAAATAAGAATATCGGCACCGCTTTCGTAATCAGCAATGGCTTTATCAATGGCAACTACTCTATATCTTTTTCCCGTTGCTAAACTGTTTGGGTCGATAAAAGTGGGGATATAGGTGATATTGTCAATACGATTGTTATTATAATCGGCAGGGTCAATGATAAGGGTTATATTTGCAATAATACCTGTATCTGTATATTCCCAACGCTGTGCACCGGTAAAGTTGCCAAGAGCATAGAAAACTATACCTTTTTTCTCAACTCCGTCACGGACGTAGGTAATCTCCTCAATAGGTTCTGTGACGTGGGCATGGTTACCGACAATTAAATCAACCTGCGTGTTTTCAAAAATCCATTTTGCAAGTTCTCGCTGGGAATTAGATGCATATCGTTGATATTCAACACCCCAGTGGAACATTGCAATAACGTACGAAGCACCGTCATCTTTTGCTCTTTTGGCATCGGCTTTAATCTGCTCTTTATCTATTAAGTTGAGAGAAAATGGCTTTGAAATTGGGTTGTTTGAGCCGTATGTATAGCCTGTAAATGCAATTTTTGCACCTGATATTTCTGCCATATGGTAACTATGAGCGTCTTCTTCTTTAGAATAACTGCCTGTATGTGCTATACCATACTCGTCAAGAAATGAGAGAGTAGATGTAATTCCGTTGAAACCGCAATCAAGTGTATGATTGTTGGCATGGGAAACTAAGTCTACACCGAGAACATTTTTTAATGCTACGCCCATTTGTTCAGGAGTGTTGAAACACGGGTAACCTGAATAGCCACGGGAAGCACCGGAAAAGGTTGTTTCGAGATTTCCAAATACGTAGTCTGCGTCAGCAATATACGGAGCAATCTCTTTGAACATATTTGTAAAATCGTAGGTGTTTGCACGCTTTGCGGAAGCAAATGTTCCGTCATGTGCCATGATGTCACCTATAGCACATAGATTAATTGTAATTTCATCAGGCGGTGGAAAATTCACATCAGACTCAAGTGAAACTCTGCCGTTAATCAGACGCATCTGACTTTCGTCTGATACGCCTGACATCATACTTTTAACTTGTGTCACCATTTCAGATTTTATAGGTGAACAGCCCACAAAGAGCGACAAGAGAAAACACAAAAGAAAAATTGTTTTTTTCATATAGTTCGCTTCTAAAAAAAGTAGTCTATTCGGGAATGTAGAAACCGTCATTTATAGGATCGCTTGGAGGAGTGGGGTCTACCTCAGGAGGGTCAGTTGGCACGGTAGGCTCTGTAGGGATAGTAGGATCACTTGGGTTTGACGGCTCGATAGGGGTAGTAGGATTGTCCAATGGATTTTCTGGTATATAGTAACTGTGAGTTGAACAGTAGGTATTGTAATTTACAGACTCAGTATTTTCAGTGGTAGAATATACTGCGTCATGGTACAGGTACGGATCGTCTGTCATTTGTATATTACCTGTACGATTTACGTCAATGAGAGCAATAGTCTTTGTATTTTCGTATGGGCAGAAGTTAGTTGCTCGCATATTCGTTGTTGTATCAATAATTACAGGAACGTGACAAGTACAAGTTTCAGTAGGCTCGGTTCCTTCTATAAACGTACCTGTTGTTACACGATTGCCTCTTGGGTCAAGTTCACAGTATTCACTTGGAAGAAGACCACTGTCTAAACAGTACTTAGTCTGTTTTGTTTCAAGTTGGAAGAAATTCTTATATTCAAGACCATCATGAAGTTCGTCCATAACAGTTTTCCAAATAGCGACAGATGGGTTAGTGGAAGTTGAGAGTTTAATCTCACGAGAATTATCGTAGCCAAACCAAACAGCCGCTGTGTAGTATGGTGTGTAGCCTACAAACCAACGGTCATTATCATCATTTGTTGTACCGGTTTTACCTGCGGTAGCAACATTGCCTAATTTTGCCTTACGACCTGTACCTGCATCAACAGCATTGGTGAGAAGATAATTTATATAATATGCAGTTTCTTCTTTCATGGCAACTTGGGTTTCCGCTTTATTGTCAAGAAGTATATTTCCATCTGCATCTTCAACATGGGAGTATGTGCGAGGTTCAGTAAAGATACCATGGTTGACGAATGCTGAGTAAGCGGCAGTCATTTCAAGGACAGACAGACCGTGGGTTAACCCGCCAAGAGCAAGTGGTGCATAATCCATATCTGTAAAGACCTTGTCATTAATAGTTTCGCTCTTAACAAGGTCAAGTCCAAGATTTACAGATGCAAAAGCGAACGAACGCTCAAGGGAAACTGTATCAAGAACTTTTACAGCAACTGTATTGGTTGAGTTTTGTACAGCCTTTTTAACAGTCATACGACCGGAAAAACCGCTTGATTGGTTTTTAGGCCATCTTGTTTTTTCATTAAAAGGAGAGTCATCATAAACTGTTGCAGGGTTGATAAAACCATATTCCAACGCAGGAGC
Source organism: Eubacteriales bacterium (assembly GCA_045639125.1). Taxonomy (GTDB): domain Bacteria; phylum Bacillota; class Clostridia; order Oscillospirales; family QAMX01; genus JAZUCL01. Next base: position 34,504 of record JAZUCL010000002.1, on the reverse strand, counting down.
ATAAACTGTCAATGGCTTAATAGATGAGCCGGGAGGACGTTTAGTCATTGTAGCACGGTTCCAAGCACGATTTGTTGTTTTTTCGCCACGTCCACCTACCATTCCCAGAACATTTCCGGTGTATGGGTCCATAACGACCATTGCGGATTCAAGCATACTTCCGTCTTTTGTTTTTGGGAAGTTAGCCTCATCTTTATATACCTTGTCCAATGTGTCTTGAACGTCTGTGTCTACAAGTGCATAGATTTTAAGACCGCCTGAGAATACAAGATTAGATGCATAAGTATAAGAGTAGCCGTATTCTTCTTGCAAATCATTGATTACATCATTGATTACCTGGTCTACGTAGTAGGACTGCATTGGCTTCTCTTTAATTACAGCAGAGGAGTTTTTGTTAAACTGCAACTCTTCTGCAACAGCAGACGTATATTCTTCTTTGGATATACGTCCTTGATCGTACATGAGTTTCAGAATAAGTTCCTGACGAGTTTTGTTGTTTTCAGGATTTTTCAGTGGGTCATAGAAAATAGGTGACTTGGTTATACCTGCGATAGTTGCACACTCTGCAAGAGTAAGTTCAGACACTGTTTTATCAAAATATGTCTTAGCAGCAGTTTCAACACCATTACAGCCATGACCAAAATATACTGTGTTTAGATACAGTTCAATTATCTGCTCTTTAGTGTATTTCTTTTCAAATTCGAGAGCGCGAAGAATTTCCTGTATTTTTCTCTCAACAGTAATGTCATCTTCACCTGTGACATTTTTAATTAACTGTTGAGTCAATGTAGAACCACCGCCGAAGCCTTCACGTAAGGGAATAATCATATTCACCATGGCACCTGCGGTACGAATCCAGTCAACGCCTGCATGATTCCAAAAACGGTTATCCTCAACGGACACAACAGCGTCAAGCATATAGTTAGGTATCTGCTCATAATCTACCCAAATTCGATTATCCTCACTATATAACTGCTCCAATTCAATCTTTTCACCGGTTTCATTGTCTGTAGCATATACGAATGTGGTGTAGTTGAGTTTGATATCATCCATATTTATGTTGTCAATATTAGGTCTAATGTACCTATCAATATACAACGCAAATACAGTTGCACAGATAGCAGATGTGACAATTGCGATTACAAGAATTGTCGCAACAATTTTCACTATCATACTTACAGTCCTTGAAACAGACCGTGGACCTTTTTTATTTTTCTTTTGCAAATGAAGGACTCCTTTCCAAGTCAAATGTTATGTATTTATACTCTTAGCATATAGGTATGTCGTTACACACATATTTTACCATATTATATCACATCAAATCAATAGTTCCAACAGAAATTGTAAATTTGAATAAGAAGATTGAAAACAGGGTATCATTTTACATAATACTGTTGAAATAGAGGACAAGTAAATGAAAAAATTCAAAGGATTACAAGAAAATATAATAACGTATCGCATTATACTTGGAGTGCTATCATCACTTCTTTTAATTCAATCTATGAGATTATACGTTGTAACATCAAGAAACATTTCAACATCTGAGGAAAATATCATAATTGATGAGGCATCAGATGTGTTAAACGGTAAATACTTTGTTTGTATAGACAATGACATAGTTACACTTAGTGATTGTGATGATATGTCAAAAACTATAATTCTTGATAAAATTGATGTTAAAGCAATGCGAAAAGAGGATAGAAGAAAATTTCAACAGGGATTTTTTCTGTATTCAAATGCAGAACTCCATGAATTGTTGGAAGATTATAGCAGTTGAATGAAAAATATATACAACAATTTTGTTAATTTCGTATAAATTGAAATAATTAAAACAAAATTTCAAAAAAGACTTGTAATTTATCAAAAAGTATGGTATTATTATTTAAGCGTCTTGCAGTATAGGATAGCCTATATTGTGGTAAGCGTAAACAGACGTGTCTTTGACCCGTGAAGTGAGGTGAAAATGATGAAGGAAGGAATCCATCCCAACTACAACCAGACAACTATTAAGTGTGCCTGCGGTGAGGTAATCGAAACCGGTTCAACCAAGAGTGATATCCGTGTTGAAATTTGCTCCAAGTGCCATCCGTTTTTCACGGGCAAGCAGAAACTCGTGGATACCGGCGGACGTGTAGACCGTTTCAAGAAGAAGTTTGGTCTTGCGGACAAGTAGTACTTGTTTGAACTGCCGTATGATATTATACGGAACGAACCTGCCCAATCGGGCAGGTTTTTTTGTTTAGTTAACTCGCCGATTCTATGTAAAGGAGTAGGTCAGTGGACAAAGAAATAGCAATTCTTGCAGGCGTATCAAGCCCTGTATTTAATCGTAGTGAAGATGCAAGTTACGAAACACTGGACGAACTTGAATCCCTTTTGGAAACTGCAGGCGGTATTTGTGCCGCTAAAGTTTTACAAAATCGTCCGACACCTGACCCACGTACAATGATGGGTGAGGGGAAATTAGAGGAAATAGCAGAACTTGCGAAAGCACACGAGGCTACACTTTTAATTTTTGATAACGAACTGTCACCATCTCAATTTAAGAATATTGAGCAATTAACAGGTTTGACAGTGCTTGACAGAAGCGGTCTTATACTTGATATTTTTGCTGCCCGTGCCCGCAGTAATGAGGGTAAACTGCAAGTTGAACTTGCCCAGTATAAATATCTTTTGCCACGTCTTATAGGTCTTGGTAAATCCCTGTCACGACTTGGCGGTGGTATCGGTACGAGAGGCCCCGGTGAGTCTAAACTTGAAAGTGACAGGCGACACATTCGCAGACGCATCATCAAACTTGAAAGTGAACTGAAAGAGGTGCGTCAAGTTCGACAGTTGCAGCGTAAACGCCGTAAAGATACCCAAACGCCAATTGCTGCTATTGTAGGATATACGAATGCTGGAAAATCAACACTTCTCAATGCATTGACAGGTGCGGATATTCCTGCGGAAAATCGCCTGTTTGATACTCTTGACACAACTATACGTAAACTTACTTTGTCAGATACAAGTGAGATTCTAATATCAGATACTGTAGGTTTTATAAATAAACTTCCTCACCATCTTATAGAGGCGTTTAAGGCAACTCTTGAAGAACTTGCCCATGCTGACGTGCTTGTACACGTTATTGACTTGTCAAATCCAATGTGGAGAGAGCAAAGAGAGGTAGTAGATGAACTAATTTCCCAACTTGATGCTTCAGATAAACCGATAGTTCATGTGTACAATAAGGCAGATACTGCCGACTTGTCAGTATGTCCTCGTGAAAAGGACAGTGTTGTTGTATCCGCACTGACAGGTGAGGGCCTTGACGAACTTAAAAAGAAAATTGAGGACGTTTTGGGAAAAGGTCTTTATGATACAAAAATTCTATTGCCATACAATGAAAGTGGCAGACTTGATATATTATATCGTGACGCAAAGGTAAATAAGGTAGAGTATACAGACTTAGGAATACAAATAGATGCAGTTTGCGATGACCGCACTTACGGTTGGATAAGAGAGTATGTACTAAATCCCAAAAAAGTAGATGAGGAGGAAGACTTGTGGGCTTAATAGTTCCGTTTTCATCGGCAGAAATTGAATTTGTTGAGCGAAAGAGCAGATTTATCGGCAATATTTGGCTTGTAAACAGCGAAGCCGAGGCAAAACGACATATCGAGGAAACCAACGAAAAGCACCCAACGGCAACTCACGGAGTCTACTGCTATGACATTAAGGAAGAAAATGTGTCAAGATACAATGACAATGGTGAGCCGAAAGGCACAGCAGGGCTTCCTATGTTTGAAGTGTTTCGCCGTGAAGGTGTTACAAACTATTGTTGTATTGCAACACGTTATTTTGGCGGTATTTTATTAGGTGCAGGAGGTCTTGTCCGTGCGTATGCGGCAACAGCGAAACTTGCACTTGATGCTGCAGGAATTGCAGAACTTTGTCCGTATCTTGAAGTTTTAGTGTCGTGCCAATATCCCCACTACAATATTATAAAAGCATTTTTACAAGATAAAGAGCATACTGAATTGTCAACAGACTATGGTGCAGATGTAGAGTATACTATCTGTATCCCAGAGGACAGTTTTGATTTAATTAAATCGGGAATAATAGAATGTACTGCCGGTCGCAGTGAAATTGTTGTAACTGGACAACGGCTTGTTCCTGTTCGTAGAGAAACTAACGGCAATAAATAATAAATAGTCGGGACTACTTTGACAATACAGTTCCGACTTTTATCATGGAAAAATTTTTTTAGTTTTTTGTAAATAAAAAAGGGTTTTCAAAGGAATTTGTGTATATATAACTTGTAAGCGAATTAGTGATTGAAAGCGAGGGATGTTTTATGAATGTGAGACAAATGCAAGAAGAACGTGAATTTTCGTTTTTATCGGATTTTGCTGTCAAGGCACGTAATTCACTTGGTCGTGAGAGAAAGGAACAGGAGTGTGAGGTTCGCACCTGTTTTCAGCGTGATTGCGGTAGAATTATACATTGTAAATCCTTTCGCCGCTTAAAACATAAAACACAGTGCTTCCTTGCCCCAGAGGACGACCATTACAGAACTCGTTTGACACATACTATGGAAGTTGCTCAGATTGCTCGTACCATGGCAAGGTCACTAAGACTAAATGAAGATTTAACAGAGGCGATTGCATTAGGTCATGATCTCGGTCACCCTCCGTTTGGCCATGCCGGAGAGCATACTCTCGATACTCTTGCACCATTAGGATTTCAACATAACGAACAAAGCCTAAGAGTTGTGGATAAGTTGGAGAAGAAAGGTATTGGTCTTAATCTGTCAAAGGAAGTGCGTAATGGTATATTGTGTCATACCGGAACAAAATACTCCGACTTTTTAGAGGGTAGACTCGTACACTATGCAGATAGAATTGCCTATATTAACCATGATATTGACGATGGAATAAGGGCAAATGTAATACATGAAGAAGACATTCCACGTGAAATATCAGATGTACTTGGAAATAACTATAAAGCACGAATAAATAGCATGGTTCTTGATATTATTATGAATAGTGATGGCAAAGATACAATTTTGCCATCTAAGCCTGTTGAGGAAGCAATGCTTAAACTACGTAGTTATCTGTTTGATGTACTTTATAGAAATCCAGTAGTAAAAGGTGAGGAAAAGAAAGCAGATGAGATGCTTAAAATGTTATTTGAGTATTTTATTAAGCATCCCGATGAAATTCCTAACGATTATAAACGTCTAATAGAAGAGGATGGAATTGAAACTGCAGTTTGTGACTACATTTCAGGTATGTCAGATAACTATGCTGTAGATGTATATCAGAATTTATTTATTCCAAAAGGTTGGCAGATGCGTCAAAATGTATGATTTTATATATTTTTGGAAATAAATAGGTAGCATTGATGCTAATTAAAAGGAAGGGTGGTGAGATTGCTTGGCGTTTCCTGACAGTTTTATGGATAGATTGATTGGGTCAAGTGATATTTATTCAATAGTATCACGATACGTTACCCTAAAAAAATCCGGATCAAACTATTTTGGATTATGTCCGTTCCATAAGGAAAAGACAGGATCATTTTCTGTAAATACAGACAAGCAAATATATCATTGCTTTGGCTGTGGTGCAGGCGGTGGTGTCATCAATTTCATCATGCAGATAGAACGTCTTGAATATCGAGATGCAGTAGAGTTTTTAGCACGTCTTGCAGGTATTCCAATGCCTGAAGATATAGACGATAGAGAATATAGGCAAAAGCGTTCTCGTATGCTTGCACTTAATAAGGAAGCGGCACGATTTTTTTATCAAAATCTCTCGTCATCTGTCGGTGTACCTGCGGTAGAATATTTCAAAAAGCGTTCGTTAAGCAGTGCCACAGTAAGCCACTTCGGTTTAGGATACGCTCCTGACTCATGGGATTGTCTAATTAGGGCGATGGGCCAACTTGGCTACACAAAAGAAGAACTTCTTGCGGCAGGTCTTGCGGCAAAAAGTCAAAAAGGTACAATATTTGATATGTATCGAAATAGAGTGATGTTCCCGATTATAGATATTCGTGGTGATGTAATTGCTTTTGGCGGACGTGTTCTCGATAATTCGCTGCCTAAGTATATAAATACCAAAGATACACTTTTATTCAACAAAAACAGAAATTTGTTTGCGATGAATTTTGCAAAGCATACCCAAAAGCGTATGCTTATATTGGCAGAGGGCTATATGGACGTTATCGCTTTGCACCAAGCAGGCTTTGAAAATGCTGTTGCCTCTCTCGGTACGGCATTGACAGTGGAGCAGGCAAGGCTTATGAAAAAATATGCCGATACAGTTACAATAGTGTATGACTCTGACTCAGCAGGTCAGGCGGCTACAAGTCGTGCCATAGAGATACTAAATAGTGTGGATATGGAAGTAAAGGTACTTACTCTGCCTGGTGCTAAGGACCCTGACGAATTTATAAAAACAAATGGACCTGGTGCATTTGATTCACTTCTTACTCAGAGCATTAATCAAATGGACTATAAGATGAAGGGGATTGAGTCAGGTTACGACATGACGAAAGATGAGGAAAAGATTGCCTTTATCAAAAAAAGTCTTCAAATGCTTGCGGCTATCGAGTCACCTGTTGAGCGAGAGATTTACGCTCGCCGTGTTGCAGATACGGCAGGTGTATCACCACAATCTGTGTTAAGTGAAGTAAGTCGTGCTATGGCGGCACAAGGACGTAAGGAAAAACGTGAGCAGATAAGAAAGAGTATGTCACCTGCTACCATGGTAAAGCCTGTTGCGTCAAGTATTCGCTATGATAATATTCGTTCAGCACGGGCTGAGGAAGGCATTATTGCTCTATTGTTGACAGATATATCGCTGTTTGACACATTAACTTCTCTTGGCCTAAAGGACGAAGATTTTTCAAGTGACTATCTTAGAAAACTCTATCTTCTCCTTAAAAATCGTCATGATGAAGGAAAGTCAACAGAGGTTGCAAATATAGGAGCAACGCTGTCAGAAGATGAGATGAAACAGTTGACTGTTATTGCCTGTATGCCAATTCCAAGTGACAGACAAAAGGCGATTGGAGACTATGTCAATTCTATTCGTGACGAGCGTGTGCGTGTGGCAGTTACATCATCAGACGATGACAATTCCTCACTTTTAGCACTACAAGCACGTATCAAAGAGAAAAAAGGATATGGAGCGACATAGTGTATCGTACTAAAATGTATGACTGCCGTATAAACGGCTTCATAATAATCGGATTACATATATTCCGTGAAACAGCACATATCGACAAAAGAAAATAATTTTTGGAGGTTCATGGGATGACCATTGAAGAAAAGAAACAAGGGCTTAAAGATTTAATTGAACTTGGTAAAAAGAAAGACAAAATCAGTTACAAGGAACTAATGGATGCTCTTGAGGAACTTGAACTTGACTCTGCACAGATAGATAAACTGTATGATACTTTTGAAACTCTTGGCGTAGAGATTGTAGTTGATGATTATGTGGAAGAACCTCCCATAGAGGATATTCCTATTGAGTTCGATACAGTTGAGGAAATTTCTCAGGAAGAACTTGCAGAAACCGCAGCCCTTGCCGATACTTTTGCCCTTGACGATCCTGTTAGAATGTATCTTAAGGAAATAGGAAAAGTTGAACTCTTATCACCGGATGAGGAAGTTGTTCTTGCAGAACGTATGGCAGAGGGTGATGAAAAGGCGAAAATGCGTCTTGCAGAGGCAAACTTACGTCTTGTTGTCAGTATTGCAAAGAGATATGTAGGTCGTGGTATGCAGTTTCTTGATTTAATTCAAGAGGGAAACTTTGGTCTTATTAAGGCTGTAGAAAAGTTTGACTATACAAAAGGCTATAAGTTCTCTACTTATGCTACATGGTGGATTAGACAGGCAATTACCCGTGCAATTGCTGACCAGGCAAGAACTATTCGTATCCCTGTACACATGGTGGAAACAATCAACAAAGTTATGAGAGTGTCACGTCAACTTCTTCAAGAGTTAGGACATGATCCTCTACCTGAGGAGATTGCGATGGAGATAAATATGCCTGTTGATAAGGTTCGTGAGATAATGAAGATTGCACAAGAGCCTGTTTCTCTTGAAACACCAATCGGTGAGGAAGAGGACAGCCACTTAGGCGACTTTATTTCCGATGATGACGTACCGGAACCTGCAGAGGCTGCGTCTTTTATGCTTCTTAAAGAACAACTTGTTGACGTGTTGAATACATTGACACCAAGAGAAGAAAAAGTCCTTAAATTACGTTTTGGTATTGAGGATGGACGTTCTCGCACTCTTGAAGAAGTTGGCAAGGAGTTTAATGTAACTCGTGAGCGTATTCGTCAGATTGAGGCAAAGGCATTACGTAAACTTCGTCACCCAAGCCGTTCTAAGAAATTAAAAGACTTCTTAAACTAATTAAGTTTTCATTTAATCAATTCAATATAAAGGAGATATTTAATACGATGAGTGGATGCGATCATAATTGCGAAAGTTGCTCCTCAAAATGCTCCAATCCTGCAGATTTTTTGGAAGCACCAAATGAGATGAGCAGTATTAAGAGAGTTATTGGCATTGTCAGCGGAAAGGGAGGAGTAGGTAAGAGCCTTGTCACTTCACTTATGGCTGTTGCTATGAACAAAAAAGGATACCATGTGGGTATTCTTGATGCGGACATTACAGGTCCGTCTATACCTAAATGCTTTGGAATTACGCAGCGTGCTGATGCAAGTGAGTTAGGTATGTTCCCTGTAAAGAGTAAAGAGGGAATTGATGTAATGAGCATAAATCTTTTGCTTGAGGAGGAGACTACACCTCTTGTTTGGCGTGGACCTGTTATTGCAGGTGCTGTTAAGCAGTTTTGGACAGACGTTATCTGGCAAGATGTGGACTTTATGTTCGTTGATATGCCTCCCGGAACAGGTGACGTACCTTTGACAGTATTCCAATCTATCCCTGTTGATGGCATTATCGTTGTTACATCACCACAGGAACTTGTATCTATGATAGTTGAAAAGGCACTTAATATGGCAAAACTTATGAATGTGCCTGTCCTCGGTATTGTTGAGAATATGAGTTACTTCACTTGCCCTGATTGCGGTAAGAAACACAGTATATATGGTGAAAGTCATATTGATACGATTGCTCTCCAGCATGGTATTGATGTACTTGGTAAATTGCCAATTGACCCTGCCATTGCACGTCTTTGCGATGCAGGTAAAATTGAGGAAATTGAAGGCGATTGGCTTAATGCCGCTGCCGCAAAACTTGAGGCAATGTAAAGTGTAAATAAGGGAGATAGTGGTTATGAACACTATCTCCCTTTTCTGGTGTCTTTAGGCATTGAAATATCTCCCAATTCTACTGTGTGGGAGAATAAAAAACTCAGTATGAGAAAAACCTCAGTGATATAATAGCAAATGGTTTGGCGACCGCATTACTAAAAAATACCACGGAGGTTTTTAACAATGTTAAAGAAAAGTACAAAACTGCCCCTTATAGGGGCAGTGCATACCACTATTTTTTAGACAAGGTACAAGTCAGTTGATGGGAACACGTCCTCACTTGTAGCATTTATGCCAAGTTGACGCAGACTTTCCTCATCATTACGGCTTAGCATATGAGAACAATGTGCTTCACAACCACGAAGTTTGTCAAGTTGCGAAAGAGCAAGTTCGGCAACCGGATTTGTAGCAGCACATACGCTCAATGTTATAAGCACTTCACGTAGATTTAGAGTTGGATTTTTAATACCGAGTTTTTGTTCTTTAAGTTTTAAGATAGGCTCTAAAATAATTAGGGACATAAGATGTACTTTATCATCTATTCCGGCAAGCACCTTAATTGAGTTGACAATAGCACAAGCAGCGGCACTCATTAAATCGGCACTTTTGCCTGTAACAATTTTTCCGTCAGGCAGTTCAATAGACATGACAGGAACACCGTGATATACAGACTTGTCAATAGCGGGAGTTACAGCAGTGCGATCAGTAGGGGAGAGTTCCAACTCCTTCATAAGAAATTCAATTGCCATTACAGTATCACTACTGCATCTGCCGTTGCGGTAGTCGCACTTTGCTTTGAACCAACGTCTGATTATCTCTTGTTTTGCAGCGTTACGAACCACTTCATCATCAGTAATTCCGTAGCCGACCATATTTACACCCATATCAGTTGGGGAGCGATACAATTCAGAGTCACCGGTGATTTTTGTTAAAATGGTACGTACTACAGGAAATACCTCAATGTCACGATTATAGTTTACAGCAGTTACTCCGTATGCTTCAAGATGGAATGGGTCAATTAAATTTACGTCCTTTAAGTCGGCAGTTGCCGCCTCATAGGCAAGATTTACAGGGTGTTTAAGTGGAATATTCCATACAGGGAATGTTTCAAACTTTGCATAGCCTGCTTGGATGCCACGTTTATTCTCATGATATAACTGTGACAGACAAGTTGCCAATTTGCCACTACATGGACCTGGTGCTGTAACGACAACTAGGGGACGTGTTGTTTCAATATACTCATTTGCACCGTAGCCTTTTTCGCTTACTATTAAGTCTACGTCTGTTGGATAGCCCTTGATGGGGTAATGGACGTATGTCTTTATACCACGATTTTCCAAAAGGGCACGGAAGGAGTCAGAACTTGTTTGTCCTGTGTATCGTGTAATAACAACACTACTTATGTATAAGCCCAAAGCACGCAAATTGTCAATTGTGCGAAGCAAATCACGGTCATAGGTGATACCAAAGTCAGCACGAATTTTATTACTCTCAATATCTGCGGCATTGATACAAAACACAAGTTCCGCTTGATCCTTAAATCTTTGAAGTAACTTCACCTTTGCATTTACATCAAAGCCAGGGAATACACGTGCTGCATGGTAGTCATCAAATAGTTTGCCACCAAATTCAAGATAGAGTTTGTTACCAAACTGCTGTATACGTTTTTCAATATGTTCGGTTTGCTTATCCATATAAATTTGATTGTTAAAACCTATTTCCATGCCATGTACCCCCAAGTGCAATTCATACCCTGTTATTTTAACATTTTATGTCCAGTTTTTCAATAGGTATAGCAAACAAAACCGAGAAATTTTATAAATATTTGATTTGCCTATTGACAATTTCTAATAAAGTCATTATAATTGTAAATAAATTATGAATGGAGGGTTTGCCATGTTTCCAAGAAGAGAAATTAAGACAGAGCAGAAGAAGATAATCGCCCGTAACATGAGCAAATGCCTTACATTGACGCTTGTATTTACTGCACTTATTAGAGCGTTGGAGTTATGGAGCAATTTTGTAAATATTTCTTTGCAATTTAACTCGGCAATATTTATCTCATTTAGCATTTTATCTTTATCATTTTCTTTATTTGTTATGCCTGTTTTTACGCAAGGCTATCGAATTTGTGGGTGTAAATTGTCAAAAAATGGGGAAGTGGATATAAGAGATTTATTCTCTGCTTTTTCCGATTATCGCCGTATAATTGCCGTAAGTTTTTTGTACTTTATCTACGTATTTCTTTTGTCACTTTTGTTTGTGATACCGGGAATAATTGCGGCGTATCGTTACCGTTTTGCGTGGTATGTTTTACTTGATTCACCTGATTTAACGGCAAGTCAGGCACTTAAAGTAAGTGCTAACCTAACTCGTGGCTTTAAGTGGGATTTGTTTGTACTTGACCTTAGTTTTTTTGGCTGGGAACTTCTTTGTGGATTGACGCTCGGTGTTTTGAGTCTTTGGATATTGCCTTATCGCTATACAACGGAGGCTGAGGCGTATCACTATATTTGCTTTTTTAAGTATGAATATAAATCGCAGGAATAGACGAAAATGCCCTTGAGTTAGACACTCAAGGGCATTTTTTACTCAATAACCGTGTATTCCATCATTTCATATTTTAACTTCATACCCTCGTTAACATCATCAGGAAGTAGCATTAGTGCGGCTTTCGTATCTTCGCTACCTTCACAACGTAAAACAGCGTAATCACCATCTATTGAAACGACAGTATAAATAATTTGACCATTCATTAAAATACCTCCTTAGTTATACTAAATATATCAAAAAATAATTGAAGAATATGCAAACGCATATAAGAAGGTTGCTCTTATTTATAAGGAAATGCTTGAAGGAGATAAGGGTAACTCCGATATACTCAGCGGCTTCCACTTATTTGCACTTACAGCAAAAGAATAAGTAAATTTATGTTTAGTAAAAAACACTTTGGATAATGTCCAAAGTGTTTTTTACGTCCTTTATTTAGTACAGACGATAGAGAAGTGCAGATACTTCGGCACGTGTGATACTGTTATTAGGTTTAATAGTTGCGTCAGGATAACCGCCAACTACTTCCATAGAAACAAGTTTTTCAAAGTGGGGAAGTGCCCAAGATAAAATTTCGCCTTTATCTTTATAGTCGAGTGTTGCCATGGGGTAGCCTTGCGGTAATGTGCGTCCTAAAATTGTAAGTGCTTCCATACGAGTAATATTAGCGTTTGGGTTAAAATTTAGAATACCGTTGACAGTAGTTCCGGACATAAGTCCTGCATTGTATATGGCTTTTACGTGCGGTATCGCCCATGTAGGTATTTTATCTGTGTCAGCAAATGGCAGTTTGACATTCTCAAAGTCGGCTGTATCAAGGCAAAGGTAGCGTGACATAATTACTGCCATCTCTGCACGTGTTGTCTGTTTGTCGGGACGAAAAACAGGAACACCTTGGTCGTTCATACCTGTAATAACGCCATCGTTAGACAGAAAATCGATGTATTTTTTACCCCAATGAGAATCTGCATCTTCAAAAATTGATGTAGTGGGGGTAATTGCATCAATATCGTGGGAGGTGCGGTTAATATTACCACAACTATCACTTGCAATAATGGTTATACGGTGGTTTGACTCGTCAAGGGAATAGGCGGCAGTCAAAAGTCCTGTTGACATATCATAGGTAAATGGCGTAGCCTTACCGTCAATTGCCAGTTCGATGTTTGACGTGTTGACTAAATTTCCTGTTTTATCTGTTACGGAAGCAACAAGACTTGTAACATCAACACTAAGGAATGAGACGTCAAGTTGTGAATGTTCAGTTATAGGTTCGGAGTAACTTGCAACCATTTGATCCACAATTATTCTGCCGTTTGTACTGCTTCCACCATCTGTAATGATAATTCCGTCAAGTTTAGTTGTTGAAACAGGAAGAGGGAATGATACTAACTGCCAGCCACTGTTATTTAATTTATGGCGAAGTTCGGACACGTGAGAAAGACCCTCTGCATCAACTACACGAATTGATACGTCATTTCCTGACTTATCAGAATAAATCCAAATGTTGAGGAAGTCCGGGTAGTTTGGAAGGGATACTGTATCAGAGGCAAGAATTTCAACATATTTTTCGTTGTTGTCAGATAGTTGTGCATTATCAAAGTTGTAGGTTATAGCCATAGCACCTGTGCCGTATTTTACTGATGTATAATCACTTACTTGTGTCGCATTATTGTTTACCCAACATGTCAACTCGTCAAATGTGTCAATAACCGATGGAGCACGTCCGACAGTTACAGGAATAGTTATAGTTTTTGTACCAAATGTGACGGATATGTCTCCTGTCAGTCCTTTGACACTTCCTGCTGTAAAGACACCATCAGCGGTTATAGAGCCAATACTTCCGTTTACTGACCAAGTAAATAAATTGTCATTACCAATTGCTTTCTGATTTAGGTAGTAGGCACTTGCATCAAGATCAACAACTTCGCCCGGAGAGAGAGAAAGACTTGTCAAATTGCCTGACGAATCCTTTCGTGCAACAGTAATGCGGTTTGTGTCGTCAATTACTGTCACTTTACCACTTGCTGTCATTGATTGACAAGTAGCAAATACGTCAAAAGTACCTGCCACGTCTGCGGTAAGGACATTTCCTGAGAAATATCCGGCTGTTGTTGAAAAAGACGGTGCTGAATTTATATTGGCAGGGTAGTAGCCTGAATCAACTGCCTTGACTGAAAATGCAGTAGATGCACCTGCCATAATTGCTGTCTGATAGGGATAGAGGTAAAGATGTTGTGGTGTGCCACTACGTTGTGCTGTATTTATAAAGAACAGATACGTTGAACACGCTCTGGGTGAGCCGCCTGACGGCTCACTTGCAAGTTCATAATCTGAATTACCCGGATATGTAATACCTAACATGGTACTGCCACCGCCGTCAAGATTTATAGCGTTGATACAGCCCATAGATAAAAGTTCCGAGGCAATAGAAGAAATAGAAATACCGCTACTGTAGTTTTCATTACCGCCATCTACAACAAGAGTAACGACAGAGCCGTCTTGTCTTATTCCAAGGGCAGTTCGTGGCTTGTTACCTGCCGCTAAACCCTGTGCAACAACTCCGTTTTCTATTAAAATATCACCGCCACCGAAAGCGTACTGCACATCGTTCCATCGAGAATCATTACTTGTAATTGACAAAGTAAGGGTGTCGCCAACTTTAACTTGAGCAATTTTATCTATTGGGCCGTCGTCAGAAACTGTTAAGACCATACAACCATCGGGAATTTTGAATGTTGTCGAGCCTTGCGATATGCTCTCAACACGCATTAAAACAGTACCGCCAATGGAAATATCATTGTTGTCAAGTTTACGAAGGATTATAGAAGTACCGCTTTTTGTAAAACCTGTTTCGTCACGATAATCACTATTTAAGAGATATACACCATGGCTTGTGCGTACCTTGTTTATATATGTTACGGGAACGGTATACCCTTTGTCAGAAATAAGTGACATTTGAAGTTGTGGTTTACCGATAAAGAAAGAACCATCACCACGTATACCAACGGCAGTTTGATATGAGTCAGATGAGCGAAGTACACCTTCTGTAACAGTTAAGCCCTCCGGAACACCTGACGACATGGAGAAAAAGTCAGCATTGATACCGCCTAAAATCGTTTTACCTTGTGCTTGCATTGACGAGACAACTTGTGCCATATCAGTGCGATTGTATATTGTATCACCATAGGCAACAACAGGTGTAACAGTTCCTCCGGGGGTATATTCAAACATATAACTTTGCTTAAATGCACCTGACGAAGTTGTAGTTAAATTTTCCTTATATGTAAGATTTGACGCAACAGATAAGGATACGGAATTTGCATTGTTGATATCAGTGTACAGACTTGTAGCAGAAATGTTTGAAAAAACCATACTGATACAAAGAACAGATGAAATTACAGATTTAAGACAATGTTTGATTTTCATGGAAGTTCCTTTCTAAATTAAGGTTTGTTATATGAAAAAAGTGTACCATAAAAACAAAACTTTTTCAAGCCGATGTTGTAAAAAAGAAAATTTTGTCTAAATATGAAGATATTGGAAACGATCATTAGATATTCACGTAAGTAGATATAAATTTTATTTTATAAAACAGTGAAATTGGCAGTTAAAATCAGGAAATCATGCAATTTGCCGAAATTTAGAAAAATTAGTAGTAATGATTGATTTTTTACTACTACTATGATAAAATATTATGACGAAAATATTTTAATTCTCTTGAAAGGAGATTTACGATGAACTATACCCATGAAGTACAGTGTATGTGCAGTGTAGCCAAGGGTCCGCATCATGGTCCCGCTCCCATTCCTGAAGAAGGAAAATGGGTGAAGGTTTCACAAATCAGCGATATTTCAGGTCTTTCCCACGGTATTGGCTGGTGTGCACCTCAGCAGGGTTGTTGCAAACTTACCCTCAACGTTAAAAACGGCATTATCGAGGAGGCTCTTGTTGAAACTCTCGGTTGCTCCGGTATGACTCACTCCGCTGCTATGGCAGCAGAAATTCTCCAAGGCAAGACACTCCTTGAGGCTCTCAACACAGACCTTGTCTGTGATGCTATCAATGTAGCAATGCGTGAGATTTTCAAGCAACTTGCTTATGGTCGTAGCCAGACTGCCTTTTCTGAAGACGGTCTTCCTGTAGGTGCCTCTCTTGAAGATCTTGGTAAGGGCCTTCGTTCTCAGGTTGGTACTATGTTTGGTACCCGTGAGAAGGGCGTGCGTTATCTTGAGATGGCAGAGGGCTATGTCCTTGACATCGGTCTTGATGACGATTCCGAAGTAATTGGTTATAAGTTTGTACATCTTGGAAAAATGATGGAAGCAATTCGTAAAGGTGTTGATCCTCGTGAAGCATACGAGTCAAACATCAAGACCTATGGTCGTTATGAAGATGCTGTTCGTTATATTGATCCAAGAAAAGAATAAGAAGGGAGGATACATAGATGGCACATTTTGAAGGTTACGAAAGACGTATTGATACGATCAATAAGTATCTTGCAGAGTATGGTTTTACTTCACTTGACGAAGCAAGAGAACTTTGTCTTGCAAAAGGCATTGATGTTGATGCTATTGTAAAGGGTGTTCAGCCTATTGCATTTGAGAATGCAAGTTGGGCATATACACTCGGTGCTGCAATCGCAATCAAGAAGGGCATCAAAACCGCTTCTGAGGCTGCTGAGGCAATTGGTATCGGTCTCCAGGCATTCTGTATCCCCGGTTCTGTTGCAGACAACCGTAAGGTTGGTCTTGGTCATGGCAATCTTGCTGCTATGCTTCTTCGTGAAGAAACTAAGTGTTTCTGCTTCCTTGCAGGTCACGAGTCCTTTGCTGCAGCAGAGGGTGCAATCGGTATTGCAAAGACTGCAAATAAGGTTCGTAAAGAACCTCTCCGTGTTATTTTGAATGGTCTTGGTAAAGACGCTGCATTCATTATTTCCAGAATTAACGGATTTACTTATGTTGAAACCGACTACAACTTCTACACAGACGAGTTGACTATCGTTCGTGAGAAGGCATATTCAAACGGCGATAAGGCTAAGGTTAAATGCTACGGCTGTAACGACGTTCAGGAAGGCGTTGCTGTAATGAAACATGAGGGCGTTGACGTTTCAATTACAGGTAACTCTACTAACCCCACTCGTTTCCAGCATCCTGTTGCAGGCACATATAAGAAGTGGGCAATTGAGAACGGAAAGAAGTACTTCTCTGTTGCATCCGGTGGTGGTACAGGTAGAACACTTCACCCCGATAACATGGCTGCAGGCCCTGCTTCCTACGGCTTGACCGATACTATGGGTCGTATGCACGGCGATGCTCAGTTCGCTGGTTCTTCCTCTGTTCCTGCTCACGTTGAGATGATGGGACTTATCGGTGCTGGTAACAATCCAATGGTTGGTATGACTGTTGCAGTTGCTGTTGCTATCGAAGAATCTGCAAAGTAACTCCATTTTAATTAAATATATAAAGTCTGCAGAGAATTGAAGTGAACCCCAAAGTTTAGACAAAATTAAATATTAAATTAGTAGTGAATGAGTTCGGTATTGTACCGAACTCATTCATTTTAGTTTCAAGGAAATTGTTATAGAAAAATAGCCTAGTTAATATGACGAAATGTTAGTATCTTATCAAGAGAGATAGAAAGAAATTGGACAAATGTTTACGACATACCAACATATTGATTTATTTGAAAATAATATTAATTTTTGTTGCACTTAGTTTGATAATTCATTTTTTTGGAAAAACAAAGTAGAAAATACTTTCAAAAATACTATATTTCCCATCATCGTATTTTTTAAGACGGAAAAATAAAAGTATATCACTTATTATAAACAGAAAGAATAGAGATATAACAGCATACGTTAAAGGATTAAACTTAAAAGCAGTCAAGAAGTTTCCATGAAAGAAATTAGAGACTCCACGTGTAATGCCACAGGTGAAACACTTAACGCCAAAAGTCAAATATATAAGGCAAATAGACCCTTGTTCAACAAAGGAAACGGGGATAAGAGTAAAAGCGATAATAATAGAAAAATAAAACGCCATTCGCAATGCAAGAAAATTTATACGACTCATATAATTTACCTCATATAATTAAAGTATATTTTCATATATGATTATAACATACCACTGTGCAAATAGAAAGAAATTTCAGTTTAATATTAAGAATAAAGGAGTTTTTATAATGGCTTTTTCCAATAGTTATCTTGAAAAGGTCTATCATGATGTTTGTAAAAGAAATATGTATGAACATGAGTTTCATCAAGCGGTACATGAAGTGCTATATTCACTTGAACCGGTTGTTAAACGCCGTTTGGATATTGTTAAGGCAGGCGTTATAGATCGTATTGTTGAGCCGGAGCGTGTAATTCAATTTCGTGTTTCATGGGTAGACGATAACGGCATTGTCAATGTCAATAGGGGCTGGAGAGTCCAGTTCAGTTCAGCAATTGGTCCATATAAAGGAGGTTTACGTTTTCATCCAAGCGTAAATTCAAGTATTTTGAAGTTCCTTGGTTTCGAACAAATTTTCAAAAATTCACTAACAGGATTACCGATGGGCGGTGCAAAGGGTGGTTCTAATTTCGACCCAAAGGGTAAAAGTGATGGAGAGATAATGCGTTTTTGTCAAAGTTTCATGACAGAACTTGCTAAGCATATCGGTGCTGATACTGACGTTCCTGCCGGTGATATTGGCGTTGGTGCCCGTGAAATTGGCTTTATGTACGGACAGTATAAGCGAATAATGAATAATGCAACCGGTGTACTTACGGGTAAAGGTGCTACTTATGGCGGAAGTGAGGCTCGTAAGCAAGCAACAGGATATGGTCTTTGCTATTTTACACAAGAGATGCTTGAAAATAATAATAATTCCATGGAGGGCAAAACTGTTGTAATTTCAGGTTCTGGTAACGTTGCAATTTATGCGGCTGAAAAGGCAACAATGCTTGGTGCTAAGGTAATAGCACTTAGCGACTCAAATGGTTATATTTACGATAAAGACGGTATTCGTCTTGATGTTGTAAAGACGATTAAGGAGGACCGACGTGGCAGAATTTCTGAATATGTGTCTAAAGTCCCATCCGCACAGTATCATGTGGGTTGTAAGGGAATATGGACAATTCCATGTCAAATTGCTTTACCTTGTGCGACTCAAAATGAACTTTCCCTTGACTCTGCTATAGAACTTGCCAAAAACGGTTGTATCGCTGTATGTGAGGGAGCAAATATGCCTACAACTCCGGAGGCCGCATCATATCTTATGGAAAATAATGTATTGTTTGCACCGGGCAAAGCGGCTAATGCAGGTGGTGTGGCTACATCAGGTCTTGAAATGAGTCAGAATAGTATTCGTATGGGTTGGTCGTTCCAGGAGGTTGACTCAAAACTTGCTGAGATTATGAAAAACATATATCATCATACTTGTAGTGCAGCAGAAGAATATGATATGGCTGGAAATCTTGTAGCAGGTGCAAATATCGCTGGTTTCTTAAAGGTTGCAGATGCAATGATGGCATACGGAATTACATTTTAATAGTAAAAGAGAGCATTATTCGGCACAGTGTGTTTTACACAATACTTTGCCAAAATAAGGCTCTCTTTCTTTTTACTATTTAATTCCAGCGAATACAAAGTATGACATGGACTGTTTTTTGCCATTTTCCTTGAATATAGTTTGGCGGTAGTCAATTTCATATACTTTTGATTCTGATAAATTAGAATATTTAAGAAATAATGATATTGCCTGTGGTGAATCAAAATGTTCATTACCCCACGAAAGTATCTTGTTAAACTGTTGCTCTCTTATTGCTAATTTTGTTTCATCATCAAATTTTGTACCATTACTCGGTGTTTCATAGTGAGAAAAATCAACTGAGAATAAAATAAGAGTTCTTTGTCTTTCGCTTATGTACTGTAAATCTTCGCACAGTGCCTCTAATTCTAACGAGTTTACGTTGCTGGATAGCAAAATACCTATCGTGCTTACATCTGGGAGATAGTAGCCAATATATGGCATTAAAACAGATACTGAATGGTCGCTTTCAAATAAGGTTGTATCTCTTGCGGAGCGAAGTCTAAAATCTTCGTATATTACGTTTGTAGACTCAATATCGCCTGAAATAGAACCATTATTCCATACATATCCATTACCGGTCACTTGTATAGCAGAGCCGTTACCTGTGTGATTTGGACCGATTACGATAACTAACTCATAGTCTGCATTTTGCACAGAATCACTTGAAAGAAGTGAACAAAGCAAATCAAGATGTGGAGCGTGATGTGGAACAACGGCAGACGTAAGAGTTGCGTCAAACTCATAGGGTTTAGAAACAAAAGAATTAGCATTTAATAGTGACTCGTCATAGAAATTACAGACCATCGGTTTTGGAACTAATAATGTAATAGTGTCATCATTTTTAGGAGAACACGCAGACAAAAATAGAAAGGCAATACACATAAGTAGTGCAGTACATAGTATAATTTTGTTCTGCATTTTTCTATGTGTATTGCCATTTGTCATTTAATACTTACCACCTTTTCGTCAGATAACAGCATTTCGTTTGTTGTTGGATTTTGAAGCACACAAGGTTCAGCAACAAATTCACCACTTAATGCACAACGCACATAGTATACAATAGAGAATGAAGTTGTTAAATCTTCCTCGTTACCACTTGTGGAATTTGGTATTATAGTGAATGTTACTCTACCGTCTTCGTTATTTGATAAACGCCAACCTGAATTGTAATTATAGTTACTCTTTATAAAACGCATACCTGACGGAACGATGTCATAAAGAGTGAATATAGGAGGCATTTCATCGGTGTTAGACGAATCTATAGTTACATCTATTGTGACACGGACTTTGTCGCCTACACTAAGAACTCCATCAGTCGTAATCGGCTCATATTTCTTAGATATGGAAGCGTATTTGAGATTACCGTTTTCTTCGTGCAGTTCGCCAAGTGAACCTGTATAAACTGCTATTGCCTCAGCATTACCGTCATTTGTGTCAAATAAAACATTTTCAGTAGAATTTAATGCTACTATGCAAGGCTCATAATCAAGTTCAAATTCTTGCTTTTCGCCATTATTTGTAATCGTCAAAGTAACAGGCTCGAGAGCCATATCCTTATGAGAGTACAAAAAGTTTATCTTTTCAAATATAGGCAGATACGTATTTGAATTGAAAGAAATCAATGTATCAAACATCGAATCAGCGGCTGGGTGTGAAAGAATTTGAGCAAGAAAAGTACAGTCTGCGTAAAATTCTACTGTATCTTCGCTAAGTTTATTTGGCATATTTGAATTGAGCCAATCATACGCCGCTTGCGTATCACCGATAAGTGCAAGTGCCGTATAAAGATATACAAGCAATTCACATTCAGCATCATTTGACTTTAGCAAATAACGAATGTCATTTAAGACAGGCTCCTTTTGGCTTGCAAGTCCCATATACGATACATATACGTCACGTTCAGATGAGTCACGATTATCAATAACTTCATTAAAAAACATAGTAGCGTAGGTTGCATTTACATAGTCAGGGGCACATATAAGTGACTTTGCTGTAAGTAATGGATCGTCATCGGTGTAGGGGAGCAGTTTAATACCACGAACAGTTTGAATGTCAAGAGGTGCTGAAATAGGCTGATATTGCTCCTCATCAAATTCATGAAGTAAATCGAGTGCGACTGCACGACCAAGTTTTACATCAGAACGAACACTATTATTTGTATACAAGGACATAAGAGTGTCAAAGTATTTTCTCATACGGGAATTGTAGCACATTAGTTTTACAGGAAAACGAGTTGGTGAAATATCTAATGGCTTTGATAAGTCGATAGATTCGCTTCGATTTATCTCATATCCCGATGAAATTACATCGAAATCAAGAAGCATTGCGTCAGAAGACGTTTCATTGATTGCTTTGATAGTAATAGTATAACTGCCAACAGGAAGTTTACCGACATTTACATAGGTAAATTCGGAATTTTCTGTCGCTGCAGAGGTGACAATAGGCTCAAAACCGGCACTCTTTGACGTTACTGTTACGGTGAAGTTGTTTGTACCATGGACGTTGTTACCTGATGCACGAAGTGAGAATACAACATCGTCACCAAAAGTAAATTTGTCGTTGATTACCGGATTTATAAAATAGTCAAGTTTTGACGATATTGTTTTTGTAACGCTACCTGCAAGAGGTACATCTGAAGTCTCTTTTGACGAAACGGCAGTAATTCGCCATGCTGTTAAATTGTCGGGGAGATTAAATTCAACATTTGCTGTTCCGTCTGAGTCAGTAACTCCACTAATAAATGCAGCGTTATCAACAAAGTTACTTCTAACACCTTCATTGCCGCCTTCACCGCCACCCTCGGCAAATAGACGAGTATTGAAACTATGTTCCTTATACGATGTGTACGTTAATGGATTTGGGTAATATTTTGTTTCGTAAAGTGCAGCAGCACCATCAAAACTTTGATCTAAAACTGCAAATGCTGCCTCATCTGTAATATTAAGTACAAATGATGCATCTTTAACATTTTTACCATTTAAGTCCTTGACATTTACAGTTGCAAAAACCTTTTCGTTAGGCTTATAAGTTTCCTTATCCGTTTCAATTGAAACGTCAAGGGATAGTGATGACGTTTCAAGGCATACGTCAACTGTGTTTATTTTATATACGTGACGACCGTCAAAATAAGCACCAGTGAGATTGTAGTTTGGTAATAGAGACGCATCTAAAACATCATTATATTCGTTGCCGTAACTTCTAATATACTTTTCAACTCTATCGGTTGTAATAACGCTCAATATTGAACCGTTCTCAACTTGTATAGAGTCAGCATCAACAACAGGAATTGTTACAGTTTCATTGTATGGAACATACACATACGATTTATTACCGTAGGACAGTTCTCTACTATACTTATCGAAAAGTATTCTATTGTTTGGGTGTAGATTATGAAAGTCAAAACACTCAACACCATCAGGATTTACATAGGAAATATCGTAGCGATACCAAGACTCACCACTTTTATCAACTATAAATTCATTAGTTTTGTACTTTCCATCTACAGTTGTAAAGTTTTGAGATATGATGCTCTCTTCCATGTACTCATAGTCATATTTAGGTACATTTACTTTGTTAATAAAATCGTAATCCTCTCCGATTAGCGTCTTTTTATAGTAGCACCTGAAAATATCAATTTTACCGCTAATATTACTTGGCTTGCCACGAACAGTATCCTTATCAAATGTTACCGATGTATCCAACTTTGAATAGTCAATTTCATTTGATGAAATAATTATTGAACCATTTTCGCTGTCCTCAACTGAAAGCATATAGTCAGTTGGGAAGTACATGAAATTAGCGTATGCATAAGAATAAACATCCTCTGCACCTGTAGTTGTAAAGTATTCCATGTAACTTTTTGGATACCATGAATCAACATCATTTTCCATAGTGCGTGTGAAGTACGCTTTTCCGTTACTGTCTGTGATTTCATCAAAACTTTCAGTTTCAGGATAGTATGTTATTTCTAAACCACTTGCAGGAGTTTTGTCAAAAAACTCAGCCACTGCCGTGAAATTGACTGTTTCACCTGCACGATAGTAGTCACGGTCTGTCTGCACTTTTAGCGTGTAGACAGGTGATGTATAGTCAATTATATTGATGTGGTCCGTATAAATTGTGTCATCATCTTCACAAATACGCATTTCCAAATAACCAGACTCATGACTCTTTAATGGTATCTCTAGCAAAAAACTGCCATCTTCTGCAACAGTTACAGGATATGATGCTTCAGGGCTTTCACTAATGCCGAGTTCAAGTGTTAAGTCAAACTTATCTGTTGCGTGGTTTCTGTCGTAGATAACACCCCACAGTTTCACTGTATCTGTCGGCAGATATGCCTCTCTGTCAGTATAGGTCATAACAAATCGTGAGTCACTTGATCCACTGCTTTGCCAATAGTTATCAACGGAAATTACATCGACAAATTGCGTACCAACTGAAAGTACTGCATTTTGACTATAGAATGACGAGGGTTCCAAATCCTCAAATAATGCGACACCATTTTTGTCGGTTTTCATTTCATAAACACTTGTACCAATATCTATTGATACAACTTCGTTTTCAATAGGCTTTGCAGTTAAAGTATTGTTTGCCCATACCAAAATACCGTCATTAACGGAAAGAGAGAATACAGAAGTGTTTGAGACTTCAATTAGTTTTTGTATACTGATATTTTCGTCATACTCTACCTGTGCAAGATAAAATCCGACAGGAAGCGATTCTGGAAGAACGATAAAAGCAGAGTAGCCTGCACGTTTAATAGTGTCATTAAATGATGTGACAACATTCAAATTTCCGGTATCGAGTAGACTTTCACCAATCGTTATTTGACTTACAGTAGACTTTGAAAATATTTTTGTAGCATTACAATATTCCTTATAAGTTTTGAAATCATATACAGTTACTTTCGCTTCCTTATCGTCATAATAATTGTCTGCAAATAATTCTATTAAAATTGGGTCGCCCGGCACAAACACCTCGGAAATATTTGTTTCAAGATATGGAATATCGTTAGAGTTTCCATAGTTTGTCTTAAAAGTGAATGAGTAGTCTTTAGCAAGAACTTTACCAACAACTGAAGAATAACCCTCCTTAATTGTTACGTTGTACACAGTAGCCGGCAATAAATCATCATTAGGAACAAATACAGCAGTTCTGCCGTAGTATTCAAAGTGACCCTCGGTAATAGGCGTAATTTCAAAATATTCATTAAGATTTTCTTCAATCTGAGAAGAGAAACTAATTTCAATACCGCTATTACACTTGCCGCCTACAGATTTGTTTGAGGGTGTTGTTGCAGTTACACTTAATGCACCAGACGTCTGAAACGCCCAAGAACGTAAAGGCTTTTCGTTATTTATTCCAATATTGACGTTGACAATTGAATTTTCTTCAAATTCATCGTCTGTACTAATATAGAATTCGCCGTCAGTAGACTTTTCAATATCAATTTCAGTATCGTCAATCCACACCATATTTTTAAGGTCTGTGACTGTCAAATCTTTATTGTCGGTCTTTAATATAAAGTCAGAGTCATTTGCTATGCCGCCCTTTTCCTCGTCAGTTGCATAAACTGTAAATACACTATTGAGAAAAAGGTCAGAACTTATACCATCAGTTGCCGAATTACCACTAAAATTAGGAAGAATTTGTGAAACCGATACAACAGATAGAATAATTGCAGCCGCTGTAACAAGTGCGGTAATTTTGCGAAGAGGTCTGAAAGATGTCCTTTTTGATGTTGCAATTCGCTCTCTGATTTTTTGCTTTGTTTCATCGGTGAGAGTTACATCCTTTAACATCTCATCGGCAATTTGTTTGAATTTATCGAGGCGTTTCATTTGAGTGTACCCCCTCTAAAGATTTTCTTAGAATATCTCTTGCACGTTTTAACCTGACATTGATTGTAGGCTTTGCAGTCTTTAGTATATTTGCAATTTCCACAGTTGAAAAACCGCCATAATAGTACAATATAATCGTTTGGCGATATATGTCAGGCAAATCCATGACAGCACGCATTACCTCAGCATTTTCCGTGGATTTAATAGCAAGTGCTTCAGGCGATTCTTCTTCATCTATCGGCGTAAATGTTTCAAAATCGTCTGGCAGTTCCGAGAAAGATTTCTTACGTATGTAATCTTTGCATACATTACATGCGATACTTGTTATCCAAGTTTTCTCACTTGCTTCTTTTTTGAAAGTAGTATACTTGTAATATGCTTTGAAAAACGTGTCCTGAAGGGCATCTTCTGCCAATTGGTAGTCTTTTAGATACATATAACACAGTCGCAGAAGGTCACTGCCATAGTCGTTCATCATCCGCTCAAGGTCAGGTTTTTCATGCACTTGTGACATAATAAACACTTGCTCACCTCCATCTAAATAAATTGACGAATTATTTTTGGAAAATGTTTCAAAAGAGTAAATAAATTATTGGGATACACTCATTGTTATTTTAACATGGTTTTCAAGTGTTGTCCCTAAACTTTATTGAACTTTAAGAATACTTTAATAATTCTTAAACAATTAAAGGTACAGTATTTGATATTTCAATTGAGTCAGGTGTCACGATGCAATCACGACAAATTATATTCACTCCTGATTTTTTAGCCTTTCGTAATGTATCGGCAAATTCCGGGTGCGTTATCTCATTTGGACGAAATGAAATTGCACCTAAAAATTGAATAACAAATAATACTGTAGACTCATAGCCGTCTTTTTGTGCAGATATAAGTTCATTTAAGTGTTTTACACCACGGGTTGTCGGTGCATCTGGAAACATGGCGTTACCATTATTTTCAAGAGTTACCCCTTTAACTTCAACAAAACCTCGTCTATCCTTATACTCCCAATATAAATCAAAGCGTGATGAGCCGTATTTTACCTCACTTTTAAGAAATGTTGGCACAAAACCAAGCCCACCATTTGATACCCACTCGTTTGCAATTACATTAGGAGCATAAGAGTCAATATTTATTAAAAGTTCATTTTTACATACTGCAACTAAAGTGTAGGCAGTTTTCCTACCTGGTGCATTATTATGTGTGACGTATACAGTTACACCTTTAATTAAAAGTTCTGCACATCTGCCTGTGTTTTTTATATGGCATAGAGAAATTTTGCCGTCAATTAAAATCTCACCTACAAAACGATTTAGTCTTTTTATGAAAGTACATTGTATTACATTTTGATACTTCATTTTCTTCTCCTTATTATTCATTATACTACTTATAACATTTTATCACATCTCACTAAAACGTAACAGAGAAAAAATGTATAAAACACAAAAAAAATGTAGTTAGTTTTTTATTTTTAGCGAATGTGCGTATTGACTCTTTTTGCTCATTAGTTTATAATACTTTCTTATATAACGGACATATTATTTCAAAAATTTTAGAGTGAGTTTTAGAAAGGGGAAAAATCATGGCTTTCTATTTTAGTGAACCGTCAAGAACATTTAATGAGTACCTTCTTGTACCCGGTTATTCTTCCAGCGAGTGTACGCCCTCCAACGTATCCTTAAAGACACCTCTTGTTAGGTATCGTAAGGGTGAGGAGTCAGCAATTTCCCTTAATATTCCTATGGTATCTGCAATCATGCAATCTGTTTCCGGTACCAATATGGCAATTGCACTTGCGATTGAGGGTGGTATTTCCTTTATCTATGGCTCTCAATCTATTGAGAGTGAGGCAGAGATGGTACGCAAGGTAAAAAACCACAAGGCAGGCTTTGTTACCTCTGATTCAAATATCACACCTGATGCTACTATGTCTGACATTGTTGAACTTAAAGAACGTAACGGACACTCTACAATTGCTGTTACACATGACGGTACTGCAAATGGTAAGTTGCTCGGTATCGTTACAGGTCGTGACTATCGTGTTTCTCGAATGGATCCTAACACAAAAGTTCGTGACTTTATGACTCCTTTTGATAAACTTATCTATGCTTATGAGGGTACGTCGCTTAAAGAAGCAAATAATATTATTTGGGACAACAAACTTAACAGCCTTCCAATTATTGATAAAGATCAAAATCTTGTACATCTCGTATTCCGTAAGGACTATGACTCCACTAAGGAGCACCCGTACTCTTTGCTTGATGACTCAAAGCGTTATGTTGTTGGTGCTGGTGTAAATACACGTGACTATGAGGAACGTATTCCTGCACTTGTTGAAGCAGGAGCAGATGTTCTTTGCATTGACTCCTCAGAGGGCTTTTCTGAGTGGCAGAAGCGTACACTTGACTTTGTTCGTAAAAAGTACGGTGATACAGTAAAAATTGGTGCAGGTAACGTAGTAGACCGTGAGGGATTTCGTTTCCTTGCTGACGCTGGTGCGGACTTTATTAAGGTCGGTATCGGCGGCGGTTCCATTTGTATTACTCGTGAGCAAAAGGGTATAGGCAGAGGACAAGCAACTGCACTTATTGAAGTTGCGGCTGCTCGTGATGAGTACTTTGAAGAAACCGGTATTTATGTACCTATTTGTTCTGATGGTGGTATCGTATTTGATTACCATATTACACTTGCTCTTGCTATGGGTGCTGACTTTGTTATGCTTGGAAGATACTTTGCTCGTTTTGATGAGAGTCCCACAAACAAACTCAACATCAACGGCAATTACGTTAAGGAGTATTGGGGCGAGGGTTCAAGCCGTGCAAGAAACTGGCAGCGTTACGATATGGGTGGTGCTAAAAAACTCAGTTTTGAAGAGGGTGTTGACTCTTACGTACCATACGCAGGTAAACTTCACGACAACGTAAATATCACATTGAGCAAAGTTCGCTCTACCATGTGTAACTGCGGTGCGTTGACTATTCCGGAATTTCAGAAAAATGCAAAACTTACTGTTGTTTCCTCTACAAGTATTGTTGAAGGTGGCGCTCATGACGTTATCTTGAAGGACAACACGACAATTGCTAAATAGTTTAATTAAAACGGGAAAGCGAAATGTTTTCCCGTTTTTTATTGTGTAACGAAAATGGCACAGATGATAAAAACATCTGTGCCTTAATTTTACTATTTATTGAGTGCTCTCATTGAATTTATTACTGCCATAAGGGTAGTGCCTACATCAGCGGCAACTGCAATCCACATACCACCAATGCCTAATGCACCACAAACCATGCATAACACTTTTATACCGATAATTCCGATTATATTCTCCTTGACAATTCTCATAACACGCTTTGAGTGTTTTACAGCAAATACAAGAGAAGATAAATCATCATTAGTCAGTACTATATCAGCAGAGTCAATGGCCACATCTGAGCCAAGCATACCCATTGCAATACCAACATCGGCTTCCACCAAAACAGGTGCATCATTTATGCCGTCACCTACATACGCACTTACTGAATTTCTTGAAAGGTTTTTATACTCTCTTAATTTGTCATCAGGAAGAAGTTCACTTTTTATTATGTCAATTTCAATCTCTTTTCCAATTTCCTCTGCCACAGAATTTTTATCTCCGGAAAGCATAATTGTTCTTAATATTCCAAGTTTCTTAAGAGAATTTATACAATTCTTAGCGTTTGATTTTGGTGCATCAATAAGATTGATATATCCAAGATATTTACTGTTTTCTGCAACGTATACTACAGCACCTGCGTCATTTACGATATCAACCGAGACACCTACTTTTTCCATAAGTCTTATATTGCCAACGTGGATAGTACGCCCATTTACTTTGGCAGAAACGCCAAGCCCTGTAAATTCTTCAAAACTCTCGGCCTTTTGAATATGACATTCTCTCAGTTTTGCTGTCTTACATATTGCCTGTGATATAGGGTGTGATGAGTATTGCTGTGCAGAAGCAGCAAGGGATAAAAAAGAAATTTCGTCTAAAGTATTTGTAACGATATTTCGTATAGTAAATGTACCGGTAGTTAATGTTCCTGTTTTATCAAATACAATCTGCCGTACACGGCTTAATTTTTCAAGATGTGAACCGCCTTTTATAAGTACACCTTTTCGTGCTGCACCACCTATAGCGGCAAAGAATGTAAGGGGAATACTTAAAACCAATGCACAAGGGCAGGAAATAACAAGAAAAGTTAATGCACGATAAAACCATTGTGAAAACGAATCTACGCCAAAAACAATTGTGGGTATTACCATCAACAATAGTGCAAGAATTAGAACAACTGGCGTATAAATTGAGGCAAATTTTGAAATAAATCTTTCAGACTTCGCTTTGTTCTTTGTTGCATTTTCAACCATTTCGATAACTCTTGTTACAGTTGAATTTTTGTAATCTTCAGACACACGTAAAACGCAGGTACGTTCAAGAACAATAGAGCCACTTAACATTAATTCGCCTTTAGAATACAGTTTAGGAATCGATTCACCTGTCATGGCGGAAGTGTCGGCAAATACATTAGACTCGGTTAAAATGCCGTCAAGAGGTATTCTCTCACCTGGACGTACTAAAATCAAATCTCCAACTTTAACTTCTTTTGCATTAACTTCTAAAATGTTGTCACCTGTCACGATATTTGCAGTTTCAGGTCGTATGTTTAGTAGACTTTTTATTGAACGGCGTGATTTGTTTTCTGCATACTCCTCTAACAGTTCGCCAAGTCTAAACAGCAACATAACAATAACTGCCTCTATTTCTTCATGGATAAAGAACGCTCCAATTGATGCAATTGACATAAGAAAGTTTTCATCAAATATTCTTCCTTTAACAATATTCTTTATAGCAAGTTTAATTACATCATAACTAACTATTAAGTAAGACGAGATATACAAAACACTACGTATTAACTCGTGATTTGTAAAAAAAGTTAGTAAGAATATACTTAATGCAACTATAAGACGCTTAAGCGACACTTTTTTGTGTGAATGACCGCAAGAACAATGACTATTAGTATCATGATCACTATGATCAGAACATTTTGAAAAATCTCCTCCTGAATCGTCAGAGTTGTCACAACACGAATGGGAAGTAGGGGATACATCATGCTCATTAGAGCATGAACAACAGTGCTTGGAATGGTGACAGTGGTTATAATGACGTGAATGGCTTTTGGAGCAACACATAATAAATTATCCTTTCTATTCTTCAACGTGTGACAACGCACAGTCGAATATTGTTTTAACATGGTCATCAGAAAGGGAATAGAAGATTGACTTTCCGTCTCTGCGACACTTAACAAGGTCTGCTTGCTTCAAGACACGAAGTTGATGTGAAATTGCAGACTGATTCATAGAAAGAAGTTTGGCAATATCACACACGCACATCTCATGGTTAAATAAAGCACAAATAATTCTAATTCTCGTATAATCACCAAAAACCTTAAATAAATCTGCGACTTTACTCAAACTACAATCATTAGGCAGATTGTCATTAACAAGAGCAATAATATCATCATGACATTCGTGCTTTTGACATAAAAATTCGTTCATATTACACCTCCAACAAATAAACGTATGAATATATGTTCATATGTTTATGTTAACATAAACATAATACATTGTCAATATATTTTTGAAACCTCATTTGAGATACAAAATTTGGAAAAATTCAAATATTTATCTATTATTTTGCAAAAAAACATTGACAATTGCTATGCCTCATGATATAATGATCGAGCCGCATCTGTGAGTTGGCAATTTTGTGTTGCAGTTTTGTAGCATAAATTGAAAGATGTGTTATCACACGCCAACCGGAGCGAGACTTGCGGGCAAAGTCCCGTGTAATGAAAGAGAGGTGCTACCGGATGTACGCAATTATCGAAACCGGCGGCAAGCAGTTGAAAGTGAGCGAGGGCGATGTCGTATACATCGAGAAACTCAACGTAAGTGAGAATGACGTTGTCAAGTTTGATCGTGTTCTTGTTTGCGGTGATGAGGGCGATGTAAAGATTGGTGCTCCCTACGTAGACGGTGCAGTTGTTGATGCCAAGGTCGTTAAAAACGGCAAGGCTCGTAAGATCATGATCTTCAAGTACAACGCAAAGAAGAATTACAGAAAGCGTCAGGGCCACAGACAGCCCTACACGAAGGTTCAGATCGAAAAGATCCACGCATAATGACGAGGATTGAGTTTTTTACCAAAGACGGTATGTTGTCAGGTGTGCGAGTTGCAGGGCATAGCGGTTATGCCGAGGCAGGCAGTGATATTGTCTGTGCGGCGGTGACGAGTGCATTGAGACTTTGTGTATGCCAATTAGTTGATGTGCTTGGCTTAAATGCTGACATTTCAGTATCCGACAGCGACGCCGATATCACGGTAAAAGTACACGATGACCTTACAAAGGCGCAAAACAGTTTTGTCGCACTCCGTATGCATTATGCGGAACTGGGCAAAGAATTTCCAAAAAACATCAAATTGTTGGAGGTGTAGATCATGCTTAAAATTAGTATTCAGTATTTCGCACATAAAAAAGGTGTTGGTTCAACCAAGAACGGACGTGACTCTGAGTCTAAGCGTCTTGGCGTTAAAAGAGCAGACGGACAGTTCGTACTTGCAGGTAATATCCTTGTAAAGCAGCGTGGCACTAAGATCCATCCTGGTGAGAATGTTGGCCGTGGTAGCGATGATACACTCTTCGCTCTTATTGACGGCACTGTTCGTTTCGAGAGATTGGGTCGTGACCGCAAGAAGGTTTCGGTTTACGAACTGGCTCAGTAAGTTGATAGATCCCGAACCTTTGGTTCGGGATTTTCTTTTCCGTCTAACTTTAGGTATTGAGGATAAATATAGTTTTTTGCCGATAAATTGGTAAACTATACGAGTGGAGAGTTGATATGTTTGTAGATATCGTTAAAATATATGTTAAGGCTGGTAAAGGCGGTGACGGTGCAGTATCGTTCCACCGTGAGAAATACGTAGCCAATGGCGGTCCTGACGGTGGTGACGGTGGCAGAGGCGGTAATGTAGTATTCAAAGTAGACCGCCACATGTCCTCACTGATGGACTTTCGTTATGCAAAAAAATTCGTAGCACAAAACGGCGAAAACGGCAGTGGTAAGCGTTGCTTTGGCAAAGACGGCAAAGATGTAGTCATTCGTGTACCGAGAGGTACGCTGATTCGTGATGCGGCAACCGGTGCTTTGATGAAAGACCTTAGTGATGACGAGCCGTTTATTGTGGCAAAAGGCGGTAATGGCGGTTGGGGTAATACCCATTTTTCCACACCAACACGTCAAGTACCTCGCTTTGCAAAACCAGGTCTTCCTGGCGAAGAATTTGAACTTACACTTGAATTAAAGTTGCTTGCAGATGTTGGTATCATTGGTTTTCCAAACGTTGGTAAATCAACTCTTTTAAGTGTTATTTCTGCCGCTAAGCCTAAGATTGCCAACTACCATTTCACAACGATTACGCCAAACCTCGGCGTTGTCCGTGTAGATGATACAACTTCCTTTGTAGCAGCCGACATTCCGGGACTTATAGAAGGTGCAATGGACGGTGCAGGCCTCGGCCATTACTTCTTACGTCACGTTGAGCGTTGTCGTCTACTCGTACACGTCGTTGATGTATCAGGTATCGAAGGTCGTGACCCTATCGAAGACTTTGAAACAATAAATCGTGAACTTGCAGGATATAGTGAGATTTTATCACGCAGACCACAGATTGTTGTAGCAAATAAACTTGATATTCTTCAAGATCAGGAAGTGTTTGAACGCTTCAAGGCATATATCCTTGAAAAAGGGTATCAGTTCTTTGAAATGTCTGCCGCAACAAACCAGGGTACAAAACCCCTCGTTTCAGCAGTTGCTCAGGAATTAAGTCAGTTACCTCCCATTACAATTTTTGAGGCAGATTACGTTCCGGCATCCGTTGAGAGCACACATCTGTCCAAGGAAATCGGTATTACCGTCGAAGACGGCGTATACTACGTTGAAGGCCCGTGGCTTGAACACGTTATGGCAGGTATCAACTTCAGCGACTACGAATCTCGTATGTATTTTGAAAAAGTTCTTCAAAATGCAGGTGTATTTGCACGTCTTGAAGAGATGGGTATAAATGAGGGCGACACAGTAAGTATCTACGGCTGTGAATTTGACTATGTAAAGTAAATTATAATCTAACCGCTAAGTTTAACTTGGCGGTTATTTTTTAACCTCAAATCTAATATAAGAACATTATTAAAACAATTTTATGTAGTGGTAAAGCATCTATATGTGAAATATGCACAAATTTCATGCCCTCAAATTTGGCAGGTGCGAAGCAATTTATGTTACCAAATACACTTGACAATGTAACCAAATTGTAATAAACTATGTTAGAGTAGTTCATAAATTCTTAAATAATGCAACTGAAAGCAATCGCCTTATGCGTGTACAATATGTACCTCCAAAAGTTTCTGACTATTGGGGGTCGTGTCAACGCTGACAGGTGTTAATATATATAATTTTTAATGTAAAGGAGAAAAAAACATGAAGAAAAACCTCAAACGTGTGTTATCATTAGTGCTTTGTCTTGCAATGACATTGACAATGATACCCACAGGTGCTTTTTCAGTTTCGGCTACTGATTTGGGCGAAACTAATGGCGAAGCAATAAACCTCGTTTATAACCCCAGTTTTGACTCCGGCGTTGGTGGCTGGCAGAGACCAGATAATGGTTATCACACCTTTGACGCTACCATTGGCCACAACGGTATTGGTTCTCTTAAAGCGGTGGCTGCAGTTCAGACAGCAAGGGCTAATTTAATACCTGTTGAGGCTGGCAAGAAGTATGACTTTTCCGCTTACTTCTATACAGACGACCCCACTGCAAAAGTTGGAGTTGATTTCTACGGTGTGAAACTCGATGGTTCTTCCGTTAAGAATGGTGGCATTGTTTCCACTACTACTCTACAGACAGGTGATTGGACAAAACTGTCAGGTACATTCGAAATTCCTGAAGGAGTAGAGGCGATAAGATTTTCTATTTCTAACACCAAGACAACTGGTTCAGTATGGATGGATGACGTAAGTCTTACCGTGGCACACGAGCACTTTATGACCTATTTTGAAGGTCAAGCTGCTACCTGTATTTCAGAAGGTTTTGAAGGCTACTATGTATGTTCTGCTTGTGGCAAGATGTACAGCGATGCTGAAGGAAATACCGAAATTACAGTACCTGTAGTAATCCCCCCAAC
>JAZUCL010000001.1:0-13905 GCA_045639125.1 Eubacteriales bacterium | reverse complement strand
GAGAAACATTGGAAGTTAAATATAAAGGAAAGAGCATCTACGATGTGCTGAATATGACTGTTGAGGAAGCTTTGACATTCTTTGAACATGTACCGTCTATTCGTCGAAAGATTGAAACACTCAATGACGTGGGACTTTCCTATGTTCGCCTTGGACAGCCATCGACTACTCTATCTGGCGGTGAGGCACAGCGTGTTAAACTTGCAACAGAACTTTCTCGTCGTGCAACTGGCAAGACAATTTATGTGCTTGACGAACCGACAACGGGACTTCATACTGCAGATGTACACCGATTAATCTCTGTACTTAATAAGTTAGTTGAATCGGGTAATACGATAGTTGTTATTGAACATAATCTCGACGTTATAAAAACTGCTGATTATATCATTGATCTTGGACCTGAAGGCGGTGACAACGGTGGTGAGATTGTGTGTACAGGTACACCTGAGGAAGTTGCGAAATGCCAAAAGTCATATACGGGTATGTATCTGAAAAAGGCACTTGAAAAGGGTAAAAGAGAATAAATATAGGGAGGTGTTATACGCCTCCCTTAGTTTTTCTATACTCTTATTGAAAACAGACCATGGCGGTTACAATATGCGTAAATATTGCCATGACCACGACGTTGAAATCTTGCCTCTGCCATTTGTTCTGGATATAGTTTCTGAAAGTAAATTCTATCTGTGGCAACAAAGGCAATAAACGAAATGTAATGGGACTTACTCATAGGGTGATTGAGGGATACATAGTGTTCACCGTCAATAATCTCAACATTTATTTCCTGTGATCCATCTTCTGCCTCAAGTTTTGGAAGAAGTACACCACAGCAAGTGAAACAACCCTCGCCGACACTTTGAATTACATTACCGCATATTGGGCAGACATAAAATCCCATTTTTCTTAAATTACCTGACAAATTATCGTTTTTTACTACATTTCCGCTCATTAGTTCAGACAAAGACACTCCTAATATTGATGCTAACTCTGGTAGTATTTCAATATCAGGCAGACCTCTGCTCGTTTCCCATTTTGAGATTGTTTTGTCGCTGATGCTTAGTTTATCTGCAAGTTGCTTTTGAGTCATTTGCAACTGTTCACGCAAAGTTTTAATTAAATTACCGTCAATATATGTCATAAATATCCCTCCAACTGTTTTAATTATAATTAAAACAAATTAAATATTCAACCTACGTTTAGTAGAGTATCTTAAGATATATATACAATATGTATTGAGTTTCTTATGTGAATATAGTAAAATAGAGCCTATGAAGTAAAATATAATTACTAATAAACTGAGGAAAACGGAAGGAAATTAAAATGAAAAAAATAATGTTTGTTTGCTACGGTAATATTTGCAGAAGTCCAATGGCAGAGTTTGTGTTTAAGGATATGGTAAAAAATAGGGGAGTAGAGAGTGAATTTTACATATCCTCAAGTGCAACGAGTACAGAAGAAATAGGTAATCTTGTGTATCCGCCCTCCAAAGAAGAACTGAAAAAGCACGGCATTTCCTGTGAGGGAAAGCGTGCTGTACAACTAAGACTTGACGATTATGACAAGTACGATTTATTCGTATGTATGGATAAAAATAATGTTATTGATGCAAAACGTATGCTTGGTGGCGATAGAGATGATAAGGTTGTAAAACTTCTCGACTATGCAAATGGTGGTGATGTGGCTGACCCATGGTATACACGTCGCTTTGATATTGCGTACAGTGACATAGAACGGGGCTGTAAAGCACTTCTTGACACTCTTTTAGCAAAAAATAGATAAATAGAAGAAAGGTGGTTGATTAGTATATCAACCACCTTGTTCTATTTGATTAACGATACGCCAAATTACTTATTAACCTTATCTTTAAGGCCTTTGCCGGGCTTGAAAGCAGGAACTTTGCAAGCAGCAATAGTAATCTTTTCACCAGTCTGGGGATTCTTGCCGTCTCTTGCAGATCTCTCTCTAACTTCAAAGTTACCGAAACCGATAAGAGAAACCTTATCGCCCTTTGCAAGAGCATCACTGATTGACTCGAAAGTTGCGCTCATGATTTTTTCTGCATCTTTTTTTGTAGCACCTGTTTTTGCTACAATTGCCTCAACTAATTCTGTTTTGTTCATGTGATTAACCTCCAGTTTGTATTTTAATTAAATATAACATACTTTTTTGTAAATTACAACACTTTTTTACAAAAAAAATCCATTTTTTATTAAAAATAATATTTAATAGGTTAAAAAATGAAAAAGTCAGTTATAAAATGAGGCATAAATTCACTTGAACATAAGAATGAAAATGAGGCTATTTTGTCATATCATAACTAAAAACATTGTCACCTAACTCGGTGATTTTCTGCTGCCTCCTCAGAAATATTACATACTCTGATTCATTTCATATCTAAAACTTTATTGTCAAACCTACAACACAAAAATCGGCGATAAAATTTTATGCATATTAGTAAATAGTGCAATATTTATTGAAATCTTTCAAATAATGTGTTATACTACTTTCGATAAAATGTAAAAGGAGCAATTGCTATGAATGAAAAAAAAGAAAACCAAGTTTGTGCGGAAGGTATGGTCAAAATTGCTGACGATGTAATAGCATCCATTGCCGCAATTTCAGCAGGTGAGGTTGACGGCGTTGCTTCCCTTGGCGGAGGTCTTGATATTTCCGAACTTTTAGGAAAAAAACAGCCTGTTGCACGTGGCATTAAGGTTGGCTACGTTGAGGATACAATTACCCTTGATATTACTGTATATCTTAAATACGGTGTTGTAGTAATTGATGTTGCCAAGAAAATTCAAGAGAATGTTGTCGCTGCAGTCGAGTCTATGACTGGCAAGAAAGTTGGAAGTGTTAATGTCTTTGTTGGCGGTATCATAATCCCTAAAACTGCTGAATAAGTGCCGTTTTAATCGGAAAGGATGTAGGAATATTGAGCAGAAAAGTTGCAAGAGAACTCGCACTCCACATGGTGTTTGAGATGGAGTTCACCCATGAGGAATGTACAAAACTCATTGCTGAACGTATGACTCCCGAAAGTTTTGAGTCCTTAAAGACTGAAGATGCATTGTACAAGGCTATGCCGGCACCTGAGCAGTTGTCATATATAAATGACATTGTTTTAGGTGTGGGTGATAAAATGACAGAACTTGACGAGTATATTGCTAAGTATGCTGTCGGTTGGAAAGTTGGACGTATATCGAAGATTGCGATTAGTGTTATGCGTCTTTCTATGTACGAAATTTTATATATGCCTGACGTTCCGGACAGTGCCTCGATTAACGAGGCTGTTGAATTTACAAAGAGATACGACTCTAAAGAAAGTGCTTCGTTTGTAAATGGAATCTTAGGTTCATTTGTGCGTGCAGAAAAAGAGAACTAATATGTATCTTGCTTTTGACACAAGTAACTATAAATCGTCTGCTGCATGCTTTGACGCTGACACATTAACTGCCTATTATAAAGGAAAACTGTTGTCGGTAGAGCAGGGAAGTCTTGGACTTCGTCAAAGTGATGCGGTTTTTGCCCATACAAAGCAGATGCCAAGTATAGTTTCTGATTTACTTTCAGAAGTACCAAAGAGTGAAATACTTGCTGTTGGTGCATCTACTCGTCCTCGCAGTGTTGATGGGTCGTATATGCCTTGTTTTCTTGTTGGTGAGGGGTTGGCACGAAGCATTTCATCTGTTAATCGTGTGCCGTTTTATCCCTTCTCACATCAACAAGGTCATTTGACGGCGGCAGCATTTTCTGCAAATAAACTTAGTTTGCTTAAATCTGATTTTCTTGCGTGGCATTTGTCTGGTGGTACTACTGAACTTTTACTTGTAACTCCAAGTGATGACGAGATTATTTCAGAACGTATTGTTATGAAAACAACCGACATTTCCGCAGGTCAACTAATTGACCGTACAGGTGTTATGCTTGGTCTTCCGTTTCCTGCAGGTCCTATGCTGTCAAAACTTGCTCAGCCAGCGTTTGACTTGGTACGTCCGTTTAAGGTAAAGGTATCAGCGGAAGGTTTTTCCTTGTCGGGAATTGAAAATAAGGTACATAAAATGTATGAAGAGCATACGCCAAGTGAGACAATCTGTGCCTTTGTACTAAAAACCGTTCTTTATGCTGTATGCGAAGCGACAAGAGTTGCAAAACTTTTATATCCGGACATTCCGCTACTTTGTTCAGGTGGCGTTATGTCAAATGAGAAGATTACCTCTTGTATGAATAGAGAATTTGGTGCATACTTTGCAAAACCTGATTTATCCTCAGACAATGCTCTTGGTATTGCTATTTTAACTGCTGTTAAGGATGGTGCTGATTTTTGGAACAGAATATGATTCTTTCCGTTACCATGCTCAACGAATATATTAAACGCCTGATTGATGATGATTCTCAACTTGCAGATGTGTATGTAAGAGGTGAGATTTCTAACTATAAGGCACATTCTTCAGGTCATCATTATATGTCATTAAAAGACGAAAATGGTGTAATTCGTGCTGTTATGTTCCGTGCAAGTGCTTCAAAACTCCGTTTTCGCATGGAAAACGGAATGAAAGTAATTGCTCATGGACGTATTTCAATTTTCCCCCGTGACGGTTCATATCAACTGTATATGGACGATGTAACTCCCGACGGAGTTGGTGCATTGTACGTTGCATTTGAGCAACTAAAAAAGACGCTTGGGGAGCAGGGTCTTTTTGATGCCGCTCACAAGAAACCTATTCCACGTTTTCCAACGAGAATAGGCATAGTCACATCTCCTACCGGTGCGGCTATTCGTGATATGCTACGCATATTATCTCATAGATACCCCCTTGCAAAAGTTATTATATATCCCGCTCGTGTTCAAGGTGAGGAGGCACCTGAAGAAATTGCAAATGGCATCGCATTTCTTAACCATTTTCGCCTTGCTGACGTTATAATTACAGGTCGTGGCGGTGGCTCGATTGAAGACCTTTGGGCTTTCAATGATGAACGTGTTGCTTATGCAATTTATCAGTCTAATATTCCTGTGATAAGTGCAGTTGGTCATGAGCCTGACGTTACAATATCAGATTTTGTTGCTGATTTACGTGCCGCTACACCGTCAAATGCCGCTGAACTTGCAGTTCCCGACATGGCGGAGTTAAGAGCATATCTTACATCTGCAAGTTCTCGTCTTATAAATGGAGTAACTTCTTCATTGTCAATTCGCCGTGAAACACTTCACCGTTTATCGTCTTGTCGTGTTTTACGTTCTCCACGTTTTTATATTGACGACCGCAGAATGTTATTTGAACATACGAAACAACGGTTTGTGTCAGCCGCCAATAACGAAATTAGACGTAACAAGGAAAAGTTTTTACAACTTACCTCTAAACTTGATGCTTTAAGTCCGTTAAAGGTGTTAAGTCGTGGCTTTAGTGTAGTTTCTGACGATGAGGGTGTGCTTATAACTGACAGCAAAAAGTTACAGCCTGGTCAACATATTATGGTACGCTTTGCCGCTGGCAGTGCGTCTTGTAACGTTATAGATACGCCTGATTGTTGAATTGATAGTTTGTGAAAGTAGGTATACTATGGAAAAAATGACTTTTGAACAGGCACTTACACGTCTTGATGAAATTGTAAAGTTGCTTGAACGTGGTGATGCTCCTCTTGATGACTCTCTTAAACTGTTTGAAGAAGGGACTGCATTGGTAAAAAAATGCGGACTCGCTCTTGACAAGGCAGAGCAGAGAGTAACTGTACTTACCACAAATGAAACAGGCGAAGTGGTGGAAGAACCATTCACTTCTCATGAATAGTTTGAAAGGGAGCATTTAGAGTGAATACTGATACTATGAACAATAAAGAAAGATTATCATACTATGTTTCTTTAACTGAGGAAGCGTTAGAAAAATATATTCCAAAAACTGATTGCCGTCAAAGTGTAATGTATGATGCTATGCGTTACAGCCTACTTGGTGGTGGTAAGCGTATACGTGCGGCAATACTTTTGGATTTTTGCCGTATTTGCGGCGGTGAAATTGAAGATGCACTACCCTATGCATGTGCACTGGAAATGATACATACATATTCATTGATACATGACGATTTGCCTTGTATGGATAATGACGATATGCGTCGTGGTAAGGCTACAAATCATAAGGTATATGGAGAGGGCTTTGCTGTGCTTGCAGGCGACGCACTTCTAAATCGTGCATTTGAAACTATGCTTTCACCTAAAAATCTTACAATTTCTGCAGACAGGGCATTACGTGCTGCTTTTGTCTTGGCTGACTGTGCAGGTGTTGACGGCATGATTGGCGGACAGACAGTTGACATCGGAAATGACGGAAAAATGGCTGATTTAACTGAACTTGAAGAAATGATTTCTATGAAATGTGGTGCGTTAATTCGTGCTGCTGCTGAAGCAGGCTGTATCGTTGCCAACGCTGATGAGAACAAGTGTAGTGCCGCAATTCATTATGCTGACTGTGTTGGTCGTGCATTTCAAATTGCTGACGATATTCTTGATATTGAGGGTGATGAGGCAACTATCGGCAAGCCTGTTGGAAGTGACCGTCAGCAAGGTAAGACAACATTCCCAGAAATTCTTGGTATTGATGCTTGTCGTAAGGAAATCCTTCGATTGACAAAAGAAGCACAAGACAGCATATCTTGTTTTGAAAACAATGAATTTCTGTGCGAACTTGCAGAAATGTTAGCCCATCGCAACCATTAAGTGATACGAAAGGCGTTTTAATAATGAAGTATCTCCTTTTACTTACAGGTAATAAACTCCTTATTGCCGCACTTGTTGGCTGGTTTATTGCTCAGTCTCTAAAAGTGTTGATTTGTCTAATTCAGTATAAGAAATTTGATGTACATCGTCTTGTTGGAACTGGCGGCATGCCAAGTTCTCATTCTGCTTTTGTAACATCACTTGCCACAAGTGCTGCAAATCATTACGGACTTGACTCACCGATATTTGCTATTTCAGTAGTGTTAGCATTTGTCGTTATGTATGATGCGGCAGGTGTACGCAGAGCAGCAGGAGAACAGGCAAAGATTATCAACTACATGATGGAGCATTGGGCTGAAACAACTCCTGATAGATTTCAAAAAGAACTTAAAGAACTGCTTGGACATACACCTGTTGAAGTTTTTGCTGGTGCATTACTTGGCATTTTAGTTGGTATTTTAATATAGAATGCGTCCGTTATTTAGTATAAGTTAATATTAGATGAACCCAAATATAAAATTGCAAGAATTGAAAATGTTTGTTGCAGATAACATTATAAAACTCCTATAAAACGTAGGAGTTTTTCTTTATATCGAAAGATTCAAATAGGATATATGCAAATTTCATAGTAAGTTGCTTTTTGATAGCATGTAATTTCTTATAAAATTTACTGGAAATTATCTGTTAAGTGTGCTATAATATATGGCAAGTATTTTACTATGCTTAAACTGACGAAACTTTTTTGGAAAAGGGGTGGATTTTATGGAGTATCCTGTAAAAGGTGTCTGTTCAAGAAGCGTTAAATTTGATATTATAGATGGTTGTGTCTATAATGTTGAGTTTTTAGGTGGTTGTAACGGAAATCTTAAAGGCATTGCAAGTCTTGTTGAGGGAATGAACGCACAAGACGCTATTAAGAAACTTCGTGGTATCCAATGTGGATTCAAAAACACTTCTTGTCCAGATCAGTTTTCCAAGGCTCTTGAAATCGCTTTGCAAAATAAGTAATATACTATATTTTAGGAGGATTAACCATGTTGAAACAACCAGCAAAAATAGCAAGTGCAGTTCGTGCATCTACAACACTTGCTATTGATTCATTGGCAAAGAAAATGCAGGCTGACGGTTTAGATGTAATTGGCTTTGGTACAGGTGAGCCTGACTTCCCAACACCTGCAAATATTTCCGAGGCAGGAAAAAATGCTATTGATTCTAATAAGACTAAGTATACACCTGCGTCAGGTATCCCTGCTTTGAAGAAGGCTATATGTGATCGTATTTTTAAGGAATGTGGTCTTAAATATGAGCCCTCAAACGTATGTGTTTCTAATGGTGCTAAGCAGGTTGTATATAACGCTCTTATGTGCCTTTGTGACCCTGGTGATGAGGTTATTATCCTCGCTCCATATTGGGTTAGTTACTATGAGATGGTTAAGCAGGCAGGCGGTATTCCCATTGAAATTACCGCAACTGAATCTAATGGGTTTAAGGTAACTGCTGAACAAATACGAAGTGCAATTACTCCTAAGACTAAGGCGTTAATGCTCAATAATCCTTCTAATCCTACCGGCATGTTATACTCTAAAGCACAACTTCAGAGTATTGCCGATGTTTGTATGGAAGCAGGAATTTTTGTTATTGCCGATGAGATTTACTCTAAACTCGTATATGATAATAATGAGTTTGTAAGTTTTGCATCTTTAGGTGAAGATGTAAAGGATCGTACAATTCTTATTACTGGTGTTTCTAAGTCCTATGCAATGACAGGCTGGCGTATTGGTTATTCTCTTGCAAATGAGGAACTTACTAAGATTATGAGCAACTATCAAAGCCATGCTACATCAGGTCCATGTACAATTTCTCAGTGGGCGGCTATTGAGGCTCTTAATGGTCCGCAGGATACTATTGAGGTAATGCGTCAAGAGTTTGAAAAACGTCGTAATTACATTTTTGAGCGTATGAATGCTATTGATGGTGTAAGTTGTATTATGCCTGAGGGTGCTTTCTATGTTAT
The DNA here is from genome assembly GCA_045639125.1 of Eubacteriales bacterium. Taxonomy (GTDB): domain Bacteria; phylum Bacillota; class Clostridia; order Oscillospirales; family QAMX01; genus JAZUCL01. The sequence continues at coordinate 5,185 of JAZUCL010000001.1, read as the reverse complement.
GATGAACATTGAAAAACTTATCGGTAAAACAATGTACGGAACTAAAATTAACAATGATGACGATTTTGCTTCATTGTTCTTAACAAAGGCTCTTGTTGCTATTGTTCCTTGTAGTGGTTTTGGTATGCCCAACTACCTTCGTTGGTCATACGCTACTTCTATGGATAATATCAAAAAGGGTATGGATAGATTGGAAGATTTCCTCAAAAACGCATAATTGAATAATAGCCACCGACTTTTATCGGTGGCTATTTTACGTATCTTTGCCTGTATAAATCGCATAACGTGCTGCCTGCAACACCGATAGTAAGAGACAGTGCCGTATATTGTGCCGTCAAATCTGTCAGTTTTACGCCGATTAAATAATGTTCAAGACTATTTCCAAACAGTAAATCAAATTTGAATATTATATGGAGTAAAAACATTGCGACAGCAACTGCTGAACACAGAATAAAAATGTGTTGAGGTAGGGAAGTGGCTTTCATGTAATTCTCCTTATCTGTTTTTCTTAATTATACATGGAAATCTTAATTTTATCTATGATAAATTTATAACAGATATGGAAGTATTATTAATAAAACGCAAATTAATATTTTTGTCTTTTCTTTTATTTTTATTTATGGTATAATTATTATACTTGTACTGATTGGAGGCAATTTAATGAACTGCCCATACTGTGGATATTATGACAGCAAGGTAATTGATACACGTTCAACAGACGAAGGCTCAAGTATTCGACGTAGACGTGAATGTCTCAACTGTCTGAAACGATTTACAACTTATGAAACAATTGAGTCATTGCCAATTATGGTAATTAAAAAAGATGGTTCACGTCAGACTTTTGATCGCAACAAATTGCTAAATGGTCTTTTTAAGGCGTGTGAGAAACGTCCCATTACTCTTAGTGCTCTTGAAAAACTTGTTGACGAGGTTGAAGCATACTTTCAAAATCATTTGGAGCGTGAAGTTGAGTCGGGGATAATTGGCGAACTTGTAATGGAAAAATTAAAGGAACTTGATGAAGTAGCGTATGTACGCTTTGCGTCTGTATACAGACAATTCAAGGACCTTAACAGTTTTGTGTCAGAGTTAAATAGACTTATCGAAGAAAAATAGGAATTTTGATCTTATGACTATATTAAAAACATTTGGAATAATTGGATTTGGAAATATGGCACAGGCAATTGTCAAATCCGTTCTTGACGCAGGCTTGTTTTTGCCTGAAAATGTTATAATATATAATCCAACGCCTGACAAGGCATTAGAGTATTATAATCGTGGCTGTCGATGTGCAGTTTCTGCCGAAGATGCTGCAAAATCCGATTTTGTGCTTTTAGGTGTAAAACCTTACAAAGTACGTGAAGTTCTTGAACCGATAGCAAAACATCTTTCAAAGCGTTGTCTTATCTCTATTGCGGCAGGTATTACTGTTCGTTCAATGCAGGAAATTTGTGGTGATAGTACATATATAGTACGTACAATGCCAAACGCTACGTTGACTGTAGGGTGCGGTGCCACTGTACTTGCAGCATCTGACAGTGTACCAAGTGATATTTTTAATACTGTAAAAGATATTTTCTCTTGTGGTGGAGTTGCGTATGTTCTTCCGGAAGATAAGATAAATGAAATTACTGCCGTTAATGGTTCAAGTCCTGCATTTTTCTATCGAATACTTGACGTAATGGTGAAAAATGCTTATAAAAATGGAATTGACGCCACTATTGCACTTTCCTTAGCGGCAAAGACAATGGAGGGTGCGGCACGTGTAATGCAGGAGTCTAATCTCTCCGCATCTGAGTTAATTCGCATAGTTGCGACTCCGGGTGGTACTACTCAAGCGGCTCTCGAATCTATGGATGAGTCTAATTTTGATGATAGTTTATCAAATGCAATGGACGCTTGTACGAAACGCACCTACGAACTTGCAAAGTAGTTTTACATCATAGCAGTTAAGACTTTTGCATATACTCCAATATCCCTATGGGTAAGGAGTGGTATGCATGAAGAAAACATCAATTTCTGTCTATGAGTGGTTTGTTGCTGTATGTTTTATGCTTGGCAGTATTATAGGTTGTGTTTTATCAAACAACACAGATACCACGTCGCTTACTCAAGCCGTTACGTCTTATTTAGACGGATTTTCCGTTGGGTATAATAGTTTCTATTTATTCTTTACAAATGTCCTTAATAACCTAAAATTTCCCATAATAATCGCAATCTTCTCTTTTACAGTATTTGGAGTGGCGGTTATTCCACTTTGTATTGGTGTTCGTGGGTATGCGTTAGCGTTTTCAATAACTTCTTTTTTGAGAGTTCTTGGACTTAGTAGTTTTAAGATAGTCTTACTTACAATTGGAATTTCAAGTTTTTTCTTGTTGCCATGTCTTGTTCTATTGTCTGTAACAGCAATTCGCATTTCAATGGTTTCACTGCGAGTAAACTTTCTCCATGTTAGAGCAAGTAAGGCTCAATCTGCCTCAAATTATATACCAATGCTTATCACATATTTTATAATTACTATATTTGTTGCTTGCGTTTGTGCGGCTATTGATTCGTTTATAGTGCCATATTTTCTTACAAGTTTATCATGACATTGTAAGTGTATACATAAACAAAAGGAGTTTTAGTAAATGGCAGGTTTTTTAGGTATGTTCAATTATTCCAAACCCGGCAAGGGAGTCGAAAAAAATGCACCTCAGAAAAAAAGATTCTTACTGTTTTTTGAACTATTTATTCGTAAATTTTTCAAGTTAATCCAAGTAAATATGCTGTATTTTATCGTAACTTTCCCTTTATTTGCCGCTATTTCGTTCTTTGTACTTAGTGCGACAGGTGTTGATGCAGAAATTATAAACAGCAATATGTTACTTAATCTCTTCATTTCGTTCTTGTTGCGTCTACCATCACCAATTGTTTGGATTTTAGTTGTAATTTCTGCCATATTGTTTGGACCTGTTACGGCAGGTGTGACATACATTCTCCGCAACTTTGCTCGTGAGGAACACGCATGGATTCTATCTGATTTGTATGAACGTACAAAGCAAAATTTTAAGCAGGGTTTGATTGCAGGTTTAATAGATATTCTTCTTATAGTAAGTTTAGTATTATATCTAACTATGAAGATAACTGATCCATCTATGGAAGGATATTTTCAGTTTATTCGCTACGTTGCAATAATTGCCTTTGTAATATATCAAATTATGCGTTTTTATATCTATACTATCATGGTGACTTTTGACTTACCATTTATTGCAATTATTAAAAACTCTTGGCTTTTTGCAGTTCTTGGATTTATTAGAAATATTTGTAGTATAGTATTTGCAGGAGCGGTTTTAGTTGTGTCGTCCATGTACCTAAGCATTGTATTTGTTCCATTTATCTCACTTGCGTTAAGTGGTTTTATTGTCGTATTCAATTCATACCCGACAATAAAGAAGTATATGCTCGATCCTCTTACGGAACGTGAGGAGGACAGTGAAACTGAAATTGAATATGAAGAGGACAATGAAGAGTCTATCTTTGAAGATGATATTACTGTCAAAAATCGAGATAGTTCATCAAATCACTGAAATTAAGTTGAGTTAAAGCCACATTTGTACTTTACAAATGTGGCTTTAGTATTTTATATGTCATTATCTTTTTTATCACGAGGGCGTGGTGCGAAGTCGGATAGGGGATTCATCATTGCCGCATTTTTAAGATTTGCGTCGGATATATGGGTGTAAATTTTAGTTGTATCAAGTTGTTCGTGGCCAAGAACTTCTTGAAGTGTACGAATATCAACACCATTTTGATACATGAGAGTGGCGGCAGTATGACGTAATTTATGGGCAGAAAAATCACGTCCCGACAAACCGGCGGCACCTAAATGTTTCTTTACAAGATGCTTTACAGTTTGAACGCAAATTCTCTTTCTTTGAGCACTGACAAAGAGTGCATCACCATCGACTGGAGAGTTAGGTTTGATACGCAGAGGCAGGTACGCATCAAGTGCTTCAATACAGGCGTCGTTGAGATATAAAATTCGTTCCTTATTGCCTTTACCTCTAAGCCTGAGAAGATTGTTTGAACGGTCAATATCCGATAGATTGATACCTGCAAGTTCAAATACACGCATACCGCAGTTTAGAAACAGAGTCAAAATACAGTAATCACGTTCTTTACTTCGCCCATCAACATTTTGTAAAAGAGTCTTTGCCTCGTCGAGCGTAAGATATTTAGGCAGTGACTTTTTGAGTTTGGGAGACTCAAGTTCTGCTACGGGATTTGTTTCAAGGAGATTTGCTTTTACAGTCAAATACTTAAAAAACGACCTGAGTGAAGAGACTTTTCTTGCTCTTGCAGCCGCATGATTTCCGTATGGCGTGTGTGAACTTTTGTGATATGTAGGACGATACTGACTTACAAAACTAAGATAATCATATACTTGAGTCAAAGTCACCCGTCTTAGTTCATCTATTGATATATCAAGTACGTCAATAGTATCAAAATCTGTATCGTGAGGAAGTTTATCACGTTGTAATTTAATAAATCTGAGAAAAGTTCGTAAATCGAGATAATACTCCGATACGGTTTTCTTCGATTGACTTTTTACAGTCATCATGTAGTTTAGAAAACTTTTAAGATATTCAGGAATATCGTCAGGAAAAAAAGACATAATAACTCCTTTCAAAATAGTAAATTACTATCATTAGTTTATACGAAATATTGGAAAATTGCAAGAGATAAGAAATAAAATTTCTGCCAGTATATATTTGAAATAAATGCAAAAAATATCTTGACAAAGGGACGAAAAGATAGTATAATGTCATACGTTGGCAACCGAGGATGGAGCACAATACTGAATTAAACGGACTTGTATGGGAGCATAGCTCAGCTGGGAGAGCACCTGCCTTACAAGCAGGGGGTCACAGGTTCGAGCCCTGTTGTTCCCACCATTTACGGCCCGGTAGTTCAGTTGGTTAGAACGCCAGCCTGTCACGCTGGAGGTCGTGGGTTCGAGCCCCATCCGGGTCGCCAATATTTGCCTCTGTAGCTCAGTTGGTAGAGCAGGGGACTGAAAATCCCCGTGTCGGTGGTTCAATTCCGCCCGGAGGCACCACATATTTTGCGGGTTTAGCTCATTTGGTAGAGCGCCACCTTGCCAAGGTGGAGGTAGCGAGTTCGAGCCTCGTAACCCGCTCCA